>VFZY01000093.1 GCA_016870915.1 Acidobacteriota bacterium | reverse complement strand
TCAGCCGGAAGGTTGGATCCTGCGAGAGCCGCTCGGCATCGTTGACATCCTCGTAGCCGGCAATCCGGCTGTAGACGGACTGGCGCAGTAGGTCCGCCAGCGGAAGCTGGGTATTCTTGCCGCGCCGTGAGTCAGTCAGGTGTTGGGCAATGAGAGCACCGAAGCCCAGCCGTTCATCCAACTCACGCACCAGGATCAGACCACCATCGGAAGTAACGCGCGATCCCTGGAAGTCGATCTTGAGAAGGCCGTTGAACGAGAGCTGAAAGGGCTGGTTTTGTTTGTCACCCATTGGGTGCTGTCCTCCGCAGGGGTCTTCGCTGCCTTCAAACCCCTATCGATATTGATGCGGACGAGCATCCAGGAGATTCGCACGCGCGGCTCAAAACGGAAATGTGGGTGGAAATGACCACTGATCCGGCCGCGGCTCCACCCCTGGAGCCCGCTAGACCGGCAATACCGATTCCCTGGGCTGCGATCATCTGGTTGTTTGCCCTGGTCGCCGTCTGTTATCTCCCCATCCTGACCCGTCTGGTGCGGCACTGGGACTCCGATGACAACATGGGGCATGGATTCTTCGTATTCCCCCTGGCCGTGTACATCGCCTGGCAGAAACGGGACGAGATTTTCGGCCACGAGTTCAAGAAAAACTGGTTCGGCCTGGTGATCATGGCCTGGGGCATCTTCCAGGAACTGGTGGGCTCGCTCGGCGCGGAACTCTTCCTGCAGCGGACGGCTTTCGTCATCACGCTGGCGGGGATGGTTCTGTTCCTGGGTGGCGGCAAGCTGTTTCGTATCCTGCTTTTCCCCCTGTTCCTCACCTGCTTCATGGTGCCCTTGCCGGCTGTGATCTTTAACCAGATCACGTTCCCCCTGCAGACCATCGCGACGGTGGCGGCCGAAGAGACGCTGAACCTCGTCGGGTATCCCTGTGTCCGCGAGGGCCACATCCTGCAACTGGCCAGCGGCCCGCTGAATGTGGTGGAGGCTTGCAGCGGCATCCGGTCTCTGCTTTCGTTGACGTTCCTGTCCCTGGTCTACGGCTACTTCTTTGAGGCCAGCACCACGATTCGCGGGATCATCTTCTTTTCCACCATCCCCATCGCCATTGCCACCAACGGGCTGCGCGTCACCCTCACCGGGGTGATCAGTGAGCACGACAAGGCGCTGGCGCAGGGCCTCTTTCACGACATGGAAGGCTGGGTGATCTTCATGATCGCCCTGTTCATTCTGATCGGTTTCCATCGCATTCTGGTGTGGTTCACCAAAGGAGTCGTCAATGCCCGAGCCGCAAGGCCCGCTGAGCCTCAAGAGTCTGAGTGACCGGCGCGTTCATATCCTGACGGTTGCCCTGCTGGTTCAGGCCGGCGTCTTCTACGGTTTCTCGCGTCCTGAAGATGTCGCTATCTCGCGGCCCCTCAAAGAGTTCCCCACAACGGTAGGCGATTACCAACTGGCCCAGGAAGGCGTGGTGGAAAAGGAAGTGCAGGATGTGCTGAAGGCGGACGACCTGCTCACCCGGCAGTACCACTCGCCCACGTTCCGCATCGCTGCCGTGGATCTCTTCGTTGCGTTTTTCCGCACCCAGCGCGATGGGAAAGCGCCGCATTCACCCAAGAACTGCCTGCCGGGCTCCGGCTGGATCTGGCAGATCAACGACAAGGTGAAGGTGGACATCCCCGGTCGCGCCCCCATTGAAGTGAACCGCTACGTCGTCCAGAAGGGCGAGGCCCGGTCCCTGGTGCTGTATTGGTACCAAAGCCGCGACCGCGTGGTGGCCAGCGAATACACCGCCAAGTACTACGTGGTTGAGGACGCCCTGCGCTACAACCGCACCGACACCGCTCTGGTGCGTGTCATCGTCCCCATGTCCAAGAACACCACGATTGAAGAGGCTTACCAGGAAAGCGTGCGCTTCGTACGCGCCAGCTTCCAGCCCCTGCGTTCGTTCTTTCCAGCGTAAGCTTACGACAGCCGGGCCCGGACGGCATCGCTCAAAGCCTTGCCATCCACACGCTTGCCAGCCAGTTTGGCCGACGCCGCTTTGATCACAAGGCCCATCTGTTTGGCCTCCGTGGCCCCGGTTTCAGCCAGCGCTGAGTCGATCGCGGCCGCCACTTCTTCCGCGCTCGGAGGCTGCGGCATGTACGCTTCGATCAACGCCAGTTCGGCCGCTTCCTTGTCCGCCAGTTCCTCGCGGCCCCCCTTTCGAAACATCTCAATCGAATCCCGCCGCTGCTTGACCATCGTCTTCAGAACGGCCTGTTCAGAAGAGTCGTCAAGCGGCTTCATCGAATCCACTTCCTGCTTCTTGAGAGCGGTCTTGATCATGCGAAGCGCGCTCAACCGCGCTTCGTCCTTGGCCTTCATGGCTTGCACCAGATCCTGCTGGATTTTGTCGAGGAGAGACATAGGGGTCTGCTATTCTAGAAATAGCAACCCCTTTCCCGTCACGCAATCACTCTATGTACATTCGTAAGCAAAGACTGCTCACCCCCGGGCCCACGCCCCTGCTCCCCAAGGCTCTCCACGCCATGATGGGGTCGGACATTCATCATCGTACGGAGGACTTCCGGAAGCTCTACAAAGGCGTCCTGGCGGACCTCAAGGAAGTGATGGGCACTTCGAATGATGTGCTCATTCTGGTGGCGTCCGGATCCGGCGCCATGGAGGCTTCGGTTACCAACTGTTTTTCGCCCGGCGACAAGGTGATTGTCTGCAGCGCCGGCAAATTCGGCGAGCGGTGGGCCGGAATCACCAAGGCTTACGGGTTGAACGTGGTGCTTCTTGAGGAGCCGTACGGAAGTGCGGTCGCGGCCTCGAAGCTGGAAGCGGCTCTGGCGGCAAATCCCGACGCCAGGGGCGTGTTCGTCCAGGCATCGGAAACCTCCACCGGCGCCGCGCACGACGTGGAAGCGATGGGCAAGCTGGTCAAGAATACCAACGCCATCTTCGTCGTGGACGCCATCACAGGCATGGGCACCATGCCCCTGAACATCGACGAATGGGGCCTCGATATCGTGATTGGCGGCTCGCAAAAGTCGCTCATGGTCCCCCCCGGCGTGGCGTTCCTGTCGATGAGCGCCAAGGCGTGGAAGCACGCCGAATCCGCCAGGTTGCCGCGCTACTACTTCGACTTGAAGAAGGAAGCCAAGAATGCGGTGAACGGCGAATCGAGTTGGACCCCGGCCACCAGCATCCTGCTGGCACTCGGGGAGGCGCTGAAGTATGTGAAGGAGTTGGGCGCTGCTAATCTCGTCCGCAACGCAGAACTGCTGGCGCGCGCCACCCGTGAAGCGGCCACGGCCCTCGGCCTGACGCTGTTTTCGGGCGCCAATCCGGGTTCCGCCGTCACGGCGATCTGTCCTCCGGCCGGCATGGATTCGGGTGTCATCGTGAAGGAGTTCCGCAACCGCTTTGGCGCCATCATCGCCAACGGCCAGGGCACGATGAAGGGCCAGATCTTCCGGATCGCCCACCTTGGCTATTTCGACTTCGCCGACCTGTTCGCCATGGTCGCCGCGCTCGAAATCATCCTGGCCGCCAATGGCCACCCGGTGCAGTTCGGCACTGGCGTCGCCGCGGTGCAGAACGTCTACGCGAGCGCCGCGCTCAACCGCGAATTGGTGAACACGTAACGCGCAAAAAAGGAAAGCAATCATGAAAGTCGTTGTTGCCGAGCCCCTGGCACAGGCCGGGGTGGAGATGCTACAGGCCCAGGCCGGCTGGGATGTGGTGGTCACGAATCCGAAAGAGTACGCCCAGCATCTGGCCGATTGCGACGCCCTGCTGGTGCGCAGCGCCGTGAAAGTGAACAAGGAAGTTCTGGCCAAGGCGCCCAAGCTGCGCGTGGTGGGCCGGGCGGGCGTCGGAGTGGATAACGTCGACCTTCCCGCCGCCACCGCTGCCGGGGTCCTCGTGATGAATACGCCGGGGGGCAATGCCGTTTCGGTGGCTGAGCACACGGTGGCTCTGATGCTGTCGCTGGCCCGGGCGGTTCCGCAGGCCAGCACCTCCACCGTGGCCGGCAAGTGGGAAAAGAAGAAGTTCATGGGCACCGAACTGCGCGGCAAGACGCTGGGCGTGCTGGGGCTGGGCAGCATTGGTCGCGAAGTAGTGCTGCGGGCCCGTGGGTTCGCCATGCGCATTGTCGCAAGCGACCCATACGTCAGCCCGCAAACCGCGGCGGACCTGGGCGTCGAACTCCTGCCACTGGATCGCGTCCTGGCCGAAAGCGACTACCTGACGCTGCACATGGCGCTGACCCCGGATACCAACCGTTTCATCAACCGCGAGACCATCGCCCGTATGAAGCGAGGCGTTCGCCTGGTGAACTGCGCCCGCGGCGAACTGGTGGATCAGGACGCGCTTGCCGAAGCCCTGGTGTCGGGCTATGTGGCTGGCGCCGGCCTGGATGTCTTCGACCCCGAACCTCTTCCAGCCGACCACCCGTTGCTCAAGGCGCCAAACCTCATCGCCACTCCCCACATTGGCGGCTCAACTGAAGAAGCGCAGGAGATCGTCGGCGTCCGCATCGTCGAACAGGTGGTGGAATACCTGCAACACGGCGTCGCCATCAACGCCGTGAACATGCCGGCTCTTTCACCCGAACAGTACCGCTCCCTGGGACCGTATGTCCTGCTCGCGGAACGCCTGGGCGCCTTCGCGGCCTACATCTCATCGGGCAATCCGAAGGCGGTGCGGTTCACCTATAGCGGAAAAATCGGCGAGGGGAACACGGCGCTCATCCGGAACGCCGGTCTGGCAGGCCTGCTCAACCGCTCTCTTTCCATCCACGCCAACCTCATCAACGCGCTCCAGATTGCGGGCGACCGCGGCCTTGAGATTGCCGAGACGCACGAAAAGCGTGCTGGCCACGTTGACTCCATCCGGGTGGAGTTCGAAACGGGCAGCGGCACAACCACCGTCATGGGCGCGATTGTGCTCGATAACCCGCGGCTCATCCAGGTGGACGGCATCTACTGCGAAGCCCCGCTTTCCGGTCACATCACATTTCTCAAAAACCTTGATGTTCCGGGCGTCATCGGCTACGTGGGATCCGTGCTGGGACGCAACAGCATCAATATCGCCAACTTCTCGCTGGGCCGAGAGCAGTCCGCCCGCGAGGACAAGGAACTCAGCGCGATCGGCGTCGTCGAGACCGACAATCTGGTGCCGGAAGCGGTTCTCAACGAACTGCTGCAAAACAAGGCCATCCAACTGGCCCGCACCGTCGATCTGGCCCACTAACGGGCCCTTTCCCTTCCGCCCTGCGCGGCCCGGCCCTGAAACCGGGCCGCGCTCACGTGCCACTATCGAGGCCGCCCCGGAACGCCTTCCGGCCGTCCGCCCTTCTGACCCCGCGACTCCGGCGGACGCTGCGGCGGGTTCTCGGGTCGGTTGCCTTTCTGGCCCCATGTTCCATTAGGTCGTTGTGAGGCGCCCTCAGGCCGCCCGCCCTTCTGGCCTCTCGACTCCGGGGGACGGTTCGGGCGCTGCGCGATTCCCACGTTGGCGCCGCCTAGTGCGAGCGCCGCTGCCAATACGGTGGCTTTGGTGAACATCATCTGGTTCCTCTTTCTTTTCAAGGCTGCCTTGCTTCGGCTGCCTCTGATTGTGAAACGGCGCCAGCTGAACCGCGGTTGTTTAAGAAACGTAAAGGCTTCTGTTTTCGAGGTATAGTGACCGGATGGCCCCCTGGAATGCCCTGACCCAATGAGCACCCCCCGGCCGGTTCATCCTGACTTCCTGGCGCTTCTGCGTCACAAGGACGCCGCGCTGATGGAACTCTTCCTGGATGCACGGCAGTTCCTGTTCGACATCCACCCCGGCGCCAACGAGTTGCTCTACCACACGCATGCCCTCACCGCCGTGTTTTCGGTATCCGAACGGCTTGGGGACGCCTACTGCATGCTCCCCGTCTACACCCATCACCTCAATCTCGGATTCAATAAGGGGACTCTACTGCAGGATCCGCACAAGCTGCTGACGGGCACCGGAAATCTGATCCGCCATATCGACGTTGCCGTCCCGGCGGACTACCGGAACGCAAACGTAAAGGATCTGGCGCAGTCCGCCGTCCGCTTCGCGCTATCGGACATGGACAAACCCGGCAAAGCCGTCGGGCAGACGATATCGAAGATCACTAAGAAGAAGTGACCGGCGCCCGCGCACCGGCTACTTCTTCCGCTTCGGTTCCTTGGGCTTCTTCTGCTTCTTCGGCGGAGCGCTGTGGTTGGTGGGCAGAGGCTCCGGTTGCGCCGGGGCCGCCGCCGCTGGGGCTGCGCCATTGCCACCCGCTACGCCATTTCCACCCGCTGCGCCAGTGCCACCAGCCGCGCCATTGCCACCCGCTGCGCCGGCCTCGGAGGGAGGCTTCGCCCGCGCATCGGGATTTGAATCGAGAGTCGAGGAGTCGCCGACAGTGGAAACCGTGACATCCGTCGTCCCACCGGCAAGCGCCGCGGGAGACGGAACGCTGGCCGGAATGTTGGGCCGCAAGCCCTCCATCGCCGGCTGTCCCGAACGCGCCGCAAGACGTGTGTCGGGACTCTTCGAGAAGATCCCCGTCACCGGCGACATGATCCCCGCCTTCGGCCGGTTCTCCAACTCATACTTCATTCGCGCCACCGCCACCGGATCCGCTTCCGGAACCGGCAGTTCCATCTGCTTGAGGGCGCCCTTGGCTTCCTCGGCGAAATCGCTCAACGGATAGTCGCGCACCAGCCGGCTGTACGCTTGTCCCGCCTTCTCGCGGAACCGGTTGCCCATCTTCGAATACGAATCGCCCAGTTGATACAGCGCGGAATCGGCGCCGCTGTAGAGCGGGTATGCATCCACGGCCGCCTGCAGGCGGTTGGCGGCGGCCGGAAAACTTCCCTTGCCGTGATAGAAAGCTCCGACGCGGAACTCTCCCTCGGCCCGCACTTCCTGAATGTTCCGCAGCAACTGCTGCGCGCGAGGCGCGAACTTGGAGTTCGGGAACTGATTGAGCAACAGCCGGCACTCGTCCTCGGCGCGGATGACGTGCGTGGGATCGCGATCCGGCTTCTCCATCTGCCGGTAGTGGATCATGCACACCTTCTCCTGCGCCTCGGCCGACTCTTCCATCGTCGGGTAGAACAGAATGAAGTCCTTGTACTCCGCCTCGGCTTGCGCCAGACCGTGCGAGCCCCCCTCGCGGAACCAGCTATCGGCGATAGCCAGCTTCGCCTTGGCCAGGTACTCGCTCGAATCGTAGGTATTGATCAGGGTCTGCAGCGTGAGCCGCGCCACTTCAAAGCGGCTGCGCTCAATGTCTCTCACTGCCTTGTCGAACAGCACCTTGTCGGGCTGTTGGGTATCCGACGTGATGGGGTTCTCATACTTCTTGCGGCGGCAGGAGCTCAACCCACCCGCCATCACCGCAACCGCCAGCAGAGTCACAACGAACTTCTGGTATCTCATGAATCCTCAACTAAACTGGAACGCCCGCCGCCTGGCGCGCGATCTGTTGCATTTCACGCACGGCTGTGGCGGGATCTTCACGGCCAAAGACCGCTGAACCGGCAACCAGCCAGTCGCATCCGGCCTCCACCAGGGCCGCCGTGTTCGCGGGCCCCACACCACCATCCACCTCTATCATAATAGGAGACTTCCCTTCCCTGCGCGCCCTGTCCAACCGGGCTATCTTCCGCAAGGCGCCCGGGATGAACTTTTGCCCCCCAAAACCCGGGTTCACGCTCATTACTAGCACGAAATCCGCCACATCCAGAACCTCGTCCAGCACCGTGACCGGCGTCGATGGATTGATCACCACCCCGGCCTTTAGCCCTTCACTCTGAATCAGGCGCAATGTGCGATCCAGGTGGGGACAAACCTCCTGATGCACGGAAATCTGGTCGGCCCCCGCCTGGGCAAACGGACCAATCAGTTCATCCGGCCGAGTAACCATCAGGTGCACGTCCAACGTTAGCTTGGTCACGCGCCGAAGCGACTCCACCACCGGCACCCCGAAGCTGATGTTCGGCACAAAATGGCCATCCATCACATCCAGGTGCAACATCGTAACGCCCGCCTGCTCCACAGCGCGAACCTGATCGCCCAGCCGGGCGAAATCCGCCGCCAGGATCGAGGGAAGGATCTCAACCATTTTGTATCTCAACGATTTACGGGGCTTATTCTGATCGTATCACAGCGGCCGAAAATCCGTCCCCGGCATCGCGGCCCGGAATCCGGCGCACCACTTCTGCCCGGATGCCCGCTCGCTCCAGAACATCCTCATTCTCCTCCGGCTCAAGCGAGCAGGTGGCATACACCAGCACACCGCCGGGAGCCAGCACACCCAGGGCGTTGCGCAGCATCGCCAACTGGCGGTCCGCCTGGCGGCGCACGCTGGCGGCATTGAGACGCCACTTGATTTCCGGATTGCGGGCCAGCGTGCCCGTTCCTGAACACGGTGCATCCAGCAGGATCCGGTCGAAACTCCGGCCGAAAGGCAACGGCTGGGTGGCATCCAGCACCAGCCGCGGCGCCGTTAACCCGGTGACCGCCCGCAGGCGCGGCCAGCTCCCATCGCAGGCCACGCAGTGCACCGGCGTCTCCAACGCCTGCAAAGTCTTGTTGCCGGGCGCGCAGCAAAGATCCAGAAACCGGTGCCCCGGCCGCAAGCCGAGCAGCGGGACGATGGTCTGAGCGCTCAGATCCTGACGGCGAAACGAACCCGATTCGCCCCCCGTGAGACGCCAGCAGCCTGGCACCTCCGTTGGCTCCGCGGGAACGGTTGGCTCCGCGCCTCCCGGCACTCGGATGTAAGCCGGCGGCTGTTCCAGGGCCTGCCGCGCGATTCCCAGCGCCGCCTCCCGCCCGAACTGTTCCGTCCAGCGCTTCAGCAGCCACGCCGGCATGGAAAACTCGACATGCGGCCCGGGCCAGGGCATCGGCTGTTTGCCGATTCTTCGCAACACCGCATTCACCAGTCCGGATGCGGCCCGCTTCCCAAACTGTTTCGCCAGCTCAACGCTCTCATCCACCGCGGCGTGACGCGGCACCCGGTCGAGATACCGCAGTTGGAAAATGCCCAGCCGCAACGCGCAAACCACCGGCGCGTCCAGTTGATCCACCGGCCGGCGCGCCTGGCGCTCAATCAGCCAATCGATTTGGCCCCGCAGCCGCAGCGTGTCCAACACCAGCCGCTGCGCCAGTCCCGCGTCCCGCTCATCCAGGCCGGCCAGGCGGTCGGGTAGCAGGGCGTCTGTCGTGCGGCCCTGATCCACCCCGGTAAGGACATCGAACGCGGCCAGCCGCGCCGCCGAGATCACGCGGCCAGACCGGAACGCACCAGCAGCGCGTTCGCGTCGGGATCGCGTCCCATGAAGCCGCGATAGAGCGCCGCCGGGTCATCACTGTTGCCGCGCGCCAGAATGCCTGCCCGGTAGGCGCGTCCGGTGTCCGTGTTGAATACACCCTCCGCTCGGAACCGTGTGAAGGCATCGGCATCCAGCACCTCGGCCCACTTGTAGGAGTAGTAGCCGGCGCCGTAGCCCACCGGGTCGGAGAACAGATGCAGGAACGATGTGATCATCGCGTAATCGTCCGTGAGCGGCGCGGCGGCGAACTCCCGCAGACATCGCAGAGCATACTCCACCACGCTGCCATCTCGCGATGGAGCGTACACCCGGTGGAGATTGAGATCGGTGATCCCGAAACTCAACTGCCGCATCTGCGCATTGGCGGCACGATACTGGCGTGCGGCGCGCATCTTCTGGAAGAGATCCTCGGGAAGCGGTTCGCTGGTCTCATAGTGGCTCGCGAAACGGTCGAGCGCGGCCCGCTCCCAGCACCAGTTCTCCATGATCTGCGAGGGCAGTTCCACGAAATCCCAGGGCACGTTCGTGCCGCACAAATGGCGCACGCCCACTTCGCTCAGGCAGTGATGCAGCAGATGGCCGAACTCATGGAAAATCGTCTCCACGTCGCGGTGCGTCAGCAGAGCGGGCTTGCCATCCACAGGAGGCGTCAGGTTGCCGCAGATCAAGCCCAGGTGCGGCTTGCCCGGCTTCGCGGTGACGAAGGCGTCCATCCACGCCCCTGGCCGCTTGTTCTCCCGGGGGAACCAGTCCGCGTAAAAGGACCCCAGATGCGCGCCGCTCCCGGTGTCATGAATATCGTAGAAACGCACCGCGTCGTCCCAGCCCGGAACACCCGGCACCTCGGTGACCCGAAAACCAAACAGGCCGCCCATCAACTGGTACATTCCGTCCACAACGCGCTCCAGCGGAAAGTACGGCTTCAACGCCTCTTCATCGAATCCGTAGCGCGTCGCGCGTTCCTTCTCCGACCAGTACCCGATGTCCCACGGCTGCAAGGGGCGTCCAGCGAACGCCTCAAGGGACCGGTTCTCCTCGCCAAACCGGGCCGTGGTACGGCCGCGCAGGTCGTCAAGAAACGCCGCCGCGCGCGCGCCGGAACCCGCCATGCGCTCTTCCAGAATGAGGTCCGCAAAGTCGCCGTAGCCCAACAGACGGGCCTTTTCCGCCCGCAGTTCAAGGATGCGGGAGATCAACTTCGCGTTGTCGAACTCACCTCCGTGGGCCCGTGTGTTGAAGGCCCGCCACATGCGCTCACGCACAGCGGCGTCATCCAGGTACGTCATCACTGCCAGATAACTAGGCTGCTGCAGCGTGAATCGCCAGCCCGCCCGGTTCTTCGACTGGGCACTGGCGCGAGCCATAGCCACGGCGCTACCGGGCAATCCCGCCAGCCCGGCCTCCTCGGTGATCACCAGTTCAAAAGCGTTGGTTGCCTGGCGCACATTCTCGCGAAAGCGCGTCGTCACCGTGCTCAACTCAACCCCGATCTCCTTGAGCCGCGTCTTCCCCGCCTCATCGAGTTCGGCGCCCTGCCGGCGGAACGCATCCAGTGTCTTTTCCAGAAATCTGAGCCGTTCGCCGGTGAGGCCCCGGGCCTCCGCCGTCTCCGCGAACGCCTTCACCGCGTTCCAAAGCCCGGTATCGAGATAGATGCCCGATTCGAAGGCCGCCACCACCGGCTCAACGGCCTCAAGCGCCGCCTGCAAGGCATCCGTCGCCGCCACTCCCGTGAGATGACGCGCAATGCCCATGGCGCGGTCCAGCGCCTCGGTCGCCACATCGAAGGCTTCCATCGTGTTCAGCCAGGATCGTTCGCCGGGAACGTCGGTAATGGCTTGAAGATTGGCCCGGGCCCGTTCAACCAGGGCTCGGATGGCGGGTTCAACATGTTCCGGCTGAATCTTGTTGAAAGGAATGTGGAACTCACCGCCCAGCAGGGGATTCGAAAAATCGCTCACTGCTATCGAGTGTAGCGCCTGCGCCAGCCTGCCACCCCGCGTTTGGAACCGGATCTTCGCCGCCGCCTGTGAACTCGCGATCTAAGGAACTCCGCGGGCTGGTGCGATTCCGAACACCCGGGCCGCATTCAGCCCCAGGAAGAGTTGTGCCGCCTCATCGCTCAACTCAGCATCGGGTAGTTGGACACGTTCTCGTGCTTGGTCGCCACCGCAATCGCCTCATCCGTCCACGGATAACCGATGTGGCCGGCACGATGGTCAACTCCGGAAAGTCCAATGCCACACGGTCCAGATGAATGGGACGGCCGTGTTCGCTCGGCATCAACGAACCCGTGTGTCCAATCTGAGTGCAGAACGGCACACCCAAGTCGCAACAGGCGACGTGAACAGGTAGAAGCGGCGGTCCGTCGGCGGCAGATCCCAGAGCCACGGCCGAATCCGGATTGCCTAGAAGCCGGGTTCCGTGATACACCACACCCCAATCAGCCGCCCCGGCGCCTCAGCGGCAAGCCTCGCCACTTCATCGTTCGAGATCATCTCCTTGCCGGGTGCGTACCAGACGCTGATCAGCATCGTGGAAACGCCGGCCTGATCCATGGCGTCGATGGTGGAAGGAACGGGCAGTTCGGCGGTTGGCGCCGGAGCCTTCGTCCACCGCCGCAAAGAATCGAACATCGGGTCGGCCGCATGGCGCAGTGTCGAATGCTGGCCCCAGGCATCGAATCGTCAAGTAGTTCATGCTTGCCCCGTTAGCCACGCTGCCATGGCGTCCGGCCAGCTCGCTGGATGTGCTGGGCGAGCGCGGCTGACAAAGCCTGGACCATGCCAGGATGACTGTGCGCCTTGTCATCACGTTCCCCAGGATCGTCCTTCAGGTTGAACAATTGATAGGGCGCGAAAGGACCGTCTTGCAGAAGCTTCCAGTCGCCGCGGCGGATCGCGTAGTAGTCCCGGCCGCGATACCTTGGCCCCCCTTCGCGCCGCACCCAGATCAGGTCGCGCTCCGGCAGCACGGCATGGGAACGCAACAGAGACAACAGCGGCACTCCGTCGATTGCGGGCGGCGCCGCCACCCCCGCGGCTTCACAGACAGTCGCGAACACATCCATCGTCATGGCGCGCGCCGCGCTGCGGGAAGCCGGTGCAATGCGCCCGGGCCACACCGCACCGGCTGGAACGCGAATTCCACCCTCGAACAAATCCTGCTTTCCGCCCCGCCAGGGGCCACAGGTGGCGCCGGACTGCAATTCACCGCCGTTGTCTGAGGAGAAGAAAATCAGGGTGTTGCCGGCCTGGCCGTTCGTCTTCAAGCGTTCCAGGACCATCCCAATCGATTCATCCATATGCTCGATCAGAGCGGCGAGACCAGCCCGTTTGGCTGGCAGAGACGGGTCGCGCCGCCTCACCCGCTCCAGCGATTGGGGCGTGGGTTGAATCGGCGTGTGCGGCGCGTTGTAGGCCAGGTAGAGGAAGAACGGTTCCGGCTTCCCTTGCCGTGAGTCCAGATAATCCACTGCCCAGCGCGTAAAAAGATCCGTCGCGTGCCCTTCGGCGTCAATCTCCTGAAGTCCGTTCCGCAGGTAATTACGGTTGTGGCGGCGGTGGTGGAAATAGTCGTCCATCATGTCGCCGAGAAAACCGTGGAAGTGGTCGAACCCGCGCTCCGTTGGAGTGTCCGGCGATTCCAGGCCCAGGTGCCATTTGCCGCAGATCGCCGCATGGTAGCCGGCTTTCTTCAGCACAGCCGGAAGCAACGGAAGGCCGGGCGCCAGACGGCCCCAGTTGTCACTGGCGTTGGTGCGGATCACGCCGGGAACACCGGCCCGGTCCGGATAGCACCCTGTGAGAAGTGAAGCCCGAGTGGGCGAACACACGGTGGAGTTCGAATAGAAATTGTCGAACTGCATGCCGGCCTGGAGCAGAGCGTCGATGTGCGGCGTGCGGATATCCCGGGTACCGTAAGCCCCCAGGTCCCCGATGCCCAGATCGTCGGCCAGAATGATGAGGATGTTGGGCCGCTGGGCGTCCGCGCCCTCGGAGGGAAGCGGTGCCGCAAAAGCGGCGTTCAACAGGGATCGCCGGGTGATCATGACTACCTCGTGATGCTCAGCCTAACACTTTAGCCGCGCGGGGCGGCTTGATTCCGGGTGCCATCATGGCGCCGAGACTGAGCCATGGCTAACGATTCCCGCGTGACCATCCACATGCTGGCGAGCCTTGACGGATTCATCGCCCGCAAGGATGACGGATGGACTGGCTTGAAGCAGAACGTAAGGAACTGGCTACGGTGCAAGACGAGATCACGAACCCCGCTGAGTAAACGACACCAGAGCATTCAGCCGCTCCAAAGCAGCCCCCGAATCGATCGCCGCGCCCGCCGCCTGGCAACCCTCGCGATAGCTCCCCGCCAGTCCACTCACCACCAGCGCCGCGCCGGCATTGGCCGTCACGATTTCGCGCCGTGGCCCGCGTTCGCCCTCAAGAATGGCCCGGATCAACGCGGCATTGGTCTCCTTGGAACCGCCTTCCAGGTCTTTCAGACTCGACTCTGGTAAACCGAAATCGCCAGGCGTCACCCGTGTCTCTGTAACATTCCCGTCTGCGGCCACGAAGATCGTCGTGGGGCCTGTGGTTGAGATCTCATCCAGGCCGTCATCCCCGTGAACCACCAGCGCCTTCGATCCAAAGCGCGCCAGAGCCTCAGCCATCAAAGCCGCCGCCGCCACCGATGGGGCGCCCGCCAACTGATACGGGGCCCGCGCCGGATTCGCCAAAGGGCCCAGAAGATTGAACGCCGTCCGCATCTTCAACTCCACCCGGGCCGGCTGCGCATGCCGCACCGCCGGGTGTAAAGCCGGTGCGAACAGAAAACCGATGCCCGTCTCGCGGATCGACTGGCCCATCCGCTCCGGCGTCAGGTCGATGCGGACGCCCAGCGCCTCCAGCACATCGGCGCTCCCACACTGGCTCGAAATGGACCGGTTGCCATGCTTGGCCACCCGCGCCCCACACGCCGCCGTCACAAACGCCGCCGCGGTTGAGATGTTGAACGTGTGCAGCCCGTCGCCGCCCGTGCCGCACGTATCCACCAACGGACCGCCCGCGCCGGCCTCCACCGCGATTCCTTCCGCTCGCATGCCTCGGGCCAGGCCATAAAGCTCCTCACCCGTCTCCCCCTTCATGCGCAGCGCCGTCAGGAATGCCGCGATCTGAGCCGTTGTCGCCTGTCCCGCCAGGATCAGTGACATCGCGTCAAAAGCCTGATCAGCGCTCAGGTCGCGCCCCTCGGCCACCTGATGAAGGAAGAGTAAAAAGGCCATGTTATGATGAAAATTCCGGCGCGGAAATCCGCACAATTCCTAGCATAGCGGGCCGCTGGCGCCACGCGCTCCGGACGCGGCCATTCAATCCAAAGTTCCAACGCCCAGTTCAAACACCGAGTTCAAACGCCGAGTTCAAACGTAGAGTTCTAACGCAAAGTTCAACGAAGAAGAGTTCGCATGAAGATTCACGAGTATCAGGCCAAAGCCATCCTCGCCAGTTATGGAGTCCCGGTGCCGCGCGGCGAAGTCGCGTTTTCGGTGGATGAAGCGGTTGCCATCACCGAACGTCTGGGCGGCCAGGCGGTCATTAAGGCGCAGATCCACGCCGGCGGCCGCGGTAAAGGCGGCGGGGTCAAAATCGCGCGCAGCGTTGAGCAGGCCCGTGAGGTGGCGTCCCAGATCCTGGGCATGACGCTCATCACCCACCAGACCGGCCCGGAAGGCCGGCTGGTCAAGCGCCTGCTGGTGGAAGAGACGCTGCCCATCGCCAAGGAATACTACGCCGGCCTGGTGCTGGACCGCGCCATCGGCAAAGTGGTCTTCATGGCTTCCGCCGAAGGCGGCGTCGAGATCGAAGAGGTGGCGCACCGGAGTCCGGAAAAGATCCTCAAGGAGGCCATTGAGCCGGGGCAGGGGCTCTCCGCCTACCAGGCGCGAAACCTCGCGTTCGGCATCGGCATTCCCGCCACAAGCGTCAACGCCGCTGTTCAGACCATGACCGCCTTGGCCCGGGCCTACGAATCGATGGACGCCTCCCTCGCCGAGATCAACCCGCTCATTCTCACCTCCGACGGCCGCATCGTGGCGCTGGATGCCAAGGTCAATATCGACGACAACGCGCTCTACCGGCACAAGGACTTCGTCCCCCTGCGCGACCTGGATGAGGAAGATCCGCTGGAAGTGGAAGCCTCGAAGTTCGGCCTCAACTACATCAAGCTGGACGGCAACGTGGCCTGCATGGTGAACGGCGCCGGGCTGGCCATGGCCACCATGGACATCATCAAGTATTCGGGCGGCAGCCCCGCCAACTTCCTGGATGTGGGCGGCGGCGCCAACGCCGAACAGATCAAGAACGCCTTCCGGATCCTGCTCTCGGATACCGCGGTGAAAGCGGTGCTGATCAACATCTTCGGCGGCATCCTCCGTTGCGACACTCTGGCCACCGGCGTCGTCGCGGCGGCCCGCGATCTGAACGTCCAGATCCCCATCGTGGTGCGGATGGAGGGCACGAACGTCGAACTGGGCCAGAAGATCCTGGCCGAATCCGGGTTCAACTTTACGGTGGCCGACGGCATGAAGGACGCGGCTGAGAAGGTAGTGAGGCTGGCAAACTGATGAGCGTTCTGGTCGATCAATCGACGCGCCTGGTGGTGCAGGGATTCACGGGCAAGGAAGGCACCTTCCACGCCACTCAGGCGATTGCGTACGGCACCAATGTGATCGGTGGCGTCACACCGGGTAAAGGCGGCACACGCCACCTGGACCGCCCCGTGTTCGATACCGTGGCCCAGGCAGTGCGGGAGGAGGGAGCGAACGCTTCGGTGATCTTCGTGCCTCCGCCATTCGCCGCCGACGCCATCCTCGAAAGCGTGGCCGCGGGCGTTCCGCTGGTGGTCTGCATCACCGAAGGCATTCCGGCCAACGACATGGTGCGGGTCTGGAACGTGTTGAAGCACTCCGCGACGCGCCTGGTCGGACCCAACTGCCCGGGTGTGATTTCACCCGGCAAATGCAAGATCGGCATCATGCCGGGGCACATCCACAAGCCGGGTAACGTCGGCGTCGTCTCGCGCTCGGGCACCCTCACCTATGAAGCCGTGGGCCAGTTGTCGCGCCTCGGCATCGGCCAGTCCACCTGCATCGGCATCGGGGGTGATCCCATCATTGGCACCAACTTCGTCGACGCCCTGGCGCTATTCAACCAGGACCCCGATACCCACGCCATCGTCATGATCGGCGAGATCGGCGGCAACGCCGAAGAGACCGCCGCCGCCTATGTGAAGGCCAACGTCAAGAAACCGGTCGTGGGTTTCATCTGCGGGCAGACGGCGCCCCCTGGACGCCGCATGGGCCACGCCGGCGCCATCATCTCCGGCGGCTCCGGCAAGGCGTCCGACAAGATGGACGCCATGCGAGACGCGGGCATCCACGTCTGCGAATCGCCGGCCGATATCGGCGCCAGAATTCAACAGCTTCTTTAGGAAAGACATCAACCATGGATAGAACGTTCGCCATCATCAAACCAGACGCCGTCGCCGCGGGACAGGCCGGGCAGATCCTCGGTGCCATCGAAGCGGGCGGATTCATCGTGCGCGCCATGCGCATGCTCAAGATGAGCCGCACCCAGGCGGAGGGCTTCTACGGTGTTCACCGCGAACGGCCCTTCTTCGGCAGCCTGGTCAACTTCATGACCGAAGGTCCGGTGGTGGTGCTGGCCCTGGAGCGCGAGAACGCCGTCAAGGCCTGGCGCGACCTGATGGGCGCCACGAATCCGGCCAACGCCGCCGAAGGCACCATCCGCAAGCGGTTCGCCGCCAGCGTGGAGCGCAACTGCGTCCACGGTTCGGACGCGCCGGAGACCGCCGCCGTCGAACTCACCTTCTTCTTCTCCGCCTCAGACCTGCTGTAAGCGCGGCCGCATCATGCCGGAACTGCGCAAGGACCCCGTGACCGGGCGATGGGTGATCATCGCCACGGACCGGGCTCGCCTGCCCGGCGACTTCGTGCGCCAACCCGTGGTGGAAAAGCCCGGGCGCTTCTGCCCGTTCTGCTCCGGCAACGAACTGAAGACCCCGCCCGAAGTGCTGGCCTACCGTGACAAAGGCGCGGCCAATGAGCCGGGCTGGACCCTGCGCGTCATCCCCAATAAGTTTCCCGCGCTGCGCGTCGAAGGCCACATCACCCGCCAGGGCGAAGGACTGTACGACCGCATGACCGGCATCGGCGCTCATGAAGTGGTCATCGAAACACCCTCTCACACCATCTCCATGAGCGGCCTCCCGGAAAAGCACATCGAGAACGTCTTCTGGGCCTTTCGCGACCGCATCAATGACCTCAAACGCGACAGCCGCCTGCGCTACATCGTCGTCTTCAAGAACCACGGCGAACTGGCCGGCTCATCCATCGAACATTCGCATTCGCAATTGATCGCCCTCCCCGTCGTCCCCAAGCAGGTGATCGAGGAAATGGACGGCGCCCGCCGCTACTTTGACTTCAAGGAGCGCTGCATTTACTGCGACATCGCCCACCAGGAATCAGAAAGCATGGCCCGCGTCGTAATCGAAACCGAGCACTTCATGGCCATGGCTCCCTACGCCCCGCGCTACCCGTTCGAGACCTGGATTGTGCCGCACCGCCATGAGTCGCACTTTGAAAACTCAACGCCGGAGGAGATGCAGAACCTGGCCTGGGTGATGCGCAGCCTGTTGCGCCGCATGGATAAGACGCTCGAACGCCCCGCGTTCAACTTCATGCTGCACACAGCGCCGGTGCAGGAAGGGGCCCTGCAGCACTACCACTGGCACATTGAGGTGATGCCCAGACTCACCAAGGTGGCGGGCTTTGAGTGGGGCACCGGGTTCTATATCAACCCGACGCCTCCCGAGGAAGCGGCCCGCTTCCTGCGCGAAGCCGGACTGACGTAAGCCCTACGCCGCCGGTGGCAGTTCGCGAACGGGCGGTCCGGCCGGGGGGCGCGCGGACGCCATCTCGATCACCTGATACGCCCGGCGGTCCGGCACCAGATGCAGCCGCGCCTGATGTCCGCTTTCACCCTTCAGCACACAGGATCCATCACGCGTGTGGCCCTCCACCCGCACCCGGCCGTTCTCCCGTGTCACGCGGTAAGCCGCTTCGGCGCCACGCTCGGCGCGGAGGCGGTCGAGCGGCCAGTCGTTAGAAGCCAGCAGTTCAATCGGCCCGCGCCCGCCCACCAGCACCGTCAGGCCGTGCGTGAAGTGGCCCGCATGCTGGGCTGCGTTCGCGGCCTCCAGAATCTCTCCGGCATCTCGAAGAAAGCGGCTCATGATAGAGCCTTATCGCCAGCGGCCGGGCGGTCTTGAGAAAAATCTTGCCTACAGAGCTTGAAGACGCGTGGTGGCGTCGCCGAACCGGGGCAACTTCAGGCCGTAGCGGTCCATCAGGTCCAGGAAGAGACTGCACATCTTGCGATTGTCGTCGCCCGCGGCCTGGAAATCCATCGTGCGCCCGGTCTTGAGCGTTCCGCCCAGCCCGCCCGCAAGCACCAGCGGCAGTTTCGAATTGTCATGCTTCCGCCCGCTCCAGAGGTTGTTGAGGAACATCAGACACGAATTGTCCAGCACCGTGCCCTCGCCCTCCGGCATCGCATCCAGTTTGCTGGCCAGGTAGGCGAGCTGGCTCACATGGAAGCGTGTGATGCGTTCGTAGCCGTCCGAAAGGTTGTCGTGCGAGGCGCCATGATGTCCATCGCGCACGTTCAGGAACGGATAGATCTGCGCGGAAAGGTCGTTGGAAATGATCAGGCTGGCCACGCGGGTGCGGTCGCTCTGGAATCCCAGGGCGATCAGGTCGCACATCAGGCGGGTATGCTCGCGCAGGTCCTCCGGCAGGCCGTTGGCCGGGCGGTCCATCGTGATCGCGGGCCGGTTGGCTCCCTTGGCGCGCTCGTCGGCCGAATGCTTGTCGATCCGCATCCTCTCCACGCGCCGCTCGATATCCCGCACACTGGTCAGATACTCGTCGATCTTGGCCTTGTCCGTGGCGCTGACGCGGCGGCTGAACGATTCGGTGCTCTGCCGCACCCGGTCCAGAATGCTCGCATTGCGCAGCAGGCCGCGATTCTCAAACAGGTTGTCGAACGCCAGCGACGGGTAGACCTCGGTGGGCACCGGCGATTCAGCGCTCTGCCAGGAGATGTGCGAACTGTAGGCCATCGAGAAGTTGGTCTCGTGATAGCCCGTCAGCGGCTGTTCGCACGCCAGCACCATGCTGGATTGCGCCGTATCCTGGCCCATGTGGTTGGCCAGGGCTTGGTCCACCGTCAGCCCGGCGCGCAGAATGGGTCCACGCTGGATGGCCGCGCCCGAAAGCAGACAACCGGTCTGGGCCGGATGAATCCCCTGGCCGGTTGCAGCTTTGTTGAACAGCCCGTGAATGACGTTGATCTTGTGTTTCAGCGGCGCCAGAGGCTCAAGCGTCCGCCCCAGCTTCATTGCTGTGCCATCGCCGTCCGCGGACCAGTGATCCTCATTCACGCCGCAGCCCATGAAGAGAACGCCAAAGCGCTTGGGCGGCGCCACCGCCCCCTGCAACGATTCAAGCCACGGCAGGGCAATCGTCACGCCGGCGCCGCGCAGAATGCCGCGGCGGGAGATGGGCTTTCGAGTGTTCAGGATCATCGTTCAATCACTCCGTTCGCGCGGACACATCCACGTGCGCCCGCTGATTCAGGAACTGTGGGCTCGTCACAACAGCCTCAACCAGGGCGCTCACCTTATGGCCGCTGGCTGTAAAGCGTCCGCGCATGGTGTCAAGCAGCGGTTCGTCAGGCAATAGCAGGCTCCTGCCTAAAGCATATACCAGCAGCTTGCGCGTGAGCGTCGAGACGAAGTCCTGTTCCCGGTGCTTGCGGATGTAACCGCGCAGATCGTCAAGCCCCGTCCCCTGCATGCCATTCGGAAACTCGGCGCTGGTGTCCACCGCGCGGCCCGCAAGATCGCTCTTGCGCCGCTCGCCCGTGGGGCCGTAGTTTTCAAAGGAAAGTCCAAACGAGTCAAATCGCGCATGGCAGCCCGCGCACGCCGCGTTCTCGCGATGCCGCGCCAGCAACTGCCGCAGCGGCAGGCTGCTCTTCGACTCATCGCCCGGCAACTCCGGCACCGTCGGCGGCGGCGGCGGAATCACCTCGCCCAGCAGGCGCCGCGCCACCCAGTATCCCCGCTTCACCGGACTGGTCCTCAACCCCGGCGAGTTCACCGTCAGGAAAACAGCCATGGGCAGCAGCCCGCCCCGCCCGACGCGTGTGGCGTCCTCCACCTTCACCCACTCACCCTCCCGCGCACGGACATTCTCCATCTCGTAGTGCCGGGCCAGCGTCCGGTTGACGAACGTGTGCTTCCCATACAGCATGTCGAGCGCGGAGCGATCGTTGCGAATGATGTCGTCGATGAACCGCACCGGTTCTTCAAACATCGCCGAGCGCAGGTCGTTGGTGAACGCCGGAAAGCGTTGCCGGTCCACGCCCTGGTGATCCTCAAAACGCCGCACCATCAGCCAGTTGGTGGCGAATTCGGTGGCCAGCGCCGCCGCCCGCTTGTCGCGCAGCATGCGGTTGACCTGCGCCCTCAACACATCCGGCTTCGTCAGATCTCCACTCGCCGCCTGTGCCAGCAGTTCCTCATCGGGAGCACTGGCCCACAGGAAGTAGCTCAGCCTGCTGGCCAGCGCATACGGCGATAGCGGAGTCATGCGCGGTGCGGCCGTCGGGCGTCCGCGTGCGGCGGCCGGCTTCACCGGAGAGACGGCGGGCGCGGCGCTGATTTCAACGCCATCGGCGCGATAGCAAAACGCGGGCGACATCAGCACCAAAACAACCAGTTCTCGCATCGCCTCGTCGTGCGAAAGTCCGGCCTTGTCGCGGCTCTCCCGGTAATGCGTCAGGATCTCCGCGCGCTCGCGCGCCTGTAACGGACGCCGGAAAGCCCGTGACGCAAACGCGAGCATCCCATCAAGGTGCGACGGCTCAGACTCCGCCCGGGTGCGCTCAACCAGCCGGATGGCCGCGTTCACCCTCGCAAAGTGCTCGGTAATCGCCTGAAGAGCCACCGGGTTCGCCTCCGTTTCCGCCTTGGCGAGATACTGCTGCCGGACGTCGAAGATGATCTTCTCCGTCGTAATGACGTCGCCCGGGCGGAAGCTGCCGGACTCCCGGCCGCGCCCATCGATCTCGCCGCTCTGGTTGAAAAAGAACTGCGTGTAGGTGCGAATGGTGTGGTCGGCGATGGTGTCGAACTCAAGCCATAACTCTTCCAACTCGCGCTTCCCGGCCTCATCCAGAATCAGTTCCTGAAGCGCGGTGTCGTCGCGGAAGTATCCCATCACGTTATGGAAGCCGGCGCTCAGCAGACGGCCCTTGTCCTCGGAATCGTCCGGGTAGAAGCGCCCCCGTTCCTTGATGTAGAAGGCGTCGGGAAACACGTTGGCGAACCGCGCCATTGCGTCCTCGTACCGTGCGCGCTCGCCCGCGGGCACCATCAGGTCGGCTTCCCCGTGCCGCGCACGGATGGCGAGCACGGCGTTGCGCGCGGCGATCGTATCCTGGCCATTGCCCCGCACGAAGAACTCCATCGACGCGTTGGCGGGAATGGGCGTGGGAGGCTCTCCCTCCACTTGAAGCGCCTGCCGGTCGAAGTCGCGCCGGTGCGCCGCGAAGGCTCGCAGCTTCCAGTTCATCAACGGCTGCGATGTGCCGGAAAGCCCCTTGATCATCGGGCTTGCAAACTGCCGTGCCGTGAGTTGGCGGATGCGCGTCACATAGGCATCCATCTTCACCGCCGCCTCACGCACCAGTTCCGGCTGCTTGTGCTCCGGCCGGGGCATCATGCGCCACATCAGCCGCAGCTTCGCCAGCGGACCCACGTTGGCCTCATTCGACTCCAGCAACTCCCACACCATCGGAAGATACTTCGGGCTCACCTTCGCGGCCTTTGCCACCGCATCGAGCGTCAAATCCGCCTGGCCCGCCGCGGCACGGTGCCTGTAGTTCCACGCCGCCTGGAAGTAATCCGCGTAGCGCGTCGGCTGCCGCTCATAGAACGCGACGATGCGTTGAATGGTGTACTTCTCGCGGTCCGATTCGGCCAGCATCGGATGCACCGCGAACGCGATGCCCTTTGGCTTCAACACCAGGTGGGTCGAAATCTCGCGAGCCGCCTGCAGATACTTCGTGAGAAGCGCCGGCGTCATGGCGAGAGACTCGCCTGAATTGTCGAACCCTTCGGGGTTCGACGGATCCACCGGAAACTCGCGCGCGGGCCGTATGTCGGCGCCGGTGATGTCGCGGATCGTGTTGTTGAACTCCGCGTTGCTCAGCCGCCGGATCAGCACCGGGCCCGGATCCCCGGCGTTCTTGCGCGCCTCGTTCTTGCGCAGTTCCTCCACCCACCCAATCACCGCCTTGCGCTCGGTATCCGAAGGCTGCTTCATGCCCTTCGGCGGCATATCACCGTTGGCCAGTTTCTCCATCACCAGCGTCCACCGCGGGTGATCCCGAACGACGTCCTCAATCGCGGCATACCGCGTAAGGTCGAACTCCGCCGCCGCCTTCGCGCCGCTGTGGCAGCCCAGGCAGTATGCCCTGACGAACGGGCGCACAGTGGCGCCGAATTCACGCGTCAGCGCATCCGGACTCTGCGCCGCGGTCACCACCGCCACGGCGAAAAGGGCATACAACCTCTGGTACAAGCGGGGAGACAACAGGGCCAACCTTTAGAACAGGATGCCCCATTGTATCGCGCTGCCCGAACCGCTTTCGGGACGGGTGCCAGGGTTCGACGGGCCCCGGCCGGCAAAGGTCGCCACGGATCAGGCTTCTGGCAGCTGCAACCAGTCTGGCAACTTTCTCTGAGTTCTGGTTCGAGCCAGACGGCTAGTTCATTCCTGGCTGTGCGGCTTCATCCGGGCGAACAGCTATGATGCCTTCGAAGCGCCTGAAGCCGCGTGGGTTGTAGGTAAGCAGGCTCCTGATCCCGTGAACCTGCATCGCGGCGGCGATTCGCGCGTCGTGTACCTGAACTCCCTTCACCTCATAAGCCGCCAGCAGCTTGCGCCATTGGGCGTAGACTGCGGGCGTATCGTGAAGAACCGTCACAATTCTCTCGAGATCCGTCAAACGGCTATCGGCCTCGTGAGATGAAAGGCCAAGGCCGTTCCTGTCCGCCGGCCTTGTGCATGCATTCCAGAACTCAGCAACGTTCTGTGGCAAAACAAAGACCGGCTCGCCGCTGGCAAGAACGGCCTTGATGGCCTTCTTGGAAGCCTCATGCCAAATGTGGTGCGCTTGGACGCTGAAAATCAGAACGTTGGTGTCAACCAGGACTGCCACCGGCTAGCCCGCTTTTCTCACGGCATCTGATCGCAGCCCAAACTGACGCCGCGGACAAGCTCGAAATGACTCGTGCGGATCCTCCGCGGGTGTCTCGGTCAGAAATTTGCGGCAAAATGGCTGCCGCATACCGTCGCTCGGAGCACCCGAAGGGTGAAAATGGGCCGTCCATACGCGCTTCTCCGGTCCGCTGCAAAAATGCGGAATGAATAAGTCCGGTGTTTGCTTCACGCAGTTTTTTCAGCAGCGCAGGTTCGCGTGAACTTG
>VFZY01000092.1 GCA_016870915.1 Acidobacteriota bacterium | reverse complement strand
CTGGTCAAGCACGCCCGCTACTACTGGCTGATGTTGGCTGAGAGCCATCTGACGCGCCGGCTGTTCGGGAGCATGGTGCGGCGGATCGAGGCGCTGCCGGCGGGGTGAAGATCGGCCCGGAGAGGTGGAAATCTTGAGAGAAAGGAGGCTGGGAGGGAGAGGTGTCGAAAGAACTGCTGGAAACAGGCATGTTGTCAGTTTTCGTTTTTGTGCGATGGTCGAAAGAAGCCATCCGCAGGCACTGGCCCGCCCTCGGAAAGGGGATTCTGATCAAATCCGGCACGGGAGTGAGGCGTTGGTGTATACCGTCGGGGTCCGGGAGACCCAAAATGGAAATCCCGGCTTGATTGTGCCAGACTCCCCGCCGGACGCGCCACCGGCCGGGCGAGACTTGAAAGTTGATACGATAGCCGTAAAGTTTGAGGACAACCATGACCAAGATCTCTCGCTTCTCCATGCTGGCAGCCATAGCCGCACTGCCCGTTCTGGCCCAGGTGAATACATCCACCATCGCCGGCATCGTCACCGACGAGTCGGGCTCCGTGGTGCCCGGCGCGAAAGTCACCGCCGCGGCGGCCAGCGTCGGCTTGCAGCGCGAAGTCGCTACCAACGCCGACGGCGAGTTCGTCGTGGCCCAGATCCCGCCGGGCGTTTGGAAGCTCACCGTGCAGGCCACCGGGTTCCAGACCGCGGTGACGGAAAACATCACGCTCGCGATCGCCGAGCGCGCGGTTGCCAACGTCAAGCTCCGTGTCGGCGCGGTGACGGAACAGGTGACTATCAGCGCGGCCTCGGCGCCGCTGCTTGAGCAGGAGACGGCATCGCTCGGCCAGGTGATCACGCGGCGGGCCATCAACGATCTGCCGCTCAATGGACGGAACTACATCACGCTCGGGGCACTGTCGCCCGGAGTGATGCCGCAGATTCCCTCCTCGGCCGGCCCTGCGAGCTTCATCAGCGCCACCACCCAGCGCAGTGACCGGTCGCTGCTGGTGGGCGGAAATCGCGAGAGCTCGACAAGTTACCTGTATGACGGCGTCGAAATGCGCAACCCCCGCATCGGAGATTCATCGCTCACTCCGTCGCTCGACTCGGTGCAGGAGTTCAAGATCCAGCGCAACTTCTTCCAGGCCGAGTTCGGCAACACGCCCGGCATCATCAACGTGGCAAGCCGCGGCGGGTCCAATGAGTATCACGGCAGCGCCTTCTGGTTTCTGCGCAATAACGCCATGGATGCGCGCAACTTCTTCGCTCCCAGAGTGGAGCCCTTCAAGCGCAACCAGTTCGGCTTCGCGGTGGGCGGCCCGGTGAAGAAAGACAAGCTCTTCGCATTCGCCAACGTGGAAGGCTTCCGGCAGCGGCTGGGCATCATTCAGCGCGGAATCTATCCCCGCCAGTCGCAGCTTCGGGGCGACTTCACATTGAACAACCCCATCTTTGACCCGCTCACGTTCAACGCCGCCAACAACGCCAAACTGCCCTTCGCCGGCAACCGCATTCCGGAAGCGCGCATCAACCGAGTGTCCCGGAACTTCTTCCCGTACATCCCGGTGGTGGACACGCTGCCGGTGGGGGGCGCGAACCTCGTGGGCACACCTGTGCAGCGCCTGGATGACGATCAGATGAACTTCCGCGCGGATTACAACATCAGCAGCAAGCATTCCCTGTTCGGCCGCTACACCTGGCAAAGCGCGCCGCTTTCGCCCGCGGCTCTGGTGCCGCTGGGCGGCCGGCAAGTGGACTCCCAGGGCCGCTCGATCGTCACCCAGTTGACCTCTTCCATCTCGCCCTCGGTGGTCAACGTCTTCCGCGCGGCCTATAGCTACATGGAACTCTTCGGCAAGCAGGTGACCGTGGACAAGAACATCGCGGCCGAGATCGGCATCACCGGCGTTTCCACATCGCGCCTTAACTGGGGTGTGCCGATCGTGGGCTGGCAAGGCTATTCCGGCATTGGCAGCGATGGGCTCACCCAGGGAAACAAGGTGAACAACTATCAACTGAGCGATGCCCTCACCTGGATCAAGAACAGCCACACGCTCAAGTTCGGGTTTGAGGTGCGGCAGTCGCGCTTTTTCACCGACGGCGACAACAGCCCGCGCGGCAGCTTCACCTTCAGCGGAAACTACTCGGCCGGATCCGATCCGGCGAACGCAAATCCTGTCGCCCGCACCGGCGACCCCGTGGCGGACTTCCTGCTGGGCAACCCCACCAACATGAACGGAGCCGTGGGCACCTCCATCACACACTTCCAGAACCACACCGTTAACACGTTCGTCCAGGATGACTGGAAGATCAGCCGTGAACTGACATTGAACTATGGTCTGCGCTGGGAATTCCTGGGACCGCCGGAAGCCGAAGAGCAAGGCAACGTCTATGGATTCGACTTCCAGACCGGCCGCCAGCTTTTCCCCACCCTGGGACAGATTCGCAAGTCGGTGATCAGCGCCGACTACAAGAACTTCGCGCCCCGGCTCGGCTTTGCCTACAACCCGAAGTGGGCTCCGTCGGTGGCCATTCGCGCCGGCGCCGGCATCTACTGGGATCAGACCCAGATGAACGAGATCCAGTTCATCGTAAACGGCCCGCCGGCATACACCCAGCAGAATCTGAACGCCACAGGGCGCGGGCTGCCGCCGTTCGAGTTCGGCCGCAACACGCTGCCTGCCGTGGTGGTGCCTCCGGTGGACGCAAACTACGTCACTCCCCTGGGCACCAACCTGTTCGCCGCGGAACTGGATGGCCGCAAACCGCGCATGTACATGTGGACCTTCTCGCTCCAGAAATCCCTGGGTGGCAATTGGGTGGCGGAAGCGGCGTACGTCGGCTCCCAGGGGCGGCGGCTTTCCAAACGCTACAACTCCTATGCCAACGTGACGCAGGGCGTCCTGTACGACGTCACGCCGGGCGTCGCCACGCGGTATCCCCGGCTCATCGGCATGCTGTACTCCTCGCAGGCCGGCATGTCCCAGATGCACGGCCTGAATCTCAAGGTGGAGCGGCGGTTCCACAACGGCTTCCAGCTTCTGTTCGCGCACACGTGGATGAAGTCGATCGACACCGATTCCGCCGGAAGCTGGGGAACGCCGAATCTCAATCCGGCCAACTTCCAGTTGGATAAAGGCCCGTCGGACTTCAACGTCCCGCACCGCACGGTCACCAGCGTGGTCTACGAACTGCCGTTCGGTAAGGGCAAGCGCTTCCTCGGAAATGTCTCGCGAGGCGCCGACCTGGTCCTCGGAGGCTGGCAGGTGAACACCATCGCCAGTTGGATGAGCGGCGTGCCGCGCATCGTCAACTCGCCCAACGGCACCACGCTGGCCTTCGTCTCCCAGCGGGCCAATGCCACCGGTACCGGGATCTACTCGGCGTTCGGAAGCGTCACGCCGCGCGAGGACTTCGGCGGGTCCAACAGTGCCCGGTATTGGCTGAATCCGAACGCGTTCTCGGCCACCGCGCCGCTCAAGTTCGGCACCTCCGGGCGGAACATCATTCAAGGCCCGGCCTGGTGGAACTTTGACCTCTCCGCGTTCAAGAGTTTCCACTTCACCGAAAACACATTTCTCCAGTTCCGCGCGGAGGCATTCAACGGCTTTAACAACGTCCAGTTCTTCCCGCCGGACCTGAACGTTGTCAGCCCGAACTTCGGCACCCTGCAGGGCGCCAACCGGCCCCGGGTGATGCAGTTGGCCCTTCGGCTCACGTTTTAGCGCGCCCGGCGAAGGCAGCCCCCCGAGCGGTATCCGGCCCGTATTGCTATGCTGTACATAACCGGTAACGAACCGTTTTAGAGGTGGGTCCATGCTTTTTTCGCGCCTGGCTGTTTTGACGGCAACTCTTGCCGTCTGTTCATTCGCCCAGACTTTCGGCGAAGTCTCCGGAGAAATTCGTGACGCCACAGGCGCCGTCATTGGCGGCGTCAATGTCACCCTCACAAACAATGCCACGAACGCCGTGCGCACCTCGCAGAGCAATGAGTCGGGCGTCTATGCCTTTCCGTTGATCACGCCTGGCACGTACACGCTCAAGGCCGACAAGTCCGGCTTCAAGTCCTCCACCCGCACTGGCATTGAGGTCCAGGTGCAGCAGAGCGTAAATCTCGATATCACCCTTGAGGTCGGTCAGGTGACGGAGTCCATTGAGGTGGCTGCCTCGGCGGCGGCGCTCAACACTGAGAACGCCACTGTGGGCACCGTGATCTCCTCTAAGCCCATCGTCGAACTGCCGCTCAACGGCCGCAACTATCTGCAACTCGCGGGCCTGGCGCCGAACGTCAGCTACGGGTTCCCATCGGCGGGCCAGTCCGATGCGCGGCAGGGCGGCGATCGCGCCAACCAGAACATCTCGGTTGCCGGCGCACGTAACTCCTTCTCGCGGTTCACCCTGGACGGCGTGGAGAACACGGACCCCAACTTCAACACTTACGTGATCTTCCCGTCGGTGGAAGCGCTCCAGGAGTTCAAGGTGCAGACCGGAATCTACCCGGCCGAATTCGGCCGCGGCGCCACCCAGATCAACGTCTCCACCAAGGGCGGCGGCAACCAGTTCCACGGCTCACTCTACGAGTTTTTGCGCAACGACAAGCTGGACGCTAAACAGTACGACTTTACCGGCCGGCCGGCGCCGAAAGATCATTTCCGCTGGAATCAGTACGGCTTCACCCTGAGCGGCCCTGTCCTCATTCCGAAAGTCTTTAACGGCCGCAACCGGCTGTTCTTCATGACGAATTACGAATGGTTCCGCCAGCGCCGCGCCAACCAAAGCCTGTTTACGCTGCCCACCGAAGCGCACCGCTCCGGCAACTACGCCGGCGTATCGGGCGGCGTCTGGGATCCGGCGACACGCGCCCGCGTCGGCGCGGGACTCACCGCGCAGCCCTTCCCCAACAACCAGATTCCATCCTCGCGCTTCTCATCGGTGTCCCAGAAGCTGCTTGAGTTTTACCCCGCGCCGAACACTCCGGCGGCCCTGGGCGCCAATCACCAGATTGCTTTGGGGCGTCCCATCAACAAGGACCAGTTCATTCAGCGGTTCGATTTCGTCGAGTCTTCGAAGTCGCAGTGGTTCGGCCGCTACTCCCGGTCCGACGAGAATCAACTCTTCCAGGCGCTGGCGTTGAACGGCACCGCCATCATCACCAACGCCAACCAGTGGACCTTCACCAATACCCGCGTCATCACCAACGCGCTGGTGAACGAATTCCGGTTCGGGCGCACGCGCTTCTATAACACCACCGGCCCTGAACTTGCCTTCACCCGCGACGTCGTGGGAACGCTTGGCATCCCCGGCCTCAGCTCGGGACCCTCGGTGCAGTGGGGCATTCCGGCCATCGGCATGGTGGGCTTTTCCGGTTTCGGGAACAGCTCCGAAGGCCCCTATGAGAACAATAACAGCGCCATCCAGTTCATCAACAACCTGAGTTGGATCAAGGGCAAGCACTCCATCAAGTTCGGCGGCGAGATTCGCCGCGACGACTACAACCAGGTGGGTAACCAGTTCGCCCGCGGCGAGTTCCAGTTCGGCGGCCAGCAGACCCGCAATCCCGCCGTAACAACCGCCAGCGGCCACTCCATGGCGGATTTTCTCCTGGGCATGATGAATCAGGCCGAGGCCGCGGTCTCCATTGCTAGCGCCAAGTTCCGCTCCACCGGCTTTGCCCTGTACGTCGATGACAGTTGGCGCGCCACCCAGAAACTCACCGTCCAACTAGGGCTTCGGTATGAGAATACCCCTCCTTGGGAAGACCAGACCGGCAAGCTTTTCAACGGCATCGTTCCGTTCGATATCCAGCCGGCACGCACCCGCCCGGTGAACATCGCCGACCGCAGCGTCTATCCGTTCTTCATGCGCCAGGGAGCCCCCAGGCAGAACTGCTACGAGGGTATTTCGCTGCGTTGGCCCGATATCCAGGTGAAGTGCGACGGCTCTCTCGGCAACCGGCTGGTGGGACGCGACAACAATGACTGGGCGCCCCGCATCGGCCTCTCATACCAGTTGGGGCCGAAGACGGTGATCCGCACCGGATACGGGATGTTCTTCTCACAGGATACCGGCAACCCGCGGTTCGACATGGCCCGCAACCTGGCCGGCCGGCTGCGCGCCAACCCAGACGCCTCGTTCCCGAATCTGAACTGGGCGAACGGCCTGGCATCCATCGCCGGTGGAACGGCCAACGTCTTCAATCCGTATACCTTCGCCAATCCCTTCGACCGCCGTACACCCTATTCGATGCAGTTCCTGCTCAACGTGCAACAGGAACTGGGCGCCAACATGACCTACGAAGTGGGCTACATCGGCACCGTCAGCCATCGTCTGGAAGGCCTCCGCGCCCCCAATGAATCGCTGCCCGCCTGCCGTACCGTGCCCGCCGTGGGTGACCCTTCGCGTGAGCGCTGCCTGAACGATCCGCTCACCGGCCTCACTGTCGTGCAGCGGGCGCCGTTCTCCAACTTCGGGCGCATCCAGTTGGTCGACAACACCAACAACGCCAACTATCATTCGCTGGGAATGAAGCTCACCCGGCGCTTCTCGAGCGGCTTGATGTTCCTCACTTCCTATACCTGGTCGAAATCGCTGGATACGTCCTCCGGCATCCGGGTGCAGGGCAACGATACGTTGTTCCCGCAGAACAGCTACTGCCGCCGGTGCGAATACGGCCTTTCGGCGTTCGATGTGAGGCACCGCTTCGTCACGTCCGGCACCTATGAGTTGCCCATTGGTAAAGGGAAACCCGTCGGCATCGACAATGCCTTGGCGGATGGCATCCTGGGCGGATGGCAGTTGGGCAGCATCATCACGCTCCAGAGCGGATTCGGCCAGACCCTGTTCCAGGGTGGCGACCCCTCGTTCTCCGGCGGCAACAATGACCGTCCCACCGCCACAGGCGACAAGGTGGACCTTCCGAGCGGCAGCCGCGGCCCGAACCAGTGGTTTAACGTCCGGGCTTTCCGCCCGACGCTCGACGGGCTCTTCGGCACCGTGGGCCGCAACACGCTGAGGCGCCCCGGCCAGATCCAGTGGGACTTCATCGCCATGAAGAACGTCCGCATCCGGGAAGGCCACAGCCTGCAGTTCCGCCTTGAGGCGTTCAACTTCCCGAACCATCCGAACTGGGGAGGCCCCGCGGTGGGCATCCTCGACGGCGGCATCGACCCGGCCACGGGCGTAGGCCGCAACTTCGGACGCATTACCTCCACCCAGCCCATGCGGAACATGCAGTTGGGTCTTCGCTATACGTTCTAGCAGATCAAATGAACACGTTCCGGCATCCCGCCTCCCCCAACTTCGATCTGCTGCTCGACAGTTGGTAGCCGGGCAAAAACAGATCAGGGGCAAAATGTTCCGGGCCCCAACCGGGTGACGGTACAATGAAGGGTACCGCGTAGTACCAATCCCCGTCCGAGCAACCATACTTCAGTTAGGAGCAATACACAAATGCCAAAGAGCAAGACTTCAGACACCAGCCAGACGTCCGCCCCGGTGCGCCGGCGGCGGGTAACCGCGCACAAGAAAGCCGTCGCCGCCGCGGAGCCGGCCGCGATCAATTCTATGCCCAGTGACCTGGCGAATCTGCGTGATGAGATCGAGCGGCTTGCCTATAGCTACTGGGAACAGCGCGGCCATGGTCACGGCAGTGACTTCGATGACTGGGCACGGGCCGAACGCGAAGTGATCGCGCGCCAGAGCCGGTAGCCTACCGGAACTTACGCAATACGGCGAGAACGCGGCCCTGCACCTGCAAGTCTGTAAGTGGCACCCGGATCGGTTCCATGGCGGAGTTCGCGGGCTGCAGCCGCGCCACCTCGCCCTCCCGGTACAGACGCTTTAGCGTGGACTCCTGGCCGCCCACCAGGGCTACCACGATCTCACCGTCACGGACATTGGGCGTGCCTTCCACCAGTACGTAGTCACCGTCGCAGATGTGGTCATCGATCATTGATTCGCCGCGCACCTTGAGCGCGTAGGTCGACGGCTGCGCGCTGAAGTCGCCGAACTCGAGCGTGGTTTCGTGGACCACACTCTCAACCAGACGGCCCGCGGCGATGGTGCCCAGCAGAGGCACCGAGAGCCCGCGCGCGGCCGCGGCGCCCGCGTACTGCCGGCGCTCCTGAAGGTACTTCGATGACACCTCAAGCGAGCGGCTCTGGTTGAACGACCGGCGGAGATAGCTCTTCCCCTCCAACGCTTCAATGTGCTTGTGCACACTGGCCAGGGAGGCCAGGCCGAGCGCCTCGCCGATCTCCTCATAGCTGGGTGAGTATCCCTTGGTGTCAACGAACGAAGCGATGAAGTCCAGCACTTCCTTCTGCCGCCGGGTGAGAGCCATGGCTCCATCTTAGGCGAATAAAAAGGGAAAGTCAACGGCTGGCCAAGCCAGCATAGGGCAGCGGTGCCGTTGGCCCTCAGGCCAGGATCTTCTTCAGGCTCGAAACCACCTCGTCGGCTTCCGCCTTCGTGTTGTAAATATGGGGCGAAAACCGCAGCCCCATCGCGTCGCCCGAGGCCGTCAGCGCGATCGCGACACGGTGTTTCTCGTACAACGTGTCGTAAACCGGCTTCAACTCCCGGCCCTTCAGGTTCACCTTCACCACGCCAGCCGAAAGTGCCGGCTGGAGGTTGGTCTTCACTTCCACGCCCAGCGCGTGCAAACGCTCCTTCAGATACTGTCCCTGGTTGCGGACCCGGCTTTCGATGCTGCCCAGACCCACCATCTCCAGAAAATCGGCCGCTGCTTCGAGCGCCGCGATCCTTGGATCGTCGCGCTGGCCGAACACCTCGAATTTTCTGGAATCGGCCAGTGTGTCGCTCCACTTGGCTGTCACGATCGACGGCCACAGTTCCTTGATTCGTCCCGTCCGCACCACCAGCACGCCGGCTTCCAGGGGTCCCATCATCCACTTGTGGGCGCTGGTTGAATAGGAGTCGCACGGAATGGCGCCCAGATTCACGTCCAGGGCGCCGAACGTCTGGGCGCCGTCCAGGTGCATCCAGACATTGCGCCGCCGGGCCAGTTCCGCGATCTCGCGCACGGGGTACAGAAGACCGCAGGTGCTGGTGAGGTGGGTCACCGCGATCACACGCGTTCGCGCCGTGACCGCCTTTTCGATTTCACCCAGAAGCTGCTCGGCGCTCGCGGCCGGCACCGGGGTCTGGATCTCGCGGATGGTGAAGCCTTCGCGCCGCGCCCGCACCTTCCAGGAATCGTTGTTCGACGGATGATTATGCGAAGTGATGATCACCTCGTCGCCCTGCTTCAGGGGCAGGCCCGTCACCACGATGTTGCTGCCCTCGCTGGTGTTGCGCGTGATGGCCACCTCGCCCGGTTCCACGCGCAGCAGTCTGGCCAGTTTTTTTCTCAGCCGTTCCTGCATCTCAGCGTATTTGTCGCGGTTCTGGAAGCTGGGGTTGGAATGGAAGTCGCGCAGAAAGTCCGCGTGCCGGTCCAGCACCGGGCGCGATGCCGGGCAGACGTTGGCGGCGTTCATGTAGATGAGGCCTTCCTTCAGCGGGAACTGGCGGCGCACCACAGTCCAGTAGGAGTCCGCCGCCACGCCGGGAGCCTGTGCCTGCGCAAGCTGCGCGGCAAATGCCTGCCAGCCCGCCGCGGCCGTCGTGGCCGCTGTCAGTGTGTTGAAAAAACCGCGCCGGGAATGATCCATTGGGAACATTGTATCTCCGGATCGACCCGGGCTGTGGAGACCGGGATGGCGGAGCCGCATGCCGGAACGGTAAACCCAGCCTCCGCCCCTGCCTTGGTATACTTCGGATTCACCCCCATTACCCCAGGAGCTTCCCCTTGCGAGTTGGCCTTATCGGAACAGGCGCGATTTCTCACAAACACGCCCAGGCATACGCGAACATCGGATTCAAGGTCACCGTCGTCACCGACATCCATGCCCCCGCCGGTGAGGCGTTCGCGGCGAAGTACGGCTGCGAATTCGTACCCGCCTACGAGGAGGTTTGCCGCCACCCGGACGTGGATTACGTGGATGTCTGCACCTTCCCGGATTTCCGTCTTCAACCTCTGAAGATCGCGGCCGATCACGGCAAGCACATTCAGGTGCAGAAGCCCATCGCGACCAGCGCTGAAACCGCGCGCGAAATGGTGGCCTACGCCGCTTCCAGGAACGTACTGCTCAACGTGGTGAGCCAACACCGCTTTGACGATTCGTCGATGTTCCTGAAACGGGCCCTTGAATCGGGGCGCCTGGGGAAGATTCTGCAGGCGGACGCGTACGTGAAGTGGCACCGCACCGCGGAATACTACTCGCGGCCCATCAAGGGCAGTTGGGCCACCGAAGGCGGTGGCGCTCTCATCAATCAGGGCATTCACCAGGTGGATATCATGCTGTGGCTGATGGGCGCCGTGCGCGAGGTCTTCGCTTACTGGCAGTTGGGCGCCGTGCACAAGATCGAATCCGAAGACGTAATCAGCGCCCTGCTTCGGTTCGATAGCGGCGCCACGGGCGTCATCCAGGCCTCAACCGCCATGTGGCCGGGCTATACGGAGCGGCTGGAAGTGCACGGCTCCAAGGGGACCGCGATCATCTCCGGCGACAAGCTCACCACCTGGGACGTTCAGGACGATGCGGGCGACCCGGCCCCCGTGGCCCGCGAAGTCGCCTCCGGCGCCTCCGACCCCATGGCCATTTCGCTCACCCCCTTCGAACGGCAGTTTGAGGACTTCGCCCGGGCCATCCGCTCTGGCAGCCATTCCCTGGTTGACGGCGAAGCGGGCTGCCGCGCCCTGGAACTGGTGACGTCCATCTATGCAAGTTGCCGCGAAGGACGCAAGGTGACGCTGGATGCCGGCGCCCGATAGCTGGAGCCGCGTCCGCGTTCCCGCCTCCTCAGCCAACCTCGGGCCCGGTTTCGACGCCCTGGGACTCGCGCTCGATTTGCATCTGGAGTGCCGGTTCCGTCCCGCGCCGGTGCTTTCCATCCATGCCACCGGCACCGACGCGGAGGGTATCCCCGGCGATGAAACGAACCTGATCTGGCAGACCGCCCTCGCCGTGGCCCGCGATATCGGCGAGCCCATCCCTCCCATCGAACTCCACGTCGACAACCGGATTCCCCTGGGCAAGGGCCTCGGTTCCTCCGCCGCCGCGCTCACCGCGGGTGTCGTCATTGCCGACCGGCTGCTCGAACTGCACTGGAAACCGTGGCGGATCCTGGACGAAGCGGCTCGCATTGAGGGCCATCCCGACAATGTCGCGGCCTGCGTGCTCGGGTCCGTGGTCGTCAGCGCCATCGATTCCGGGGGCGTGGCTCGCGCTGTACGGCTGGACTTCCCGGCCAAGTACCGGGTGGCCGTGGTGGTGCCCGATTTCATCCTGCCCACCTCCCAGGCACGCGCCGTGCTGCCCGAGACGTACTCCCGGGCCGATGCCGTCTTCAACCTTCAGCGCTCGGCTTTGCTCATGGCCGCGCTGGCCACCGGCTCGACGGCCGCCTTCCCGGCGGCGCTTGAGGACCGCCTGCACCAGCCCTACCGCGCACCGCTGGTGCCGGGCCTGGAACAGATCCTGCGCCTGCGCGCTCCGGGGCTTCTCGGCTGCGCCCTGAGCGGCGCCGGACCGTCGATTATGGTGTTCCACGAACGAGGGCACGAGGAGGTCTGCGGCCTGGTGCAGCAGATTTTCGCCAGTCACGGGAGAAACTCGGAGGTGGTGTGCCAGGAAGTGGCCCTCAATGGCTACGAACTCACGACCGGTCTCGACGTGGCGGCGGTGTAGGGACGCGGTGTCCAGAGAACCCAAAGTAGAAATCATTCGAAGCAATCAAAGGTAGGCGAATCAATCGAATTCAAGGTTCACGCCACCGCGCGAAAGAATCGAGTGTCAAGAAATTGCCACCCCATCCGATGAGCATACTAGACGGGACCGCCCAGATCGGGTGGACCGGCGGGCACGATGCCCGCCGCGCACCGTCGGGAGCCGATCATGGAAGTGGGATTGATTACCAATCGGGAAGCCCCCGCATTGACCGTGCCGAATCAGGCCGTGGAAACGCCCGAGATTCGCGAGGAACGCCGCCAGGTCATCAAGGCGGTTAAGGCCGTCAACAAGTCCGAACTGTTCGGCCAGAACAACGAGGTAACGTTTGTCTTCCACCGGGAGACGCACCGCCCGCTCCTCCGCATCGTTGACCGCGTCACGCGCGAAGTGGTGCGCCAGATTCCGCCCGAACAGGTGCTTCGTCTGGCCGAGGAATTAGAAGACGACTGAATACGGCTCCGCGGCCGATATGAAGGTCAGAATGTACCGCAGTGCATTTCAGGCCTATCAACAGACCGGCGTGCTTGCCGCCGGCCCCGTCGAACTCGTCCGCATGCTCTATCGCGGCGCGATCGATCACACCGAACGTGCCCGTCTCCACCTGGCTCACGGCGATATCGCGGCCCGCAGCGCCTCGATTACCAAAGCCATGGAGATTGTCACCGAACTGATCACCTCACTGAGTGGTGAGGATGGTCTCGCCGGGCAACTCCGCGAACTTTATGGCTATGTTCTGCACCGGCTGGCGGACGCCAATGCCCGGCAGGCCGACGAGCCTCTGGTGGAAGCCATCCAGCTTCTCACGACACTGCTCGACGCCTGGCGGCAGGTGGATGGCGCTCAGGAATCCGGGGCCGAAGGCCTGGAGCCCGTGGCTGCCAACTACTGATCGCAGGGTTTGCGCCGCATCGCCGCACGACGCTGCACGGCGTCAAGAAGCCCGGAGGCCACTTGGGGGGCGATCTCCTGCGCCTGCTCGCCCCGGTAGACGCGAATGGTGTTTTTCGTCGTGTCGTGCACGACGTGGCAGTTCGGACACTCCCGGATGTGCCGCTCCACCAGTTCACGCGTCGACGGATCCGCCGCGTGGTCCAGGTAGTCGCCCAAGCCGTTCAGAAACTCTTTACAGGTAGGCAAAGACGTCTTCTCCCTTCCTTTTGAACTGCCGGGTCAGCTTCTCGCGCAATTGCAGGCGGGCGCGCAGCAGGCGGCTCTTTACAGCCGGGATCGACAGTCCCAGCACTTCCGCGGTCTCCTCGGTGGACAAATCTTCAACGTCACGCAGCATGAACACGGTACGGAAGGCCGGTTTCAGGGTGTCGATGGTCCGGTCCAGAATGCCTCGCAGCTCTTCCTGCGAATAGGTCTGCTCCGGGTCGCCATCCCACACGGCGATCTCCCGCGTCACCACTTCTTCTCCCGTGTCCAGCCCTTCATCGAGTGAAACTTCCTTGCCTGTGCGCCGCTTTCTCAGCTTCATCAGCGCTTCATTCACCGTGATCCGCACCAGCCAGGTGTAGAATTTCGAGTTCCCCTGGAAGCTATCCAGATGGTCGTACGCCTTGAGGAACGACTCCTGCAACACGTCCTCGGCGTCCTCGTCATTCTGTGTGATGCGCTTGGCCAGCCGGAAGATTCGGTTCTGATAGCGCCTGATCAGGGTCTCAAAAGAACCGCCGTCGCCTTCGCGGGCCTGTTCCACCAGCGTCAATTCGTCGACTGCGTCGACCGGACTCATCGTACTCACCAATATAGCAGCCGTCATTCGACATCCGGCACCAGGAATCGTTCCGGCTGCCCCGCGGCCCGCGTCACCGCTTCCGCCGCCAGATAGCCGCTGCGCACCGCGCCTTCCATTGTCGCCGGCCAGCCCGTCCGGGTCCAGTCGCCGGCCAGGAATACATCACCCAGCTCGGTCTCCGCCCCCGGCCTGCTGCTTTCCATGCCGGGCGTGGCCGAAAACGTCGCCCGTATCTCCTTCACCACATGTCCCTTCACCAGTTGCGCCCGCCGGGCTTCTGGCAGAAACTCCCGGATCTCCTGAAGCGCCAGATCCAGCACCTCTGCCCGTCCCAGGCCTGCCAGCGATCGTGACGCGCTCACCACCAGTTGCAGATACCGCCCTCCGTCTTTGTTGAAGAACCACTGCATTGTCCGGTCCAGGAGCGTGCCATGCGGCAGCGCCGTCACCGGCCGGTCAAACCATAGGTGAACGCCGGTGATGGGCGAATGTTCGAAGGCCGCGACATCAAGTCCCAGTTCCGGGGCCAGGGCCGCGGCGCGCTCAAACGGTAGCGCCAAAATCTTGAAGTCGGCCCCGTGCTGTCCAAGGCTCTCAACCTGGCTTCTGGTGTGAATCCGCACGTTGGGCCGCCCGGCCCACGCCGCCTCGCCATACAGATCGCCCAGCGGCACGTTGGGCACGCCCATCTCGTAGCTCCAGTTCGAACAGAGAAAGCCCAGCCAGAACACCTGAAACCCGTGGCGGGCCGCCATCCGGTCCAGTTCCTCGTTCACCGCGCTCACCAGCACCTGGCGCCAGAACCGCTCGATCGCTCGCGGCGTCTGCCGGTGCTCCCGGAGCCATTGCAGCATCGTGATCCGGTCCAGATCCTCCCGGTGGCGCTCCCTTCGCAGCGCCAGCAGCCCGCGCGCCAACGCCAGTTTGTCCGCCAGGCCCAACCACCGCGCCGCCAGAAAGGACCCGGAAAAGTGCAGCGGCGCCGGAAGCACGCCCCGCCTCAGCACCGACGTCCGGCCACCCGGTTCCAGGAAGTAGAACTCGCGATGAAACCGGATCCGGTCCCGTACCCCCAGCCGCCCATAGAAATCAAGCAGGTTCACGCAGCATCGCAACAGCACATGCTGGCAGTTGTCGATTACCTCTGTCTCATCCCCCAGCCCCACCCGGTACGATGTCGCCCGGCCCCCCAGAAAGGCGCGGGCCTCGTGCAGGTCCACGTTGAAGCCGGCGTCGCCCAGCGCCGCCGCCGCCGAAAGCCCCGCCAGCCCGCCGCCAATGATCAATACGCTTGGCAACGGAACACCCCGGCTCCCGGCCGCGAAGCTACTTCAAGGGCACCCGGCATCTCTTGCCCCCGCCCGGACCATCCTCGTTGTCCAGAAGTATCCAGGCAATGAACGCCAGTGTGCCGTAGAACAGAAGGTCCGCAAGCAGGGTCATGCATCCAGTTTTGGCTCGCTGTTGCGGTCATAGCAATACTGCTCTAGAACCAGTACCCCTGCCACAGTCCCAGTACCACGGCCGCCAAAGCGCCCGCTACGGGCAAAGCCGCCGCCACGGCCACGATGCGCCGCGTCCATCTCCACGAGGGGAAACCGAAAGTGAGCCACGCCTGCGCCGCGACAATCCCTGCCACAACCGCGGCAAATCCGCCGGTTCCGATGGTGCACCACGGGCAATGCTTCATCCCCGCCATGTGAACGTTGCATGCCTCCGCTGCTCCGCTCCACCAGGATCGGCACCCGCAGCGGTAAAACAGGTTGCACAGGTCGATGATGAACGCACAGGTCAGGCCTGCCCCCAATGCGAACACCAGCCCGCGCTTCATGCCGTGACGCTGGACCCGCGCCGTACCCGGCCCAGGATCCGTACCGCGTTCTCCACCAGCCGCATCCCGGCGTTGCCTTCAAGAGTTAACAGCGATTCCGGGTGGAACTGCACCGCCTCAATCGGTAACTCGCGATGACGAACTCCCATGATCACGCCGTCGCTCGTCTCGGCGGTCACCTCAAGCGCCGCCGGGAACGTCGAGCGCTCGGCATACAGCGAGTGGTACCGGCCCACCTTGAGATCCGCCGGCAGTCCCTCGAACACTCCGCGATCACCATGCCGGATCACCGACGGCTTGCCGTGCATCGGGTAATCCAGCACGCCCAGCGTGCCCCCGAACGCCTCGACGATGCCTTGCAGCCCCAGGCACACGCCAAACACCGGAATGCCGCGCTCGGCCGCGGCAAGAACCAGGGCCGGCACGCCGAAATCCGCGGGACGTCCCGGCCCGGGCGACACCAGCAGCAGGTCGGGCGACACCTCATCCAGCAGGCTCAACGGGAACCCGGCTCGATAGGTCACCACCTGGGCGCCGGTCTGCCGCGCATAGTTGGCCAGCGTGTGGATGAAACAGTCGTCATTGTCGGCCAGCAGCATCCGCACGCCCGCTCCAGCCGTGCTCGCCGTGGTCTCCACCGCCGGTTTGGGCTTGGCGCGCAACCCATCCATCACCCGGAAGAAGCCCGTCGCCTTAAGACGCGTCTCCTGTTCTTCGGCAGCCGGAACCGAGTCGTAAAGCAGCGTCGCCCCCGCCGGATAGTGGGCCACGCCATCGCGCAGATGCACGGTCCGGATCAGAATCCCTGTATTGATGTCGCCGGCCATCGAGATCATCCCGATCGCGCCGCCATACCAGCCCCTGGCATCCTTTTCCAGATTTTCGATGGCCTGCGCGGCCGCCTTCTTCGGCGCCCCAATCACGGTCACTGCCCACATGTGCGTGAGGAAGGCATCCAGCGAGTCGAAACCCTTCTCCAGGCGGCCTTCCACATGATCCACGGTGTGGAACAGTCCCGCATAGGATTCAATCAGCCGCCGCGCAATCACCCGCACGCTCCCCGGCACGCAGACCCGCGACTTGTCGTTGCGGTCCACGTCCGTGCACATGGTGAGTTCACTCTCTTCTTTCGTCGAATTGAGCAACTCGCGAATGGCGTCGTGGTCGCGCAATGGGTCCCCGGTTCGGCGGGCCGTGCCGGAGATAGGGCACGTCTCCACGCGGTCCCCCTCCACGCGCACAAACATTTCGGGTGAAGCGCCCACCAACTGCTCCCCGCCGAACTGAATCAGAAACTCGTACGGGCTGGGGCTTGCCACCTGAACGCGTTCAAACAACTCGGAGGCCCGGCCCGAATAGTTCGTGCGGAACGTCTGGCGCAGGACCACTTCGTAGTAATCGCCTCGCTTCATGCCCTGGCGCACAGTCTCCACGTTCGCGATGTACTCTTCCGGTTCGTGGTCCGCGACAATGGGCGAGGGCTTGCGGTGTTTGGGAGGCGCCACGCGTTCCCCATCCCGCTGCAACCCTTCGGTCGAGACGCCATCCATCGCGAAATCGTAGCTGTAGCGCTCAATCACTTCGCGCTTCCTGTCCATGAAGCAGATCTCATCGCACAGGAATAGATGCAGAGCCTTCACGTTTTCCCGGGGCAGTTTCAACTCCACCGGGTCGAACTGGAACAGCAGGTCGTAGCCGAAGGCGCCCACCAGTGCCAGCCGTGAATCCCCGGCTGCACCGAACTCGGCCATCAGCGCCCGCACAATCGAGAACGCCGAAGGCTGCCGGGACCGTTCCTCCTCGGAAAAGAATCCCGCCAGCGGCTTCAGTTCACCGCGCAGGGTGCCGCCGTCGTTGGTAAACGATTCCCAATCGCCGTGCCCCGCCAGCACGCGTTCCAGCATCCGCGTGATCCGCTGCCCGCGCTCGTTCAGCGGCCGGAACTCGATCCGCCGGGCTTCGGAGACAATCTCCACCGGCGGGCAGACACTTGCCACGTCCCATCGCGAATACCTCTCCGGGTATTCATAACCCGAGGAAAGATAGATGCCGCGATGGGCATCCAGTTTGCGTAACAGATGTTTCAGGCCCTTGCCATAGGGCAGCTTCGATTCTGTCCGCGTCACTTGGATGCCGCTCGGAGTCTGGTAGCGGAGTTGACGCATGGGATTGAGCACCTCTCCCAGGAGGTGTTCTCTTAAGGATAGCGCGCCCGGTGGTCATGCCCTGCGCGACGGTTGCGGTTGGTAGGCGCGACAGGACTTGAACCTGTAACCCCCAGCTTCGAAGGCTGATGCTCTATCCGATTGAGCTACGCGCCCGCAAACGCCATTATCCTTCAATCCAGGGGGGGCGGCGTGCACTCGAATTCAGTCTGGTATTTCGCGCCACCGGTGCTATTCTGAAAATGACGAAAGGCGGGTGCGGACAATGATTCGTCGTGTAGTGTCTTTCATACACTCAGCAGCAGGCATCCACAGGCCCGTGGGCCTCTCGCTCGCGGCGCTGCTCGCCGTGGCGGGCGCGGCGCTCCCCCTCAGCGGTTCCGACGTCAAGCCGGGTAGGAGCGAACCGGCCAAGGGTGGTTCGGCCCGGTTGGCCATCGAACCGCGCCAGAGCACGAAGAAAACTCCCGAAGAGCCGGCGTTGAGCGGCCGGGGCAACATCCGTGTCGATACCAACCTGGTGCTGATCAACGTCACGGTTACAGACCAGATGAACCGCTTCGTCACCGGCCTTGAACTGAAGCACTTCAAGCTCACCGAAGACAAAGTGGAACAGCAGGTCGTCCAGTTCGCCAACGAAGATGCGCCGCTCTCCATCGGCCTGGTCTTTGACTGCTCCGGTTCCATGGGCGCCAAGCTTCAGAAGGCCCGGGCCGCTGCCCAACAGTTTTTCAAGACCGCCAATCCGGAAGACGAGTTCTTCCTGGTCCGATTCAATGACCGGCCCGAACTGGCCGCCCCGTTCACCCACAACACGGAAGAGATCCAGAACCAGTTGGCCTTCTCGCAGCCCAAGGGCAAGACCGCCCTGCTTGACGGTGTTTACACCGCCATGAACCACATGAAGAAAGCCAAGAATACGCGCAAGGCCATCCTCATTCTTTCCGATGGCGGCGACAACTCCAGCCGCTATACCGAGACAGAAATCAAGAACGCGGTGCGCGAAGCGGACGTCCAAATCTACGCGATCGGAATTTTTGAGCAGATCCATTCCCGGGGAAGAACGGCCGAAGAGATGGCCGGCCCAGGGTTGTTGAGCGAAATGGCCGAACAGACCGGTGGACGGCACTTTCCGGTGGAGAACGTGAACGAACTGCCAGACATCGCCGCGAAGATTGGCATTGAACTGCGGAATCAGTACGTGCTCGGCTACGCGCCGGCCAACCAGGAAAGGAATGGAAAATACCGCCGCGTTTCGGTCAAGGTGGTTCAGCCGAAAGGAATGCAACCCCTCAAGGCCTACTGGCGCCAGGGTTATTATGCACCAACACAGTAAACCGCTCTCGTCGCGGCGGGAGTTCATGGCCGGCCTGGTGCCGGTGGCCGCGATTGCCGGAGCGGCCGGCTTGGGGGCGCAGGAGGAAGAACCGGTATTCAGAAGCGATACCCGTCTGGTTCTGCTGCACGCCACGGTGGTGGACACCAAGGGGCGTCTGGTCACCAATCTGACCCGTGAGGCGTTCAAGGTATATGAAAACAACGTGCTCCAGCCGCTTCGCATTTTCCGGCGCGAGGATGTGCCGGTTTCCCTGGGCATCGTCGTCGATAACTCGGGCTCCATGCGCGACAAGCGCCAGAAAGTGGAAGCCGCGGCCATCGCCATGGTGAAGGCCTCCAATCCCAAGGACGAAGTCTTCATTGTCAACTTCAATGACGAGGCGTTCCTGGATGTCGACTTCACCGGCGATATTAAGCGCATGGAAACGGGGCTGACGCAGATCAATTCTCGCGGCGGCACCGCCATGTACGACGCTATCAGCATGTCCATCGACTGGGTGAAAGAAAAGGGGAAGCGCGACAAGCGAGTTCTGATGCTCATCACCGACGGCGCGGACACAGCCAGCGCCCTGACGCTCGAAAAGCTTCTACCCAAGGCGCACAACGCCGATGTCGTCATCCACGCTATCGGTCTGCTCACGGCGGAGGCTCGCGGAGAAGCCCGCAAAGCCAAGCGCGCCGTCACCGCCATCACCGAAGCCACCGGAGGCCTCGGCTTCTTTCCCAACGAACTCGCGGAAGTGGAAAAACTCGCCCTGGACGTCGCCCACGATATCCGCAACCAATACGTGCTGGCCTACTCGCCCACACTGTCACAACTCGATGGCACGTTCCGAACCATCAAGGTGACCGCCAATGGGCCCAATCGCCCCACGGTCCGGACGAGAAGCGGTTACTACGCGACTCCCGATCAGAAGGCGCCCAAGGTGCCCGGCGCCCAGTCCCTGGTAGCGCCTTCGAGGTAGAGATGCTCGGCTATCTCTGGCGTGCCAGCCGTGGCTACCGGCTCCGGCCCTGGGCCAGCCCATACCTCCGCTGGCGGATCGAGACCTTCTGGGGCCTGCACGCCGAACGCATCACGTTCCGCCAGTTCTTCCGCTTCCTGTGGAGCCAACGCCGCGAGTTGCGCCGCTTCCTGCACTGGGCGGACCGGATGTCGCGGTAAGAAACGGACCCACGGCGTGCTACAGTGAGCCGCATGCCTGTCGCGTTCTCCGCTGCGGTTGACGATGCCCGCCTGCAAGCCTGGTGGTTTCGCCGGCAGGGACTGGATGGCTCTCTGCGAGGTCACCCTCCCGCTGAGGTTCTCAGCGCGGCCGGCTGGGCGCGATCGGTAGGCGGCGCGAACCCCTACCTCACCCTGTTCTCACGAGCCGGCATCCGCCGTGCCGAAGCGGACGCCGCGGCCGCACGCCTCGATATCTGCGAACTGCCCAGCGCCCGGGGCTGCACCCACGTGCTGCCCGCCCCCGACTTCGGACTGGGGCTCATGCAGAGCGACGACGACACGGACCTGCGAAAGGCCGCCAAACTGGGTGTGCCCGCCGCCGAGATCGACAAACTCTGCCGGGCCATTCTCGATGCGCTGGCTGGGGACGCCGCCCTGGACCCCGATGCGTTGCGCAAGGCCGCCGGCGATGCCTGCCGCTCCTTGGGCGAGCCAGGAAAGAAGGTGGGCCTTTCCACCACGCTACCCGTTGCTTTGGGGCGCCTGCAGTCGGCGGGAGAAATCGTCCGCGTCCCCGCCGGCGGCCGGCTCGATCAGCAACGGTTCAGCTATCGCCGGTGGAGCGAAAACCCGCGCCGCAGCCTCCGTCTGGCGCGCGAGCAGGCGCACACGGAACTCGCCCGGCGGTACTTCCGCTGGATTGGCCCGGCGTCGCTCGCCGAGTTCCAGTGGTTTTCAGGCCTTGGCGTCAAGGCTGCGTCAGGCGCCGTCGAACCGCTGGGGCTGAAGCCCCTGAACGGCCGTCTCATCCTGCCCGATGACCTTGAACGGCTTCAAGACATGTCTCTGACCACCACGCCGCAGTACGCGCTGGTCTCATCCATTGACGGTCTTGTCCTGCATCGCCGCAATATTCGTACCCTGGGCGTGGGTTCCGAGGTGCCTCTGGTGGGCGGGTTCGTTGACCTGCCAAGCCACGCCATCTTCGACCGCGGGCGCCTGATCGGCCTCTGGGAATTCGATCCCGCGGACGGCAGCATTGTTTACAAGACTTGGGACCGCGTGACCAGTGCGCTGCGCAAGGTCATCAGCGAACTGGAAACGTTCATTCGCGAAGATCTCGGCGACGCCCGTTCGTTCAGTCTCGATAGCCCGAAGTCCCGTGCGCCACGCCTGGAAGCACTTCGCGCTTAGCGCCGCCCGCCCTCAAACGCCTCCAGCACCGGCCGCGCGATCCAGCAGTCCGGGGTCTTGAGCCCGAATAGCCATGCGATCGTTGCCGCCGTATCGTAGGTGTTCACCGGCCCCGCGATCCGGTGCCCCTTCCGGACACCAGGGCCCGCAATCACCCAGGGAATCTCAATCTCGTCCATGCTCAACCCGCCATGCCGTGTGCCGCTGCCTCCGTGGTCGGCCGTCACCAGCACCAGCGTCTTACTGTCCGCCGCGGCTGCCGCCTGCCCGATCAAGCCGTCAATGGTGCTCACCATCTCGAAATACTCCGTGCCCCACCACCCCTTGTCGTGGCCCGCGTGGTCTACGTCATCCAGATGGATGAACAGGATCGAACTCTTCCGGGCGCGCCAATCCTCAAGCGCCGCCGTCATCGCCTCCCGCGATCCCTTGACGTGCTGTTTCACCGCCACCGCCCCCGGCTCCACCAGGCGTCCGTAGTCCTTCCAGTCATGGAAGATCGCGATCCGATGGCCCGGCTTCTGCTCATGCAGCAGCCCGAACACCGTCGGGAAGAACCCGCCGGACCCCTTGCATGTGGGCCCAATCGTAAACTTGTCCGCCTGCCACTCGTTCGACGTGATGCCGTGCTGCGCTGGACCCGCGCCCATGATCATCGAGGCCCAATTCGGCGAACTGACCGTGGGGATCACCGCCCGGGCCTCGAGCGTCGATGCCCCCCGATCCATCAGAGCCCGCAGGTTGGGCATCCGCCCCTCACGCACTGCCCGGGCGCCAAACCCATCCACGCCCACGACGATCAGATGTTCGAATCGGGGCGGGGCACACTCGCCCGCCGCCGCCAGCCCCATCGCCAGGCACACCAGACGCGTCACGGCTATTTCAGCAACTCGATCGTCAGCGAGCGATAGGCCTTCTTCCCAAGATTCGTCAGAATCGGAGCATCCTCGCCTTTGTCGTGCCAGATCACCTCCCCGGACTTGCGTTCCCGGATGGTCTTTTCACCGGTCTTCGAGTCGATCCGCTCATACCGGGAATCGTCCAGGAAGACAATCACCTGGTCGGTGGGCCGTATGTAGCGCTCGCGCGGCTGGCCGGGTTCGTAGACCACTTCGGTCACCCGTACCTTGGCGTTTTCCAGCTTCACCGTCTTTTTCTGCGTGGCGGCGGTGGTGGCTGTGACCGCCACCAGCGTCAGGGCCGATGAGATCACGGCTGTGGCAATGAGATCGCGTCGCATGGAGTCTCCTTATTCGGGATCAGGAAAATTGGGGGGCGTACTTGGGCCGCACCACAAACAGATAGGAGCAGATGCCCAGCGCAAGAAAGAAACAGATCGCAAGCATCGGCGCCGTGAAACTGCCCGTGGTCTCCTTCAACCAGCCGGTCAGCAGCGGCGCCACCACGCCTGGAAGATTGGCAGCGCAGTTCTGAACGCCCACAATACGGCCGATCGCGGCCCCTGGAATCAGCGTCTGGGTCAAAGCCCAGTAATTCGCAGTCATCAGGCCGAGCCCGCTCAGGGAGAAGATCGCGAAGAAGATGGACACTTCCGGAGAGTCCGAATAGGCGCCAATCAACTCCGTCGTCGCCATCACGAACCCGGCGATCGTGAAGCCCTTCCGGACGTTGACCGCGTTGTAGCCTCGGTCGATCAGCCGGTCGGCGGCAAACCCGGCCAGTGTGGCCACCACCGCCATCCCTGTGAACGCCGCGAACGTGAACCAACTGCTCTTGTCGAGCGACAGACCCTTCTCTTCCTTAAAGTAAGTCGGCATCCAGGTGAGGCAGTAGTACACAAAATACTGGTAGCAGAAGGTTCCCACAATGGTGCCCCAGATCACCGGGCTCGCCAGGATCTTGAGGAATGGGATGGGCGGCCCGCTCGCCGCCTTCACCGCCTGGGCCTCAATCTCGCGGTCGTCGTTCCGCATCATGAACCAGTAGGGAATTAGCCACAGCAGCGACCCGAAGCCGATGATGATGAACATCATCCGCCAGTCCGACCGGCCAATCAGCCACGCGGCCACCGGCGCCCCCCAACCCGGCCCTAGCTTGGCCGCCGCCATCAACAGGCCGATCGCCAACCCTCTGTCGTTTTCCTTACAGTTGTACCGGATCCACCGCATGCCGCCCGGGATCATCAAGGATTCGCCCGCCCCCAGCAGCAGCCGCAGGGCGAGCAACTCCCGCAGCGAGGTGGCGAAGGCGGTCATCCCGGCAATCACACTCCAGACCAGGAAGGAGATCGCGACAGGGACCTTCACGCCGTACCGGTCCACCACCCAGCCCGCTGGAATCTGTAATGCAGCATACGTCCAGAAGAAGACAGACCCAAGCAGACCGCGGTCGGTGTCACTCAGTTTGAAGAAGTTCTTAAACGCCGTGTCCGCCAGTGCCACCGAAAGGTTGACACGGTCGAAGTAGGCCACGATCACGCCCAGGCAAAGAATGCCCACGACGCTCCATCGATAGGCTGGTGTGATGGCGGCTGGGCCGGTGCGCGCGGTGGCAGGTGTCTGCATGGTTCGCGGACCAAGATAGCACACCACGGCGTTCCAGGTCCCACGCGGGGCTTTTCATTAATTTTTGTAAGTCATGTAGTATTTTCTCTCCGAACTGCGTCTTATTAATCAGACCGTTGGTTAGTAGACATTGAGTTCAACCTGCGGCGTACACGGTGTCCTTGGTCAGGAAGAACATTTTGATAGTCCAGGGCAGGCGTTGCAGGGATCGTAGGCGCGCCAGGACGGCGCACTTGAGGTCGTCCGCTTGGCGCAGCAACATCCGCCCGATTCCGTGGTTCTTCACGTAGTTCCACACCTGCTCA
>VFZY01000091.1 GCA_016870915.1 Acidobacteriota bacterium | reverse complement strand
TCGAACTCTGATTGGCTACACTCTGTCATAGGGGAAAGCCGCTCCTCTCTTCGCACAACTTTTACTAGAAAAATCAGTTATGCCAGAGAATGCGGCTTTCCGCTACACTTCCCGTGAGAAAAACGGGTTAGCGAGACTTGCGGCGACGCAGGCCGCAGGCGAGCAGTGCAGCGAGCAGCGCCCTGTCCTGTTTGCGCTTGAAGCCGCACAGGATCTGGTGCCTGCCAGAGCGCCTGGCCCGCCGCATTCCGGCTGCCAAATCGGCTCTGAGCAGCCGGCATTTAGCTGCTTCATGGGCTAGATGACGGACTGCGGAGGCGAGGGTTGATCGTGCCCGGCGCGAGTTTGCGTGACTCCAAATGCATTCGGTACCGGAGGACGACGGTTCAACCGCGGCATCCTTGAATGGGAAGCGGCGCGGGATTGCTGATGCGTGACACTGGCGACGCGGATTCGGCGACCTGCTCGCTCATGACGTTTGGGTGTTGGATTACCTTTATTCGCAGCACTATACAACGGGTGACGATCTCTCTGAGGTGCTGCGCCGGCAGTGGCGAGAAAATCTGGGTCTCGAACTGCAGACAGCCAAGATGGCGGCCACCCAGTTTAATACTGCGGTTTACAAAGGCGACTTCAAGGGTATGGCACAATCCGACCTCAACCAATGGCCCGACCCGGCTCTACTTCTCGATTTTTTCTATGGAGATAATGCCTCGGGAACGTCCTGGAATACCGGCCCCTTTTCAAGATTACTCGACGACGCGAAGGGAACCGTCGATCGCGCCGAGCGCATCCGCAAGGCGGCCGAATGTGACCGCGCGGCGATGGAAGGGATGGCGCTCATTCCCTTGGTTTTCGATTCTCGCCACAATCTGATGAAGCCCTATGTGAGCGGGCTCCCGCTGAACGCGGCCAGTGTCCTGCAATTCAAGTACGCTTGGGTGGAGACAAACTGATGACCCGATTTCTAGTGCGGAGGTTAGCGGTGATGCTGCCCTTAACCTTGCTCGTGCTTTCCATCAGCTTCTTTTTGGTACAGTCGGCGCCGGGAAGCCCATTTGCTTCGGCCAAGAGCACCGAGGCTGCCCAGGCGCGGATGCGCGCCAAGTATGGGCTGGATCAGCCGAAGCACGTGCAGTATGGGCGCTACATGGCGCGGTTGGCGGGGTTCACCTATAACTCAGCCACGGCCGGCTACGAATGGCGCCCCTATCCGGACTTCGGCGAGTCACTCAGCTATCAGGGGCGGACGGTGAACGACATCCTGCTGGCGGCAGTGCCGGTGTCGGCCTTTCTGGGGTTGTTCGCGTATGCGATGGCGTTGGTGTTGGGTTGCGGAATGGGCGTGCTGGCGGCCGTGCGGCGGAACTCGTGGGTGGACAATGCGATTTCGGGTTTCGCCGCGTTGGCGACGGCCCTGCCGAGTTTCATCCTCGGACCGCTGCTGGTGATGCTGTTCAGCCTGACGCTCTACTGGCTGCCGCCGGCGCGTCTGGAGTGGGCGTTCGAATGGGGCTACCTGCGGATCCCGACCTTGCGCACGATCCTGCTGCCCGCGGTGACTCTCGCCATCGCGTATGTGGGCTACATTGCCAAGCTGGTGCGCAGCAGCCTGATCGACGTATTGGGGCAGGATTATGTGCGCACGGCGCGCGCCAAGGGATTGCCGGAGTGGCGCGTGGTGGTGGTGCATGCGCTACGCGGCGCGCTGCTGCCGGTGGTGTCGTTTTCCGGCCTGGCGCTGGCGGATCTGATTACCGGAGCCGTGGCGGTGGAGGCGATGTTCGCCATACCCGGGATGGGCCATTACTTCATCGACGCGACCAATGCGCGGGACTACTTTCTGATTCTTGGGCTGACGGCGTTCGCCACCATCGCGGTAATGATGGCAAACCTGTTTGTCGACATCGCCTATACGTGGATTGACCCGCGTATCCGTTACGAATGAGGAACTATGACGAATCGAGACCGATGGAACAGTTTTCGCCGGAACAAGGCGGCCTTCGCGGCGGCGATTCTCATGTTGTGCCTGATCGGAGCGGCGGTGGCGGGTCCACCCTTGCTATTCGCTTATAACAACTGCAGCTACGCCACCCAGGATTTCGACAACCGCCTGCAGGATCCGGGGCGCGTGCATCCGTTGGGCACCGACACGCTGGGACGCGACAATCTCGTTCGCGTGCTCTACGGCCTGCGGGTGAGCCTGGTGGTGGGCGTGGTGGCTAGGCTGATTTCGGTGCTGATCGGCGCGGTGTATGGCGCCATCTCCGGGTATTTCGGCGGGTGGGTGGATGACGTGATGATGCGCACGCTGGACATGATCTATGCGCTGCCGATTCTGATTCTGATCATCATCCTATTCGCGCTCTTTGAGAAGAGCCTGGGGCTGTTGATCTTTGCGCTGGGCAGTATCTCCTGGCTGTCGATGGCGCGGATCGTCCGGGGCCAGGTGCTGACGCTGCGGAACGAACAGTTTATCGACGCGGCTCGGTTGTTAGGAGCATCGCCTGTCGCCATTCTGTGGCGGCACATTCTGCCGAATACGCTGGGCCCGGTGGTGGTGGCTGCCACGCTCACCGTGCCATCGGTGGTATTGACAGAGGCGTTCCTGAGCTTCCTGGGAATGGGCGTGCAGGCGCCGCTTCCCTCGTTGGGAACGCTGGCCAGCGATGGAGCACAGGTGATGGCCCTCTACCCGCCGCTGCTGTTGGGTCCGGCGACGGTGCTGATCCTGTCGTTGGTAAGTTTGAGTCTGATCGGCGACGGGCTGCGCGACGCTCTGGATCCGCAATCGAGGAAACTGTGATGGGCCAGCCTTTGCTGTCTGTGCGCGGACTGCGTACTGTCTTCCGCACGCAATCCGGTGAAGTCACCGCCGTCAACGGAGTGGGCTTCGAAGTGCGGCAGGGGCAGGTGCTCGGCATCGTGGGCGAGTCGGGCTCGGGTAAGTCGGTTACCAGCCTGTCGATTATGCGGTTGATTCGGCATCCCGGCAGCGTCGCCGCGGGCACAATCGAGTTCGAAGGCCGCGATCTGTTGCAGCTTACCGAGCCGGAGATGCGGCGCGTCCGCGGGGCGCAGATCGGGATGATCTTCCAGGATCCGATGTCGTCGTTGAACCCCTACATGCGGATCTCGGAACAGATCATGGAGAGCACGCAACTCCACCTCGGCCTGTCGCGCAGCGCGGCTGCCGATCACGCCGTCGAAGTCCTGAAGTCGGTTGGCATTCCCGGGCCCGGCGTTCGCGGCGATGCCTATCCACATCAGATCTCCGCCGGGATGCGCCAACGCGTGATGATTGCCATGGCTCTGGCGTGCAAGCCGAAACTGCTTATTGCTGACGAGCCGACCACGGCGCTCGATGTTACGATTCAGGCGCAGATTCTGGATTTGATGCGCAAGCTGAGTCAGGACAACGGGACTTCGATGATGCTCATTACGCACGACCTCGGCGTGATCGCCGGGATGGCGGACTATGTGCTGGTCATGTATGCCGGGCGAGTATTTGAATCCGCGCCCGCTGCTCAACTTTTCGCCGCGCCACGCAACCCCTACACACGGGCGCTGCTGCGCTCGGTGCCGAATCCCGCGCGCCGCGGCGAGAAGTTGATGCAGATAGCCGGAGTGCCACCGGATATCGCTCGTCTCCCGGAAGAGGGTTGCCCTTTCGCGCCGCGATGCCCGGAGGCGCAGCCGCGTTGCGCAAACCAAACCCCGCCCTTGCGTGAGACGGTGCCTGGCCATCGGTCGCTCTGTTGGATCGAATAAGCAACATGGAAACCCTCCTCAGTCTCAAGAATCTCGAAGTGCGGTTTCCGGCCGCGCGTAATCGCCTGGTACGGGCGGTGGATGGAGTCTCGCTCGATATCCGGCGCGGCGAGACGCTGGGCCTGGTAGGCGAATCGGGTTGCGGCAAGTCGACGCTCGGGCGCGTGCTCGCCGGCCTGCTGAAGCCGACGGACGGGGAGATAGTGCGTCGTGGCGATTTCCGGACGCAAATGATCTTCCAGGATCCGTATAGCTCGCTTGATCCGCGCATGACGGCGAGCACGATTATCGCAGAAGGAGTCCGCAGCGGGGATCGCAAGTTGCGTGTTCGCGAATTGATGGAATTGGTCGGGCTGGACCCGGCGCTGGGCGGGCGTTATCCCCACGAGTTTTCCGGGGGGCAGCGCCAACGTATCGGCATCGCGCGGGCACTGGGGGCTGACCCGCAGTTTATCGTCGCCGACGAACCGATCGCCGCCCTCGACGTTTCCATTCATTTCATCTGTTCAGCAGCCCAGCGGCCGGTCTGCAGGCGATTCCATTGATTACACACGAACAGCACCACGCCCGCCGCAAGCGCCAACGCTCCCGCCACAAGCTGATCGCGGGTTGCGCCCCCAATCATCGATAAGGAAACGGCCGTGGCGGCAACTGGAATAGCCGCGCCGAACGGAAGCACGAATGCGGCAGGCGGGAAACCCGCACTCCGCAGCCTCAACGTAGCCAACGCGACCGCCGTGTAAGTGACCAGCCGCGCGAGCGCACTGACGCCGGCAATCACCGCGAAGGAGCCGGTGAGGGCCAATAACAGCGTCACCGCGGTCGATGACCAGATGGCTACAACGGGAGTGCGATAGCGCGAGCTAATGGCCCAACCGCCGGGGGAGAATCCTCATTCTCGGCAAAGGCAAACAACATTCGGGATGCGGCGAGCGAACTTCCGACGTTGGCGCCGAACATCGAGATCAGCGACCCTATGCCGATCACGGCGGCTCCCGCCGATCCCATCAGTAAACCCGCCGAGTCCGCCAGAGGAGTGGCGGACTCTGTGATTCCACGGGATGACGAAACGTACACCAGTTGCACGAGCGACATGACGAGGGTGACGCAGATCAGGGTCGCGATGAGCGCGTAAACCACATCGCGCCGGGGGTTCTTCGCTTCTCCGCAAATCACCGGGATGGTCTCGAACCCGCCGAAGGCGAAGGCCAGCATGAATCCGGCTGCTGCCGCCTGATGCGGCGACACGGCGGGGAAGGAGGGTAACGTCTTCGAGTCCATCATGCAGAGCCCGGCCACAATGAAGATCGAAAGCGGGGCCAGCTTGCCGACGGTAAAGAAGCGGATTGCCAGGGCGCTCTGACGAATGCCCGTGGTGTGCAGGTAGCCGATGAGTAGCGTGATCGATGAAACGATCAGCGCCTTGCCCCAGCCACGATTCGCCTCGGTCCAATAGTAGGAAATCGCGGCGGCAATACCGCTGACGATGGCGGCCTGGCTGGAGACCCGTACGAACCACTGCATCCATCCGACTTCAAAACCGATGAACTTGCCGAAGGCAGCGCGCGCGTATAAGTAGGCGCCGCCCGTATCACTAAAGCGGCTCCCCGTTTCCGCGTAGCAGAGCGCAATCAACAGCATTGCCAAGCCCGCGACGATAAACCCCACGGGCCCCCAACTCCCAATATTTGCCGCGATTGGCGCGGGGATCAAAAAGATTCCGCCTCCGATGACCTGATTGATGCCGAGCGCTGTCAGATCGGAAAGCCCCACGCAGCGGCGGAGCGTTGGTTTGGCAGCCGAGCTTACCGGGTGTGAAGCGGACACCCCTGAAGTATACTCGGCTTCGAGAGAATGGGCTCCACGACTTCGAGCGAACGTCGACAACCTGTAATGCAATTGGCAAGGATGTGCGCGCAGCCAGGCAAGGATCGGTTGCCCGCACCTGCCCGGACGAGTTCGCTTGGCACGACGGGATTGCAGCTTGGTCCTGGGTTGTCTGGATAGGGAATGGATCGTCGGCAAGCCGGAAGTTGAGCCTCCGCACCCGCATGGCGACGCGCGTTCGGATGGACCCTACCAGCGGAATCGGCCCAACGGTCGTGGCTGAACGTCAAGCGGCTGGCTGGCGAGAATCTGGCGTTGCTTCCTCCCAGCTGAACCGGAACAACATCACCTTCGCCAGACGTACCCAACACCCACGGAAACCACCGTGAACGGCTGCAAACCCACACGCAGCTCCGGCGCCATGTACCAGTTGCGGTTCAGAAAAACCTTTGCGCCGACGCCTGCGCCATACGTGGGCCCGTTGACGCTAAAGCGAGGTGTATTCATCCGAAGCACACCCCAGTAGCCCAGCACATAGGGCGAGACCCGCGACTGGCGTCTGAATTCGACGCCGAAACGGACCTGAGCCGTGACGTCGTTGTGTCCGACGGCCTGATATCGCTGGAATTCGGGACCAATGAAGAACCGCCCGGCGTGCAGTGAGGCCGAGCCGCCCGCGACGAAGTGGTGTTCGGTGAAGTCGTCGATGAAACCCGCCCAGCCGGCGCGGGCCTCGACACTGGCTCCAGCGGCCCAGGCCGCCATGGGGGAGAGAGGCAGGAGGATTCGCATCATGCCAGAACCATTAGACGCAATGAACCGTTAGACGCAATGAACCTTTCGGCCGTTTCTTTCGTCTCCATGGTAAACTGGGCAGCGTTTTTTGGGAAAGGACGAGTCAAATGCAACCCACAGGGCAGCCCGCAGCCACGGCGGCGGCAGGACAGTTTTGCACGCAGTGCGGAAGGCCCGTGCCCTCCGGCGGGATGACAAATCAGGCTGGCAGCCTGATCTGCCAGGCATGCGCCATGGCCCCGGCCGGGGGTGTCACGCAGTACGGCGGCTTTTGGATTCGCCTGCTGGCGCGCATCATTGACCGCCTGATTGTCGGCGCCGGGGTCATGGTGATTGGATTTGTCCAGGCGGGCCGGCTGCTGTTCAACTTTGGCGACCCCTGGGCGTGGTTTGAGACCATCGCCGCCGTTGCGTTCTACGGGTGGCTTCTCGCCGGCGCCTATGAGATCGGGTTTGTCGCCATGCAGGGCGCGACGCCGGGCAAGCGGATTCTCAACCTGCGGATCGTGCGGGCCGATGGGCAGCCGCTTTCCTGGGGTGTCGCGACGGGACGCTACTTTGCCGTTCACCTGAGCGCGCTGATCCTGTGCATCGGGTTTCTCATCGCGGTATTCGATGACCGGAAACGCGCGCTGCACGACATGATTTGCGGCACGCTGGTTATTCGCACATAACAACTGAATGCAACCCGTGACGCCCTCCGCGCGCTTTTGCGGTTGGTGCGGACGCCCGCTCACCGAAGAAGAGAGCAGTCTCGGAAGTTGTTGCACTGCCTGCCTTGAATCCGCCCAGCGCGAGGCGGTTGATGCCGGTGCTCCGCCGGCGGTGGGCAACCCAGTGGCCGGGGTGGCGGTGCGATACGGCGGGTTTTGGATCCGGGTGCTTGCCTATTACCTCGATCAGCTCCTGCTTAGCGCCGCACTCGTAGTGAGCCTGATTACCCTCATGGTCATCGCTTTTGCTACGGGCAGCGTCACGCAAAGCGATTTGGAGGATCCCCCCTTCTCCTGGGTGGCAAGCTACTATGTATTCGCGCTGCTTCTGATGGCTACCTATGATGCGGTGTTCACGGCCACAAGAGGCGCCACTCCCGGCAAGATGGCGTGCGGGCTCCGCGTTGTCCGGTTCGATGGACAGCCTCTCACCATGGGCCGGGCATTCGGCCGGCACTTTGCCAAGTACGTCAGTTCGATTCCCTTCGCCCTAGGATTCCTCGCCGTCGGAATCTCCTCAACAAAACAGGGCTGGCATGACCTGCTTGCGGAGACCCTGGTGGTTCGGAAGGAGAAACCCAACCGGGGCTAACAGCCCGGCGGTCCCTCATACTGGATGTATGCAGCCCGTCATGCCCGCGCTCCGGTTCTGCACACGGTGTGGCCAGCCGCTCGCCGTGGCGGGCGGCCGGTGTGACGCCTGCGACCCACTACCGCTTCGCGAGGTCACAGCGGTTGAAGCCCCAGCGCCTGAAGCCGAGGTGACGGCCCCGGAGCGGGTCCGTGAGATGCCCGTCATGCCTCCACCGCGGTTCTGCACACGCTGCGGCCAGCCACTCAATGTGGCGGGCGGCCCTTGTGCCATCTGCGATCCACCGGCATTTCCCGAAGCCATTGAACCAGAGGTGCGGGCGGCGGCCCCGGAGTTGGCCGGTATTGCTCCAGCCGTCCCCGCCGCGGGCTTCCTGATCAGGCTTGGGGCACATCTGATTGACTGGGTGCTCTTCAGTCTGGCCACCGGCGTGGTGTTAACCGGCGCGTTCTATCTGCATTTTGGCCAACTGAATCCTGATGCGCTCCCGCTGGAGACGTCTACCGCGCAAGCACTGGCCGACTTTGGGTACTTCGCGGCTTGCGAAGCCGTTTTCATCTTCCTGTACGGGGCTACCCCGGGCAAGAGAATTCTGAAACTCCGCGTGCTTGCGCTGGATGGCCAGCCCATCACCTGGAAGCAGGCCGCGTTGCGATCCGGCGGCAGGCTGGTGAACATTGCCGCAGTGGGCCTTCCCTACCTTCTTATCGCTTTCAGGCCGGACAAGCGCGGCCTGCATGACCGTTTCGCGGGCACCATTGTCGTCCGGGGCAAGGGGCTCCAGTCATGATCCTCCGAGCGGTCCTTGCCAGCGCGCTGCTTGCGTTCCAGATCGCCGCCATCCTGTATGCCAGAACCGCGCCTACGCGATACTTCTGCTGGGCGCCTTTCGATATGCAGACGGATTTTGAAGCCACGGCCATTGTCCAGGGCCGCGAACTCACTCCGTCCGAGATCCGCGCCCGGTATCGCCGCCCCCACAAGGGCTCCGACAACCGCAGCGCGCAGCACGTCTTTGACATGTTCGAGCAGACCGAGCGCCGCTACCACGCCGGGGACCCGGCGCGGATCACGATCCGCTATCGCGTCAATGGAAAGGAGTGGAGCACATGGCAGTATCCGCGCCCCTGACTCCGTCCTGGAACCCGTTGCGCTGCGCCGGGCAGGGGCTGCCCGTACCCCTGGCCCTGATGGCGAAGATTGTGGCGTTGGCCCTGCTGCTCACCGGCCACGTACGCCTGCTGCCGGACCCCTTTCTCTCCTTCATTCCCGTTCTGGATCTGCTGCCGGGCCCGGCCTTTCAACTCACGCTGCAGGCGGTCTTTGTTCTGGCGGCTCTGGCGATCCTCTTCAATCGCTCACTCGGTGCGGCGTGCACCGTGCTGGGCCTCACCATCCTGCTCGCGGTGGTCTCATCCAAGGCCTATTACGGCAACAACAAGACGATGTGCGGCATCATGCTGCTGCTGGCCGGACTGTATCATCCGCGCACCGGGGTGTGGTTCCTTCGAGCGCAGTTCGTGCTGGTTTACTTTGGCGCCGGGCTCAACAAGCTGCTGGATCCGGACTGGCAGTCGGGGCTGTTCTTCGACCACTGGGCGTCGGCCCGGCTGAAGAATCCGTTCTATCTGTGGCTGGCGCCGCAACTGCCACCGCTGGTGGCGGGCAAGCTCTTCTGCTGGGTCACCATCGGCACCGAACTCGCATTGGCCGCCGCGTTCATGGCGCCGCGGCTCTACCCGGCGGCGATCTGGGTGAGCCTGCTGTTTCATGCTTCGCTGCTTGAGTTCACCGGCACAACGTTCACCATGTTCTTCTACGTGATGGAGGCCTCGGTGCTGGTGTTCGTTACCTGGCCGCACGAACTCACCATTCTTTACGACGGCGGCTGCGGCATCTGCAACCGGATACGCAGGTTCGTCGAACGACTGGATTTTGACCGTGGATTCCAGTGGGAGGCGTTTCAGACCGGTGCGGGCGACCGCTGGAACATCCCTCGCGCCGCGCTGAACGAGCGCCTGCACCTGGTGGTATCGCACCCGGCGGGGGACCGGGTGTACGCCGGCTTCCGCGCCTGCAAACTGATCCTGCTCTACAACCCGTCCTTTCTTCTGGCCCTGGCCGCCGCCATCGCCCTGCCCCCGGGGGATGCCGCGCTCTACCGGCGTCTGTTTGTGGCCGTCTGGCTGGCGTTCTTCTTCCCGCTCTTCAACTCCATCGGTGAACGCGTCTACAATTGGGTGGCCTCCAACCGCCACCGGCTATCGCGTGAGAGCACCTGCGCGGTGGAGCCGGCCGGCCGGCAGTAACCCGCAACGTTACACTAAGACCAGAGTGTCCCTACCTGGCCGCAAACCGCCCAGCGAAAGCGCTCGCCTGGCCGAACGCCCGGCGGTGCGCGAGTGCCTGCTGGCGTTTTCGCGCGACCGGCAGTGGATCAACGAACGGCATCTTGAGGTGTGCCGCATCCCGGCGCCGACGTTTCTTGAAGAACGCCGCGCGCAGTGGATGGCCGCCCAGTTCCGGGCGCTCAACTGCGATGCGCGCATCGACAAAGCCGGCAACGTCATCGCCTTCCCCGCCCCCGTCACGCCGCAGGCGCCCCTGGTGGCGGTGTCGGCGCACCTTGACACGGTGCTTGCTCCCAGGAACGAAGACGAAATCCGGGTGGCCCGCGACGGCCGCTTCGAGGGGCCCGGCGTTTCGGACAATGGCGCGGGGTTGGCGGCGCTGCTGGGCCTGGCGCGCGGTTTTGCGTCCGCCAACCCGCTGGGTGAGGGCGCGGCGGGTATCGTGCTTGTGGCCAACGTGGGCGAAGAGGGCGAAGGCAACCTGAGCGGAATGCGGTATCTCTGCCGCCAGTCGAGCCTGGCGCAGCGTCTTCAGTCTTTCGTGGTTCTGGATGGTCCGGCGACGGATCACATCACCTGTCAGGCGCTGGGCAGCCGGCGTTTTGAGATCTCCATCAACGGGCCGGGCGGCCATAGCTGGAACGATGCCGGCACACCGAATCCGGTGCACGCGCTGAGCCGCATGATCGCCGAGATGGCCGAGTTGTTTGGGGGGGCACGCGGCCGCGGCGCTCAGCGGTTCAGCCTGAACTTCGGAATGATTGAAGGCGGCGGGAGTGTGAACGCCATTCCCACGCTGGCACGCACGAAGGTGGACATGCGGAGTGAATCCGCGGCGCGCATCGAGCACCTGAGCCAGACCCTGCAATCGGCGCTGGAAGCGGCGCTGGAAGCGGAGAACAGCCGGGCGTCCAGCGCACGGCTGACAGCCAGGGTACGCGAGATTGGCAACCGGCCCACCGGCACGCTTCCCGGCGACGCGCCCATCCTCCGCTACCTGCGCGATGTGGATGAGCACCTGGGCATCCGGGCACGGCTGGAGTGTTCAAGCACGGATGCCAACGTGCCGCTTTCGATGGGGATTCAGGCCGTCTCCATTGGAGCCGGCGGCCACGGCGGCGGCGCGCACACGCCCGGCGAGTGGTATCACCCGGAGGGACGTGAACTGGCCCTGCGGCGGATCCTGCTGACGCTGTGCCACCTCACCGCGCCGAACGCTGTTTGAGCATGGCCCCCTGGAGCCGGGCGAGAAATTCGTCCGTCTTGTCGCCTTCGAACCACCGCAACACAACCACAAGGCCGTTCACCGGGTCGCAATAGACCATGTTGGTGCCGTTGCCGATGTGAGCAAAACTGGTCTCCGGGGCGGAAGGCCACTGTTTGCGATCGGTGTTGAGATACCAGTTCATGAAGCCGTAGTTCTTCTGCACCGGGGTTGGCGTGCGCGCCTGCTGGATCCACTCCGGGGAGATCAACTGGCGCGTGCCCCACTTGCCGTTGCGAAGGGTGAGCAAGCCGAATCGAGCATGGTCGCGCGCGCTGATCCACAGGCCACCGCCGAAATGCGCCCCGCCCGCCACGGACTGCACCATCACGCCATCCACGTTCACCCAGGAGTTTTCATAGCCGTACCATCGCCAGGTGTTTGAGGCCCCGATGGGGTCCATGATCTTCTCTTTCAATACCTGGGGCAGAGGACGCCGCCACACCTGAAGCGCGGCGTAGGCCAGCAGGTTCACGCGGGTGTCGTTGTACTTGTAGGTGGTGCCGGGCTCGGCGTGTTTGCGATTGCGATAGGCTTCCAGTTTGTCGGCGCCCGCGGGTGGGCGGTCGGCCCAGTCGGGCTTGCCCCACAGGGTGCCTTCCCAGTCACTGGTTTGGCGCAGCAGATGATCCCAGGTGATTTTGCTATTCAGCGGCCCTTCGAATTCCCCGGTGGTGACGTAGCGGCCCACGCGGTCGTGCACGGATTGAATCAGTCCCTGATCCACGGCAAGGCCGGTGACGGTGGACAGGTAGCTTTTGGTGGCGCTGTAAGTCATGTCGACACGCCAGGGCTCGCCCCACTCGGCCACCAGATAGCCGTCGCGCAGGATCACACCGGTCATGTCTCCGCGCGATTTGTAGGGACCCAGCGGCTCGCCATACGGCTCGCGTCCGAACGAGAGATCGTGGCTGGCGCGGAGGTCGCGCGGCCGCCTGGTCTCCTGCGCGCGGATAAAGGCGATGGCTTCGTCCAGCGCCTTGGCATCGAACCCGGCTTCGGCCGGTGTGCGGCGCTTCCAGTCGTCATGGGGACCTGGATAGTAGGGCGTCTGGGCGCCGAGGAGCGCGGCGGCAAGCAGCAGGAACGATGTTCGAAGCACGGTAGCATCCTATCAAACGGTGCCTGGTGGGGGCTACCAAACCGTGCCTGGCGCGGGGCGGCCCGTTCGTAACCAGACCTATTCGCTCGCGCCGCCCAGGGTGAGCTTCGCGGCGGTATCGGCCACCTTGTATTCGGCCTTGATGTTCCGGCCCACCTCCGGCGCTGCGCTGGTGATGCGGACATCGTACTGGCCGGCCTGCGCGGCCGCACCGGCTTCGCACTGGAAGCTGAACGTGTTCTGATCGGGAGCCACGAGGGCCGCCGCACACACCACGTGCGCAGGCAGGTCATCCAGTTTCACCTGGACGGCTCCGCCTTCAAAGGTGGGTTCCCGGCGCAGGCGGCCGGAGACCGTGAAGGCTCCGCCGGGCTTGGTGCGGAACTCGGTACGCTCCGGCTCCAGCCGGTATCCGGGCACTACATCCACTTCGATCATCGGCGAGACTACGGTCACCTGCCTGCCGTCCACTTCGGCATCGGCGGCCAGGTAGATATCGAATCTGGTTATGGGCGTGGCGAAGTTGGTATTGAGCAGCAGCGTGCCCGCGTCGGGGTTGGTTGAGGGCGGACCCTGTAAGACCCGCAGGTTTCCCACGGCGCCGGCCGTGACTTCACGGACTTTCCCGGCCGCCTTGGCGCCGGCGGCCCGTTTCATGCGGTGCGCAATGGGATACTCAAATCCCTGCGAGATACGGATCATGGGCACGGATGCCGAAAGGGTATACGGCAGAGGCTTTGAGACCGCCATGGGCAGGTCGTAGCCCAGCGAGTACATTGAAACCGGCGCCTGACGGAGCCCGCGCACCGCTGTGACCAGGGCTGGACCAGCGGCGCGGCGCGTCATGGATACACCTTCGGCTTGGGCAACAACCTCCAGATTCACAGCGTCCATCTTGGCATCCGGCGCCGCCGTGAGCGTGATGGTGGTGTTGGCGGCGCGGAACCCGGCGTTGTCGGTGGTAAAAAGCTGTGCCGCTGCTTCCGGCGGCACATGGCCTCCCGCCATGGTCACGCCTTTGGGCAGGTTTGGAATGTGCAGTTGAATGGCCCCGTCGTAACCGCGCCGTTGAATCAGGACGTTCACCAGGGCGGTGCCGCCAGCGGGCACGTTGACGAAGGGCGTCAGCAGCTTCGCCGTAAAATCAGGCGGCGAGCGCCGGGCTTCCAGCCGGTAGGCGTAGTTGGCCCCGCCGCGCCGCAGGACATCCTCCAGGGCCAGCGTGACGTTTGTGACGCCCTCGGGTATGGTGAGCGGCAACGCAGGGTCGCCGGCCGCGATGTCGTCGCGGGAGGCCAGTTTCTTTCCGGTCTGATCGAAGACGGTGATCAGCGCGTCCAGTTGCGACGCACCGGTGGAGGATGCCTCCACTTCGAAGATCCACTGCTCGCCTGGTTTGACGGCCAGCGTGTACTTGTCCACCTCACCGGGCTTTGACACACGGCCGTTCATGACAGTGCCGGGCTTGAGAGGCGCGGGCAGCGACGGCGGCTCAAGTTCATTCGCGTTGCCGCTCAGAACGAACCCGAACGCGGTGGAGCCCGAGGGCAGGCGCACCTCGGCCAGTTCGGTCCTGGATTCCGGGCGGGCCCGCAGCTTGACGGGCTGCGCGAGATTCCCGCCCACAAAGGAGATCTCAACGTCTTCGCCGCGTTTCCAGCCAAGGGGATAGATGCCTTCGGCAAACGAGTGGTTGCCGAGCTTCAAGCGATAGAAGTTCTGATCCTGGGCGCTGTACTTCGAATCGTGAACCCGGATGAGGTAATTGCCCGCCTTGGGGAACAGCACTTCCAGCCGGGAATCCACGCCAATGCCTGCCGCGTCGTCGTTTTTCGCAAAAAGCTGGCCCGTGGCGTCCAATACCTCGAATGCCGGATCGATGGCGGAACCCGCGCGCCGGGCCTCCAGTTCAATCACCAGCTTCTGCCCAGCCTTGGCGGCAAACGAGTACATGTCGATGTCGGCGCCGCGCAGGGTCCCGTTCACCACCACGGGCAGCGCCGCCAGGGGCTCCGCCTGCTCCGGGGCGCCGTTCTGCTTGTCGCCGTCTTCGGCTTCCATCTCCGCCACCTCCGGCGCATCGCCCACCGGAAACAGCATGACATTCGAGATTCCGTCCGCCGTGACCAGCCGGAGGGGGTAGATGCCGGACGGCGCGTCCGCCTTCAGTTCCACCAGGTAGGAAAGTTCGGTGTTGGGGCGGGCCATGCCCTCATTGAGCTTTCTGGCCGGCACCTGATAGGAGAACGACGCGGGCAGCGCCGATTCCACACGGGCGCCGGGCAGCAGTCCGTCGCCTTTCACACGCAGCAGAAACGTCTTGCCGCGTTGCGCGCCACGGGGCGAAAGCTCCCGGATGTTCGGTGTGGCGAGCAGGGCTCCCGCGGCCGCCAAGAACGCGATCAGCTTCATTTGCCACCTCCAGCGGCTACGGTGATTGGCACCGGAACGAGGGTCGAAATCATCTTGCCGGCAAGATCGTAGAACCGCACCGTGCCATCGAATCCCGCCGCCGCCAGCGTCTTGCCGCCGGGGTGAAACTGCACGGTGTAAATGCCGCCCTGGTGGCCGGTGCAGCGGGCTGCTTCGGCGCCGGAAGCGGTGTCGTAGATTCGAACGTCGCCGGCTTCAGCGGCAACGGCCAGATACTGCCCATCGGCGTTCAGCGCCAGCGAAAGGATGGGGCCGTCCTGCTTGGGGAACGCGCGGATCAGCGTGGAATCGTCGGCGATTCGCATCGCCCGGGGGCGGTCCATTTTGTAGAGATATGGAATTCGTTCGGCGCCGCCGATGGCGATCCAGTCCTTGCTGGGGTGCCGTGTCACAGCGGTCAGTGCGTCCTTCAGCAGGTTGACGTTCTCGATGAACCGGCCCGTCTCCACGTCGGTGAGTTTGGCGGCGCGATCGCGGCCCACGCTCACCAGGCGCTTGCCATCGACGCCGAAAACGGTGCTGAAGACCCAGTCTTCGTGATGATCGATCTTGCGAATCTCCTTGCCGGTGGCCAGGTCATAAAGGCGCACGGACTTGTCGGCGCCCGCGAATGCCGCCCTGGCGCCATCGGGTGAGATGGAAACGCCGCTCAGCGTGTCGTTTGAGATGGTGACGGCGTGACGCTGTTTGCGCGAGGCGACATCCCAGATTTGGAGTTCGCCGAAGCGGGCAGGATTGCCGCCCACGGCGGCCAGCGTTTTCCCGTCGGCGCTGAACGCCAGGGAATGAATCCGCATTGACTGGCCCGGCAACCGGGCCAACGTGCCCTTCCCCAGCTCATGCAGCAGGATCTCGTGATATCCGCTGACCGCCAGAAGCGTTCCATCGGGCGACCAGGCGAGCGCGGTCACCAGCGGCGGGCGCGCGTAGACGGTCTCGCGCCGGGTTGCGGCGGGTGCGGACGTCACCGCGGCTGAATCGTCCCTGGCGCCTTCGCGGATCCAGCGGCGGAACAGGTCGACTTGCTCGGCGGGTAGAGGCTTGCCGCCGAACGGCATGGCCGGCTTGGTGGCGCCGGTGAGGAAACCCATGAGGATGCTCTTGTCCGGATCGCCCGGAACGAAAGCCGCGCCCTTCTGCCCGCCTTGCCGGAAGCCGTCGTAGGTGGTGAGCAAGAGGCCCGCCTGACGGCTCTGGGGCATGTGACAGCCGGTGCAGTTGCGCTCAAGCAGGGGGCGGATGTCCTTCACATAACTCACGGGCTGCTGCGCGGCCGCGCAGCAGACCAGAAGCACGCCCGCCACGGAGCAGCGAATGGTCGTCATAGGTGCAATTATAATGCTGTGGCTCAGTTCGAACGTCTTCCGTTCCGCCGCCTGGCGCCCGAAGAGGCTCTGGCCGCGTCTTGAAATGATGCGCAAGGGCTACCCGGATCTAAAGATCGTGCGTGGGGCGCTGGGCCGCGATGGGCGGCCTGGCACACCGGAGCTTGCTCGCGCCTGGGAGGAGACGGATCTTTACCTGAGCGGCTCGGGCTCGGGCTTTCCCGACAGCAGCCATGCCCTTGCCTTCCTGAAGGCCACCGGCAAGCCCGTGGGTGTTTTCGGTGTCTCAACCGACCCCATTTCCGGCTTTGGCGAAGGCCGTGACCCGGAAGGAGCCACTCTCAACCAGCTTCGGGCGCGGGCGCTCGCCCTGCCGCCAACGCATATCTCCGAGGATTACCGCGCCATCCTCAATCACGCTTCGTTCTTCTTCTGCCGGGACACCATTTCATGCGAGTATCTGCGGCGGCAGAAGGTGCGCACTCCAGTGCTTGAGTTCGGCCCCGACGGCCAACTGGGCATGCACATCCGCGATGACGGGCGCGGCTATGCCTGGATGAGGGAGCATGGCCTCGAGGACGGCCGCTTCATCGTAGTGGTTCCCCGGCTGCGCTACACACCCTACTACCGTATCCGCAACACTCCGCGCACACCGGCCGATGACATACGCGATGCGATCAATAACCGCACCACCGAAACGGACCATGCCAAGCTCCGCGAGATGATCACCGCGTACGTCCAGAAGACCGGGAACAAAGTGATGGCCTGCGGCGAGATGACCTATCAGGTGGCGATGGCGAAAGAGGTGCTGGTGGATCCGCTTCCCGCGGCGATTCGGAAGAACGCGGTTTGGCGCGACACCTTCTGGCTTCCGGACGAGGCTGCTTCCATCTATTCGAAAGCCCAGGCAGTGATCAGTGTCGAATGCCATTCGCCGCTCATCGCCCTGCGCCACGGCACACCGGCATTCTATGTCCGCCAGCCCACCGACACCTGCAAAGGCCAGATGTACCGCGATTTCGGCGCCGGCGACTGGTTCTTTGAGATCGACGAAGCCACCGGCGGCGGGCTCTGGCAGCGGCTGGAGGGCATCATCCGGAATCCGGGAGCCGCGCGCGCCAAAGTGCGGAGCATCATGGCCACCGTGGAAGCGCGGCAGAAGCGCATGGTGGATGCGGTGCGCGCGGCGGCCCGGCCGGCCTGACGCGGCCGCCCGGCGGGGCTGCGGGAAAGATATGCCAGAGTAAGAGAGGGGTTGTGCGTTACGCGGTCTTGATCCTGATGCTCGCGGTGCTTGTGGAGGCGGAGTACCGTCCTCCGGCGGGTACGGCGGCGGCCCGGCGGCGCCCGGGGGCGGAGAGCGTTCTGCCGGGCGGGCGCATGGTGGCCCCGTTGGGACGGCATCAGGCGACGGGCCCGGGTCCTTTTGGGGTGGCGGTGTCGCCGTCGGGGCGGATGGTGGTGACGGCGGATGGGGGGCCGGGACGCCAGTCGCTGACGGTGCTTGAAAATGAGCGGGACCGTTGGACCGCGCGGGCGGTGCAGGTTTCCGAGGATCGGGCCAAGGGCGGCGAGGACGACTGGAACTCTGTCTTCATGGGTTTGGCTTTCCAGCAGGAAGGCGAGTTGTGGGTGTCGGAGGGCAACACGGGCCGAGTGCGGTTGCTGGATCCGGGCAATGGGAAGCGGATCGCCTCGGTGGATCTGAATCAGGGCGGGTTCCGGGACTCCTACACCGGCGATCTGGCCTTGGACACCGCGCGCGGCATCCTCTATGTGGTGGACCAGGCGAATTTCCGGGTGGCGGCGGTGGATGCCCGGCGGCGGCGGGTGCTGGGAAGTCTGCGGGTGGGCCGGCTGCCGTTCGCGATGGCGCTGGCCCCGGACGGGCGCCGGCTGTATGTGACCAACATCGGCATGTTTGAGTACAAACCTCTGCCCGGCGCGGACGCCAAGCGGGCGCGAGAGACGGGGATTCCGTTTCCGAAGTTCGGATTTCCGTCGGAGGAGTCGGCACGGGAATTGGGCGATCCGAACGCCCCCGAGTCCAATTCGGTGGCCGTGGTGGATGTCACGGCGCCTGGGGATCTGAAGCTGGTGCGGTTTGTCAAAACCGGGCTGCCTTTCGGGCCTCGGAGCCTGGGCGGAAGCAGCCCATCCGGTGTGGTAGCGAATTCTACCCGGGTGTTTGTATCGAACGGGCACAACGATTCGATCACGGTGATCGACGCTCAGACGCTGGAGGTTGTGACTCAGATCGAGATCCGGATCCCGGGGCTGGAGTCCTACCGGGGGATTCTGCCGATCGGGCTGGCGATTGATCCAAAGACAGGATGGCTGCTGATTGCCGAGGCCGGGATCAATGCGGTGGGCGTGGCCGACACGCGGACGAACCTGTTCCTGGGGCACTTGCCGGCGGGGTGGTTTCCCACCCGGATCGCGGTGGGGCGGGGCCAGGTGCATGTGGTGAACGCCAAGGGGCTGGGCACGGGACCGAACGCGGACACCACGGGTCCGCTGGCGCAGAGCTTCCAGGCGGACTTGCGGCGCGGCAGCCTGTCGGTGTTCAGCCTGCCCGCCACACGGGACCTGCTGAGTCACACGGCCAAGGTGTTCGGGGGAAATGGCTTCGTTCCGTCCCGAGAGCCGGAGGTGGCGCTGCCGGCCGCCATCCGGCACGTTGTAATCATTGTCAAAGAAAACCGTACTTTTGATGAGGTTTTGGGCGATATCGAGACGGTTTCGAATGGCGCGGTGCGCGGTGCGTCTGAATTGGCACGGTTCGGACGCAGGGGCTGGGTGACGCCGGAAGCCGCGCAATTGCGGGTCCGATTTCCGCATAAGTACGTCAATGTGACACCGAATCACCATGAGATCGCGCGGCGCTGGGCGTTTTCCGACAACTTCTACGCCGATTCCGAGATGAGCGTGGATGGCCATCACTGGCTGGTGGGATCGTACCCGAATGCCTGGACCGAGAGCACGGTGATGGCGCGGGGCAGGAAGGACTTCCGGTTCCCGACGACTGCCCCCGGAAGGCTGCTGTTTCCGATGGCGAACTCATCGGTGCATCCGGAGGAGCAGTTGGAGGCCGGGGCGCTGTGGCACCACCTGGAGCGGCACGGGGTGAGTTTCCGGAACTTCGGCGAGGGGTTCGAACTGGCCGGCGTGGACGAGGGAACGGGGCTGAAACCCACCGGCGCCCGGTATGTGACAAACGTGCCGATGCCCGATGTGTTGTACCGGAACACGTCCCGGGAGTACCCGCAATACAACATGAACATCCCGGATCAGTACCGGGCCTCGCAGTTTCTGAAGGAAGCCGGCGCCCGATGGGTGAAGGGGACGGAGGAGTTCCCGCGGCTGATCTTTATCCACCTGCCGGGCGATCACATGGCGCAGCCGCGCCCCGGGGACGGGTATCCGTTCCAGCCGTCGTACGTGGCTGACAATGACATTGCCCTGGGGCGGATTCTGGAGTTTTTGTCCCGGACGAAGTGGTGGCGGGAAATGGCCGTGCTGATCACCGAAGACGACGCGCAGGGCGGCGTGGATCACGTGGATTCGCACCGCACCGTCCTGATGGTGGCGAGCCCGTACGCACGAAAGAACTACGTGTCGCGGGTGAATTCGAGCTTTCCGGGGATGCTGAAGACAGCGTTCCGGCTGCTGGGGATCCCGCCGCTCAACCTGTACGACGCGACGGCGGCGGATCTGGCCGATTGTTTTACCAACGAACCCGACTTCGCGCCTTACGAATTGCAACCGGTGAACGCGGACTTGTTCGACCCGGCGAAGGCGAAGGAGCCGCTGGACCCGGCGCCATCCCCTCGCATGGATGACCCGGCGTTTCTCCGTCAGCAGCACCGGCAAAGGTAGCCCGCGCAGGGCGGCGAACTTCCAGGATAATGTCCTGCCATGGTCTTGACGATATACCCAGCAGTCAGAGGTACGCCGGGGACAAGTGCCATTTCAGTCAAATCCGGAGGAACGGGTGGCGTTGCATGCCGCGACGCTGGCCGGGATCCCGTTGCCGATCGTGCGCCTGGACGAAACCGGCGCAACGCTTTGGGCTAACGAGGCGGCCAGCCGGTTTGCCGGGCGGGAGGCCGGTGCTTCCGGCGCCTGGAACTGGTGGCAGAGCGTGGCGCCCGGGGTGCTTGGGGCACAGGTGCACCGGCTGCTTTCGGAACTGCGGACGGCCGGCTCCGTGAGCGGATTCCCGATGAGGCTACGCGGTCCGGACGGCGAGCGGACCGTGCTTTGGAACGCGGCAGCCGAACTGGACGACACGGGCAGGTTGGTGGCGTTTGAAGGCGTGATGAACGAACCCGGGCCCGCCGCACCGGAGGGGCCGGATCTGTTCGCCGAGGTGGTTCGAGCCTGCCCCAGCGGGATTCTGTTGTCGGACCTTCAGAACCGGATTGTCCAGGCAAACCCCGCGATGGAGCGTATGTGCGGATTCACGAGCGGGGAACTTGGGCGGCGGAATCCGGCGGAGTTCTACGCCAAAACACCGGGCAACTCGATGGCCCGGATGGAGTTACGGAACGCGTTTCGGGAGAAGAGACCGGGGCGGGTGGAAGCGCTCAAGGTGAAAAAAGACGGCACGCGGTACTGGGCGGACGTGCAAGTTGCGCCGGTGGAGCAGGCGGGCGGGGCGATTACGCATTGGGTGGGTGTTGAGAACGACATTACCGCGCAGAAGGAGATGGAAGAATCGCTTCAGGAGAGCGAACAGCGGTTCGACCTGGCGGTGCGTGGTTCCGGGGCCGGAATCTGGGAATGGAACCTGATTGAGAATCAGTTTTACTTTTCCACGCAGTGCCTCAAGTTCATGGGTTACCGGCAGGAGGATCTGGCGGCGGATCCGCTGCCCTTCCAGTCCCTGGTGCATCCTGACGACGAGATCCAGGTGATTGAAGCGCTGCGCGACCATCTGACCCAACGAGCGCCATTTGACATCGAATGCCGCATGTTGACCCAGCGGAATGGAGCCACGCAGGAGTACCACCCCGAGTACCGCTGGTTCCGCAACCGGGGCCTGGCGGTCTGGGATGCGTCCGGGCAGCCGTTGCGGATGGCGGGCGCCATCGACGACGTGACTGAGCGCCACGTGGCTGAGGAGAAACTGCGGGATGCGATGGCATTCCAGCGGGCTGTTCTTGACAGTGCGAACTATTCCATCATCGCCACCGACCGGGACGGTGTGATCACCACCTACAACCGGGCGGCGGAGCAGTTGCTGGGGTTGAGGGCTGCCGAGGTGGTTGGCGTGATGACCCCTGAGGCATTCCATCCGGAGGGCCAGTTCGCGCAACTGCGAGAGCAGGTTGCCCGGCAGTGGCAGGCCGTGGAACTCGAGTGCGTTTACGTGACCCGCGGCGGCGGCCGGGTGCCGGTGCGCCTGGCCATGTGCCCCATTCACGACGGGGCGGGACAACCGGTGGGCTATCTCGAAATCGCCTATGACATCACGGCGCTCAAGGAAAACGAGCGGGCGGTGCGGTTCCAGAGCCAGATCATCGGCCAGATTCACGACGCCGTGGTGGCGGTGGATCAAGAAGGACGGATCACCAGTTGGAATCAGGGTGCGGCGACCATGTTCGGGTATCCGGCGGCCGAGGTGATCGGGCAGCCGGTGACGATGCTGGGCGTGGAGTTTCCGGAGCAAACGGGCGAGCAGGATTCGAACACCGAGCTTGAGTTGCCGTTGCGGCGCAAGTCCGGAGAGACGTTCTGGGGGCATTTCTCGCTGTCCCGGCTGCGCTCCGAGGATGGCGCCACCGGCACCATCGGCTACTGCATGGATGTGACCGGGCGCAAGCTGGCGGAAGCGGAGTTGATCAAGGCGAAGGAGATGGCCGAAGGGGCGACGAAGGCCAAGTCCGAGTTCCTGGCCATGATGAGCCATGAGATCCGCACGCCGATGAATGGCGTGATCGGCATGACGGGGCTGCTGCTCGACACAACGCTCAACGCCGAGCAGCGCGAGTACTGCGAAGCGGTGAAGTTGTCGGCGGAGTCCCTGCTTTCGATCATCAACGACATTCTGGACTTCTCGAAGATTGAAGCCGGCAAGATGACGATCGAGCCGATTCCGTTTGACCTGCAAGTGGCGATTGAAGATGTGGCGGAACTGCTGGCCTACCGGGCCCGGGAAAAGAAGCTGGATCTGCTGACGCGATTCGACCTGCGCGGCGTGACACGGGTGGTGGGGGACCCCGGGCGCTTGCGGCAGGTGATCATCAATCTGGCGGGCAACGCGGTGAAGTTCACCGGGGCCGGGCATGTGCTGATCGAGGCGGAGTTGGTGGCGCAGGCGGGCGGCCGGGCCGAGTTCAGGATCTCGGTGCACGATACCGGGATTGGAATCGCAGGGGACCGGATCGGAAAGCTGTTCGGGCAGTTCGAGCAGGCGGACAGTTCGACGGCTCGCAAGTTTGGGGGAACGGGGCTGGGCCTGGCGATCTCCAAACGTCTGATCCAGTTGATGGGCGGAGAGGTGGGTGTGAGCAGTGTGCCAGGCGAGGGTTCGACTTTCTGGTGCAAGGTGCCGCTGCCGCTGCAAACCGAAGGAACGATGCCGGTGCTGGCGCGGGGCAGCATCCGGGGAGTCCGGGTGCTGATTGTGGATGATTCCGCCGTGAACCGCGTGATTCTCACCGAACACCTGCAGCGTGCCGGTGCTATCGCGCACGCAGTGGGAAGCGGCGAGGATGCGATCTCCGCTTTGCGCAACCGGTTCGCCGCGGGGGAGGCGTTCCAGGTGGCGGTGATCGACCAACGGCTGGCCGGTGAGGATGGCCTGGAGTTGGGGCGTCAGATCCTCGGAATGCCCGAGTCCGCCGGGATTCGCCTCGCCGCGCTCTCCTCGAACGGGGAGCGGGGGGACACCGCCCGGTTCGAAAGCGCGGGATTCTCAGCCTACCTAAGCCGTCCGATCCGGGAGTCCGTACTGCTGGACGCAGTGGCCGCACTTGCCGGACCTTTGCCGGGCGGAAGCATCATCACCCGCTTCACGCTGGCCGAAGGCCGGGCGGAAACTCCCACCGTGGCGAAGGAAGCGGTGGCGGCGAGTGGCGGACGCGTGCTGGTGGCGGAAGACAACGTTGTCAATCAGAAGCTGGCGCTGCGGCTGCTGGAGAAGCTTGGATACCGGGTGGACATCGTGGCCAACGGCAGGGAAGCGGTGGACATGTGGTCGAGGCTGCCCTACGACGTGATCCTGATGGACTGCCATATGCCGGAGATCGACGGGTATGAAGCGACGGGCCAGATCCGGGAGCGCGAAAGCGCAGGCGTGAGGATCCCGATCATCGCGCTGACGGCGAACGCCATGGAAGGCGAGCGGGAAAAGTGTATCGTGGCCGGCATGGACGATTTCCTGAGCAAGCCGATCAACCGTGAGCAGCTTGCCCGCACGCTGGAGCATTGGATCAAGCCGGCGGATGGCGGGCCGATCGCCTCCTCTCCGCTGTCCGATGCGATCCCGCAGGCCTGACCTCGCCGCAAGTCCGGCGCACGCCCGATGAGGCCGCGAGCGCGTCGCGCAGGTGCTATCCCACATTTCCGTTTTGAGCCGCGCGTGCGAATCTCCTGGATGCTCTTCCGCATCAATATCGATAGGGGTTTGAAGGCAGCGAAGACCCCTGCGGAGGACAGCACCCAATGGGTGACAAACAAAACCAGCCCTTTCAGCTCTCGTTCAACGGCCTTCTCAAGATCGACTTCCAGGGATCGCGCGTTACTTCCGATGGTGGTCTGATCCTGGTGCGTGAGTTGGATGAACGGCTGGGCTTCGGTGCTCTCATTGCCCAACACCTGACTGACTCACGGCGCGGCAAGAATACCCAGCTTCCGCTGGCGGACCTACTGCGCCAGTCCGTCTACAGCCGGATTGCCGGCTACGAGGATGTCAACGATGCCGAGCGGCTCTCGCAGGATCCAACCTTCCGGCTGA
>VFZY01000090.1 GCA_016870915.1 Acidobacteriota bacterium | reverse complement strand
TCAGCCGGAAGGTTGGATCCTGCGAGAGCCGCTCGGCATCGTTGACATCCTCGTAGCCGGCAATCCGGCTGTAGACGGACTGGCGCAGTAGGTCCGCCAGCGGAAGCTGGGTATTCTTGCCGCGCCGTGAGTCAGTCAGGTGTTGGGCAATGAGAGCACCGAAGCCCAGCCGTTCATCCAACTCACGCACCAGGATCAGACCACCATCGGAAGTAACGCGCGATCCCTGGAAGTCGATCTTGAGAAGGCCGTTGAACGAGAGCTGAAAGGGCTGGTTTTGTTTGTCACCCATTGGGTGCTGTCCTCCGCAGGGGTCTTCGCTGCCTTCAAACCCCTATCGATATTGATGCGGACGAGCATCCAGGAGATTCGCACGCGCGGCTCAAAACGGAAATGTGGGGGAAGGCCAATGGGCCGGCAACGGACCGTTCGGGGAGGAGTTCCACGATCCCGCCCATCTCTACGCCACTGATCTGGACCTGTTTGGACGCGGGTCCCTGTTCGAGCGCCTGGGCACGGTGCGAACCTACGCCGGAGAGCGGACGCTGGCAGCGTGGTTGCTGGGTCCCGCGCCAGTGGCGGCCATTCACGAGCGTCACCAGGCTCTGGCTGAGCTTCGCGGCCAGATCGATTTTCGGGAAGAGCTTGCTCTGGTGGGCGAAGAGACACGGGGTGCGCGGCCGGAGCGTCTGCTGCGTTGGGCCGAAGCTCCGGGGGCGCCCCCGCGATCACGGGATTGGCTTGTGGCGCGAGGCCTGGTGGCTTTGATGTTGTCGGGCGCGGCGCTGTGGGCCATGGCCGGGTTCGATCAACTCTTCTTCGTGAGCGCGGTGGCGTTGGGCGGATTTGGCTTGCGCTGGCGAAGGCAGACGCTGTCGACAGCAGCCGGCGCGGAGGAGCCTTGTCATGACCTGGAACTTCTGGCCGCCGTGCTGCGCCACTTTGAGCGCGGCCATTGGCAGGCGCCCCGGTTGCGGACGCTTCAGGCCGGCCTGACCGATGGAGGTTTGCCCGCCTCGGCGGTGATTTCGCGGCTGGCGAACCTCGTGGAGCGGCTGGCGTGGTGCGAGAACCCGTTCTTCCGGGCGGTGTCGCCATTGCTGCTTTGGCGCACGCAGGTGGCATGGGCGATTGAGGAGTGGCGGGCAGGGCATGGCGGCGCGGTTCGGCGATGGCTGGACAGCGTGGGGGAACTGGACGCGATGTCCGCTCTGGGCGCGTTTGCGCTTGAAAATCCCGGCTACACGCTGCCCGAGTTCGTGGACGGTCCGACGGTGTTTGACGCGGAAGAGATTGGCCACCCGCTGCTTGCGGCCCCGGCCATGGTGCGCAACTCCGTGCGCTTGGGTACGGGCCGCCCGCTCATCGTGCTGAGTGGGTCGAATATGTCGGGCAAGAGTACGCTGCTGCGCACCATCGGCGTAAACAGCGTTCTGGCCATGATGGGTGCGCCGGTCTGCGCGGTGCGGTTGCGTCTGGCGCCCTTCGGGTTGGGTGCATCATTTCGTGTGAACGATTCGCTTCAGGAAGGGGCCTCACGCTTCTATGCCGAAATCCAGCGTTTGAAGGCGATTGCGGATGCCGCTGCCCGCGGCCCCGTGCTATTCCTGTTGGACGAATTGCTGCACGGCACGAACTCACAGGATCGCCAGGCGGGGGGCCGGGGCGTGGTTCTAGGGCTTCTTGCGCGCGGCGCGGTTGGCATTGTGACCACGCATGATCTTGCGCTGACCTCGCTTGCCGATGCCGGGGGCGGCATCAACCTTCACCTGGAGGACCGGCTGGAGGGCGGGCGTCTGTTGTTCGACTACCGGCTGCGAGACGGCGTGGTCCGGCGCAGCAATGCCCTGGAGCTGATGCGATCCGTGGGGCTGGACGTCGGGCCGGCCTGATCAGACCTTATCCACACCCGGACTCCGCACCCGCGACATCTTCTCCAGCAGCTCATCCAGATCGCTTGACGCCACCACCAGATCCCGATGCTCCGGGTGAATCAACCCCTCGGCGCAGGCATGATCCAGCAGGGCCAGCAATGGATCATAGAACCCCGCCACATTCAGCACCCCGCATGGCTTTGCATGCAGCCGCAACTGAGCCCAGGTGACCACCTCGAAGAACTCCTCGAACGTCCCAAACCCGCCCGGCAGCGCGATAAAGCCATCCGCCATCCCCGCCATGCGCGACTTCCGCTCATGCATGCTCGCCACCACGATCAGCTCCGTCACACCCGTGTGGCCAATCTCCTTCTTGATCAGGAACCCGGGCATCACGCCCGTCACGCGCCCGCCCACTTCCAGCGCCGCATCGGCCAAAATCCCCATCAGCCCGTTGCGCCCGCCTCCATAGACCAACTCGATTCCCCGCTGGGCTAGCGCCGCACCCGTCGCACGGGCCGCCTCCTGGTAGGCCTCAATCCGCCCCGTGCTCGATCCGCAAAATACACACAGCCGTTCAAACATTCCGCTCCATTCCCTCCATCCACCGAATTGTCGAATCCCAATCCTGAATCCCGTGCGTGGCCCCAACCGCGCCGGCGCACAAGCCGCCCGCCGCGTTGGCCACCTCCGCCGCTCCGGCCGCATCCAGTCCGCGGGCAAGCGCCCCCAGGAATCCTCCCGCGAAGCAATCGCCCGCGCCCGTCGTATCCAGCACGTTCACACGGAACGCCGGGCTCGCGAACCGCTCCGCGCCGCCGTACACGCGGCATCCCGCCCCGCCAAGTTTCACAACCACTGCCGCGGCCCCGCCCGCGAGCAACATCGCCGCCGCGTCATCGGCGGCCGCATGTCCCGTCAACATCCGGGCCTCATCTTCATTCACGAACAGCAGATCCAGCAGCGGCAGGCACGGCTGCAGCACGCTCATCCACTCCCCGCGCGAATCCCACGCCGTATCGAGCGACGTGGTCAACCCCGCCCCGCGAGCCCTCGCCAAGGTGGCCGCCGCCTGCCCCCGCAGATTCGGCAGCGAGTACGGATTCGCCAAATGATAGTGCGTCGCCCGAGTCCGCATCGCCGCCCCGAACTGAATGGGCTCCGCGAACACCTCGCGGCTGCACCCCGGCCGGTGCAGGAACGCCCGGTCGCCGCTCTTCTTCACCAGGGCCACGCTTGAAGCCGATGGCGTGTCGCTCCGCTCCACATAGTCCATGGATACGCCCGCTTCAGCCAGGCGCCGGAACATCACGTCGCCAAACGGATCCCGCCCGATGCGCCCCAGCAGCGTCACCGGCACCCCCAGGCGCGCCAGCGTGTACGACGTGTTCGCGCCGTTGCCGCCCATGCTCTCAGCGATCTCATCCACCCAGATGGTGCCGCCCCAACGGATCTCATCCGCCGGCCGCACCATCACGTCATACACAATGTTGCCGGAACAGATGACCCCCGCCGGCCTCGGCATCGCGATCAGAGAGCGCCTCCCAGACCGGCGAGAAACTGCCGGTCCACCGGCCACCGAGCCTCCACCCGCGCCCGAACCCGCGCAAACCGCCCCTGCTTCAAGATGGTTCCCGCGCCCTGCGCCGGGCCCGCCGCCACGGCTTGAGCGATCAGCTTCGTAACGGCTTCCATCTGCCCCAGAAGATCGGCTGCCTGCTGCTCATCGGTGCAATCCACGTCCAGCCGCAGTTCCACCCCGCCCGCTGCCGGAGCCGCCGCCATCCGCACCTGATTCGTCTTTTCCAGAATTCGCTGCGCCGCCCCATCGCCCAGCAGCGGCCGCGCTTCCCGCAGTACACGGGCCCCGGCAGTCAGCCACAGCCGCTCCGCCGGAATCGATCGCCCGTCGGGCGGCCGCGCCGTGCCCAGTTCCAACACCGCAGTCTCCCGCTGGCTCACTGCCATGCGAAGGAGCGTGCCCCGGAGCGTGCCCCGCAGCGTGAATGAGATGGTCTTTCCCGGCTGGGACGCAGCCAGCGTGCACATCCCGTCCAGGCACCGGCCTCCCTCCCCCGTGGCGTACTTCTCAAGCCGAGCCGCATCGAAGCGACCTTTCAGCACAAGGTAGACCTCGCCGCGGTCCCAGGAAGCCACCACGTGGTCAAGGTCGCGCGTATAGTCGAAACCGGATGCCAAAACAAATCGCTGGTAGTCTTCTTCGGGTGCTCCCCCCGCCAAGCTCTTCAGCACGCCGGCGGCTCGCAGCGCGCGAACGTCCGCATACAGCATCACACCGTCCCAGGATGGGAGGTAGGCGAGGAGTTCGTGTGCCGCGGAGGAAGAAAAATAGCTGATCCGGACGGCCACCGCCATGGCAGCCATAACAGCCAAAGCCACTAGAACGGCGGCAATCCACCAGCGCCGGGAACGGGTTGACACAACCTCAGTCTACCCGGCGCCAGCCCCGCCCTGCCCACAAACGGCGGAGATCCGGATCAGCGTTTAAGTAACACGACTCGCTCCGGCTTTCGCTCTGTCGCGTGTTTCTGGACACTTGGAACAGCGCCGGAGCGCCCTTTGCGCTCCAAAACAACGGCCTTGTCGCGGCAGGCCCGGCCGGAAGGCGCAGGGCATGACAGCGTCCACGCCTCGCCGGACCGGCAGCCCACAAAGCAATGCAGGCCACCGCGCCATGACAGGTCGTTATAAGAGGCTCATCGGTGTGGCAGAAACTTGTCACAGGCAAAATTTCAACTCACTACGATCGATTCCCTTCTCGAGGGTGCCGTCATTGAAATCAGTCGAGCGAAATCAGCCGAGCAAAGCAGTCAAGCAAAGCAGCGGCCGCCTTGCGATACTCTAAGTCAAGGCCCCCAATGCCGCCATCCTGTCCAGGCCGACCTCACGGCATGCCCTCCCGGCGCGAATGGCTAAGCACCGCCTCCAACGGCTTCGGCCTCACGGCCCTTGCCGCGCTCATGGCGGACCCTGCCTACGCCGGCCCCACCGCGCCGCCTGCCCCCCACCTGCCCGTGCGCGCCCGCAACGTCATCTTCCTGTTCATGCCGGGCGGCGTCTCCCACATGGACAGCTTCGATCCCAAGCCCAAGCTCACCTCCATCAGCGGCCAGGAATCCGGCCAGGGCAAGCGGAAGTGGCACGGCACCCCATGGACCTTCAAGCAATACGGCCAACTGGGACTCCCCGTTAGCGAACTCTTCCCACACATCACCCGCGTCGTCGACGATCTCTGTGTCGTTCGCTCCATGAAGTCCGAGTTCCCGCTCCACGCCCGGGCCAACATATTCCTTCACACCGGCCGCAACTTCGGCGGGCATCCCAGCCTGGGCTCCTGGATCAACTACGGCTTGGGTAGCGAGAATCGGAACCTGCCGGGTTACGTGCTGCTCACCAGCGGCGACATCCCACCCGGCGGCCTTGAGAACTTCTCGAACGGCTTCCTGCCCGCCACCCATCAGGCCATGGCCGTGCGAGCCGAGGGCAACCCGATTGACAACATCGCCCCGGCCGACCGGCTTGACCGCGTGCAGCGAGCCAAGCTGGATGTTCTGGCCGCCGCCGACCGTGAGTACTCAGCCAGCCTGGGCCGTCCCGACGCCATCGAAACCGCCATCGCCAACTACGAGATGGCTTACCGCATGCAGTCGCTGGCGCCCGATCTGCTGGCGCTGGACAAGGAGCCGGCCTCGGTCAAGGCCCTCTACGGGCTCGACTCAAGTGACCGCAACAAGGCGAGCTACGGCCTGCAATGCCTGCGCGCCCGCCGCCTGATCGAAGCCGGCGTTCGCTTCGTCGAAATCACGCCGCCGAACCTCTTCGGGCAGAACGGCACGTGGGACCAGCACGATCAACTCAAGAAGGGCCACGAAACCAACGCCTTCGTGACAGACCAGGCGGTCACGGCGCTGATCGTCGATCTCAAAGCGCGCGGCCTCTTCGATGAAACCCTCATCCTTTGGGCCGGCGAATTCGGCCGCACGCCCGACACCGGCAACGGCGATGGCCGGGACCACCACCCCGAAGGCTTCACCCTTTGGATGGCCGGGGGAGGCGCCCGCCGCGGCCTTATCTACGGCGCCACCGATGACATCGGCAAACACGCGGTCGAAAACGTGGTCACCGTGCACGACCTCCACGCGACCATCCTTCGCCTCCTTGGCCTGGACCCGGCCCGCCTCTCCTACCGCTTCGGAGGCCGCGATGTCACGCTCCCCGATGTCCACGGCCACGTAGTCCAGGCTCTGCTCGGCTAGCCGCCCCGGCTCATGCCCGCCGCCGAATTTCATCGCAACACCAGAACCGGCTGGCTGCGCGCCGCCGTGCTTGGCGCCAACGACGGGCTCATCTCCACCAGCAGTCTGGTCGCCGGCGTGGCCGCCGCGCAATCGGGCCGCGACGCGATCTTTCTGGCAAGCCTTGCCGGCCTCGTTGCCGGAGCCCTCTCCATGGCCGCCGGCGAGTATGTCTCGGTCTCCTCGCAAGCGGACGTCGAAAAGGCGGATCTGGACCTGGAAAGACGTGGACTCGAGACCGACCCGGCCACCGAACTCGCAGAGTTGACTCGGATCTATCAGGATCGCGGGCTCTCGCCCGAACTGGCGGCCCAGGTGGCGGATCAACTCACGGCGGGCGACGCTCTGGCGGCCCACGCCCGCGACGAACTGGGAATTCTGGAAATCAGCCGGGCCCGCCCCGTTCAGGCCGCCGTCGCATCGGCGCTTGCGTTCGCCGCGGGAGCAGCGCTGCCGGTGGTGCTCGCCGCCACGGCGCCCAGGGAATCGCTAGCCGGAATTGTTGTGGGGGCGTCCCTGGCCATGCTGTTCGCGCTCGGAGCCCTGGCCGCACGCCTTGGCGGCGCCCCGTTGTTGCCGGGAGCGCTGCGAGTGGGCTTTTGGGGGCTCGCGGCGATGGTCCTAACGTCGCTGGTCGGCAGACTGGTGTCAAGGCACTCGATGACGAGCAGTAGGGCACTTCGGCTGGATGCCAATGTTCTGATTGCCCTGGCAACTCCCAAAGTCCATATCGTCCCTGCCACGGCACGAGTTTTGGCCGAATGACGTCTCTTACACCGAAATGCCGGCTACGGGAATCGTTGGGCATCGCCAAGTCACGGATGCGTACCTGACCCTATTGGCGCGTGTGCACGGCGGTGTGCTCGCAACCATGGACAAGGCGTTGGCGGCGACTCACCCGGAGGCTGTGCTGCTGGAGGACGAGCACTAGCCCACACTCCGGCCGTAGGTCACCGGATGGGCGAGAACGGGAGCGCCCGTAACAAGGAGTTGGAGATGTTGGAAACGATTTCGCCGTCGCTCAGGCCGGGTGTTGCACGGAGTTTATGCCATGCCGCATCGGCCAGAAATGCCTTCCAGGCCTTGTCGCGGCCGTTCCAGTCGTCGTACCAGACCAGGTAAGTGAGGTTAGGCATCCGGGGGCCGAACAGAGTCTCTCCGAAAAACACCGGGTTAATGCCGTTCTTGCGGAAAATGGCGATCTCCCCGTTGTTGAACATGCCCACTTTCTTCGCCAGCGACCCCAGGTTGTTGGACTCGTAGGTTCGCAGTTCGAACGATCGAGGTCCGCCCGGCGATGCGGCCGGCACCTCGACCGTGGGGGCTCCCGTGAAGCAGCGCAGCAGCCGTGTCTCCATCCGTGCGTACCCCACCGGCTGGCTCTGATAGGCCTCCATCGCCTTGCGAAAACTCGCGTCCGCGCTCAGTTTCTCGTTCGCCTCCTCCATCGCGGCCAGCGACGCGAAGCTGCGCACCACCAGAATGAAGGGGCTGTTCTCGGCAATCACGCTGCCAAAGAACCCTACCGGACCCGCTCCCACGCGCTCCAGCGCCGGCGCCAGGCTCTTCTGAACGAACTCCGTCGTCCGCCCCGCCTGATTGTCGGTGGTGTTGCGCATATAGAAGTAGCGCAACTCCACCAAGCCTGGCTTGGCATCGGCGGCGGCAGCACTGGCGGCCAGAGCGGAGCTGGCGACAGAAGCGGAAAAACGGCGGCGGTTCATCGCTTCGTAGGATACCAGGACGCACTATGCTGGGAAGGCGTGCCCGCTGACCTCGCGCTCATCCAACATCTCGACACGTGGCTCGCCGAATCCGCTCAGCGCTCCGGCCCCTGGCTTGCCTGCCGGCCCGGCTGCGCCCAATGCTGCCTGGGTCCCTTCGCCATCACCGCGCTCGATGTCAACCGCCTTCGCGAAGGCCTCCGGCAGCTCCCCCCGGAACAGGCTGAACAGATTCGAGAACGCGCGCGCCAGGCCATCACAGCGCTGGGCCCGGACTACCCCGGCGACCCCACAACCGGCGAGCTCTTCGATGAGGACGCACTGCCCGAGCGCCTCAACGATCATCCCTGCCCCGCGCTCGACGTTGAAACCCGGCACTGCGAACTCTACCAGCACCGCCCGGTCGCCTGCCGCACCTTCGGCCCCGCCGTCCGCATCGCGCAGGATCACTACGGCGCCTGCGAGCTCTGCTACGAAGGCGCATCCCCCGCCGAACTTGCGGCCTGCGCCGTCCCGCTCGACCCCACCGGCATCGAAGCCCGCCTTCTCGAAGCCCATGCCGGCCCCGGCACGATTGTTGCCTTCGCGCTCCTACGTTGAGCGTTCCCGGATCCGAATGCTCCGGAACCGCATCGCCGAAAACTGGTCGTGCAACTGCAAGCCCACCGGCCCGCTCCGCGAACGCGCCGGGTCACCGGCGAACTCCGCCACGGGTTCACCATTCAGCCGCACCCGAATCATCCCGCGGCGCGACTCAACTTCCAGCGCGTTCCACGCCCCGCGCCGCTGCACCCCGGCCCGCGCCGCGACGAACGTATAGATACTGCCCGACGGGTACTTGTCCCCATCATCGTCGGTCAACTGGATCTCGTAGCCAATGTGCGCCGGCGTGGTCTTCGGAAACGCGGCCAGATCCGGCCGCGCGGAGTCTTCTTCGCCGATGGCGTGATGGGCACGCGAACGGTCGCGGATCGAAATGCCGCTGTTGCCGCCCGGCGGCACCCAGTACTCAAGGTGCAGGTCGTACTCCGTGAACTCGGCTTTCGTGTAAAGCCACGCCTGCCGGTAGAGCCACGCCGCGAACTCCTTCGGCCCAACCGGCCAGGGCGCCGTGAACGGGCTCTCCGGCCGCGCCTGCACCCGTTGGCCATGCAGTAAGCCGTCGGTCACAGTCCATGAACCGTCGCCCCGCACTTCCCAGCCCTCCAGGTCCCGTCCGTTGAACAGCGGCCGCCAGCCCAACCCCACGGGCAGCGTTGTGTCGCCCGTCGCCGCCCACTCAACCCCGCGCGCCAGCAGCGTCTGGAAATGGATGTCGCCGTAGTTCGGGTTCAGCTCGTTCTTCCAGGTATGCCCCAGCATCGTCGTGTAGACGCGTCCCTTGCCGTACGCACGCACCCAGTCCATTGGCTCGCCTGAATGCGACACTTCGCTGAAAGCGTAGGTCAGCACCTGAAGCCCCACCGCCGGGCCGTGCTGACCATGGGTCAACTGTTCGGAGGCGTGCCGCCATTGGCCCGGCAAGCCGCGTGTCATCGGGTGCGTTGCATCCAGCGTGAAGATCTCGAAATCCTGCCGCGGCCCGTGTCCAGGCCGCAAGCCTGTGCCTGCCGGCAGCGTCACAACCTGATCGCCGCGCACGGCGAGGCCCGGGCCGAAGGCCGGTTCGCGCCACCCCAGGCCGATCATCTCGTTGAACTCGCGCCAATGGGGAAAGCCGTTGTTCGCTGCATGCAGGTTCACCAGCCCGCCGCCGCCTCGAACGTACTCCACCAGGGACCGCTCCAGATCGGCGGGCCAACGCAACCCGGCTTCCGTATGGCCGCCATTGAAGTTGTTCACCACCGCGGCGTAGCCCGTGAACACAGGCCGTTGCGGCCATGTCGCCACATCCACCTGGAAGCGGCCCGTCCCTTCCAGGATGGTCCGGGTCATCCGGGTGGCCGCCTGCCAGTCGTGGTTGTTCACCCCATCCACGATCAGCACCTTGAGGGGAGTCTGGGCAGGCAGGGCACAGGCAGCCAGAACGGCAATCGGCAAGCGCATCGTCAACTCCCTATTCGGACTTTCGCCGCCCGGACAGCGCCACCAGCAACAAGGACGCCAGCGCCGCGAAGAGGCCGAACGCGAAGCTGGCCTGGAAGCCATGGTGGTCCGTCAGCCAGCCGTGCAGCCATGGCGCGAAGCTGGATGCCGGTGTCGCCAGCGTGACAATCGCCAGATTTCGCGCCGCCTCGGCGGGGGCCGAAAGCGTGCCCACGTAGTTCGGGAAGTAAGCCCCGCCAAGCTCACCCGCGCCATGGAATCCAAACGCCGCCAGATACGCCGAGCCCGGGGCCAGCCACGCCCAAAGCGCCCCCGCCGCCAACAACCCCGAAGCTGCCATGACACCCGCGCGCAGCCCGTGCCGGACTGCGAGCCATCCCAACAGCCATCCACCCGCCGCCTTGCAGCCAAACCGGATCGCGAGCGTCAGCCCCGACAGCTCCTTCGGGTCGCGGTTCATCGCCTCCCGGGTATAGAGCGAAAGGTTCGACACGATGCCCTGCGACGAATACCACAGCATGTAAGCCACCCACGCCAGCGCCAGCGGACGCGACGCGGCGAACGCCCGGATGCCGCCGGCGATGAACCGGAACAGGTTGGGCCGCGGCTCTTCCGGCAGGTCCCGCAGGCGGTATCGCGTGGAGACCAGCGCCACTCCCGCCGAGCAGGGCACGGCGATTGCATAGAGGAACGCGAAGTCAAACGGGTAAGGCAGAAACGGGAAGCCATTGTTCAGGACATACTGCGCGCCCAGGGAGCCGGCCACGGCGAACAGCGGCCCAAACGTGAACGTGCGCTTGAGAGCAATGGCCAAGCCCTTCTCCGTGGTGCCACGCTTCAGGCATCCCAGCATGAAGACGTGCGACGTGGATCCGGAAAAGCCCTGGAGCAACCCTTGCAGCACCACGGCGCCAATGCGGATATCGGCGTCGAGGGGCAGCACCAGCGTCAGCAGCACGCACGTGTTCAGGAACGCGGTCACTACGTTCGCCCCCACCAGCACCGTCCGCTCCAGCCGGTGCGGCACCAGCCACGAGGCGAACAGCGGAGCGATCTGCCCCGCCATGTACACCGATGCCGGCAGGCTGGCCACGGCCGCGCTGGCGCCCAGCTTGTTGAGCAACGCCGCCTGCGCCACACCCACGTAGATCACCGGCGCGCCGATGTAGATGAGGATGTAGCTGATGGTGAACAGCCATCCGTTGAAGCGATCATCCGGTTCCAGCGGCTGGCTCATCCCAGCCAATCCTTGTACCGCTCATGCAGGATGGCGCGGCACTCCGCGAACACCTCTTCCGTCAGGCCTTCGTAGGGCGATAGCAGCCGCAACGGCATCTCCTCCAGGCCGCCCAGCCGCACCAGCGCCTTGTCGTAGGCGCCGTCCATCAGCGGACCCTGACGGAACATCGGCGCCAGCACCTCATGCGTCATCTCCAGGTACTTTTTCTGGAAGGTTAACGCCTGCCCCAAGTCGCCTACGGTGCAAAGCCGGTAGAATTCCTGCGTCTTGGCGGGCGCCAGCGGTCCGAACGAGCTGAGCAGCGAACACTCCCCATGAAGGCAGCCGTGCGGAAACATCGCCTCGCCGAAGAAGTGCTGCAACTCGGGCGCCTCGCGCATGAGCTCCGCCGTTGTCTGCACCGTGGTGCCGGTGTTCTTGGTGGCCGCCAGGTTGGGGATCTCCGCCACCAGCCGCCGGTAGTCGCTGCCGGTCAACACGCGCTTGGTGCGCGCCAGGTTGTAGTGCAGGAACCTCGAGTCAGGAAACGCCCCGCAGACATCCCGGAAGAAGGTGACCATCTCGCGATCATTCACCGCGCCCCAACTGGGCAGCGAAATCTGGAAGAACCGGAAGCCGCGCGAGTGCGCGTAGCTGATCCGCTCAACAATGTTGGCGGTGGAGAGCCCGATCACTCCCACGCCCGGGTGCACACCCTCCGCGCGCGTCTCCTCCGCGAACAGGTCCACAATGCGGTGGAACCGCGCCGTGTCCACCGCGTAGCCCTCTCCCGCCGTGCCGAAGATATAGACGTTGCGGAAGCCCGCCGTCAGCACCTGCTGGACCTCACGACGGAACACATCCTCCATCAGGTGCTCCCGTTCATCCCACGGGACCTCACAACTGATCAGAATACCCTGGTGGTAGCGCGGCATGGTCCTTCGATTGTAAGTCAGGCGGGCAGGCCGTAGAGCCCCGCGCCGTTGCCGTGGCAGATCACTTCCGGTTCGCCGTCCGTCAAGCGCAGCGCGCGCGAGGCAATCTTCAACACCAGCAGCGACTCATAGAGTACGAAGGTCGGACCTCGCCGCACCGCCCGCGTAGATGCGCCACCGCCGTGTCATAAAGGTGCGCGTGGGCATCGAACTGACGTGGTGGCAGAAAGGAGTCCGGCTCCGGCTGGAAGAGCTCATGCGGAGCGGGCTGCCGGTGCGCGTCGTTCAAGGTACGCGAATGGTACACTGAGCGCGTATGCGGGGGCTTGTGGTGTTATGGCCCGCGATTCTGATGGCGGCGGATAGCGGCTACATTCAATCGGTTGAGCAGTGGCGGCGCCAGGCCGAAATCGCCTTGCGGGCCGATGACGGGTGGCTCACCGTCTCCGGCCTGTTCTGGCTCAAGCCCGGTGAGAACGGCTTCGGAAGCGCCGAATCGAATGCCATCGTGCTGCCTGCGCCTGCGCCGCCTCAGGCCGGCGCGTTCCACTTGGAAGACGGCCAAGTCACCCTGCGCGCCCACCCGCAATCGGGACTGACGCTGGGCGGCCAGATTGCGACCAGTCAACGGCTGGCAAGCGACGCCACGGGCAAGGAAGACATTGTGCAACTCGGCTCGCTTGCGATGTTCGTCATCGTGCGCGGCGAACGAATCGGGATCAGGCTGCGCGACCTGAATAGCAAGTACCGCCGTCAGTTTACTGGCCGGCAGTGGTTCGAGGTGAAGCCCGAATACCGCGTGGAAGCTCGCTTTGAACCCCATGCCGCGCCGCGGCAGGTGAAGATTCCGAACATCCTTGGCGACACCGAGACCATGACCAGCAGCGGCGTGGTGGTTTTCACCCTCAATGGCCGGGAGCACCGCCTGGAACCCGTGGATGCCGCCAACAACCGGCTCTGGTTCATCCTGCGCGACAAGACCAGCGGCAAGTCCACCTATCCCGCTGGCCGGTTTCTTTATGCCGATGCGCCGCGGAATGGCAAGGTGATGATCGACTTCAACCAGGCCTACAACCCGCCCTGCGCCTTCACGCCCTACGCCACCTGCCCGCTCCCGCCGCGCCAGAATCACCTGGACACGGCGGTGGAAGCGGGCGAGTTGAACTACCACACCGAACCGTGAGGCTTTCGAGAACCGCGCAAGACGGCTTCGCCTTTGCGCTTTATCAGAACCGCGCAAGACGGCTTCGCCTTTGCGCTACTGGATGCCCCGGTAGGTGGCCACCTGTTGGGTCATCCGGTCAGACTGGCCCTGCGTGAAGTTGTTCATGCAGATGTCGTCGGTGTAATCCATGAAGTTGGTGATGGGGTCCAGCCCGGGTGAGTTGTTGCAGGTGTTGCGGCCTACCGGGCAGCCGAACGCCGGACTCTTCTCGGCTGGTGTATCGTAGACGCGGTCATTGGTGTTGCTACAGCCGCCCTGGAAGGTGTGAAACAGACCCATCCAGTGGCCCACTTCGTGCGTGGCCGTATCACCCAGATTGTACGGTGCGGCGGTGCCGCCGGGAAGGCTGGAAAACAGGACCACAACGCCGTCAGCTTGCGGACGCGACGAATAGGAGCTGGGGAATGTCGCCCAGCCTAACAGGCCGCCGCCAGGGCTGGCCGTGTAGATGTTCAGCGTGTTGGCGCCGCCGCGCCGCAGCGCATTCTTGGCCTGCGATTCAGCCTGCGACCCCGGCGCCATTGTGAACCATGCGTTGTTCGTGGTGGTGGTGGTGCCGGCCAGATAGAAGCGGAATGGCGTATTTGCTCCGCCTGTCGTGCCGCCAAAGGAGGCGTTGAGAACGGCCAACTGATTCTGGATCTGCTGCGTTGTGACGTTGCCTTGCCCGGCCGAGTTCCTGATGACATGGAACCAGACCGGGATCTGCAGGCTGCCGGGAACGGCAAAGCCGCGCACACGCAGACTCAGGCGGGGTGGCTCCAGCTCGTCGTCGGCATTGACTTGCTGCGTGACGCAGCGGCCACGGTCGATGAAGGCCTGTTTATTCTCCCAGACGAAGTCATTCAGGATGAAGGGAGTGTTGTCGGGCAGTTCCTGAGCGATGAGTCCCGCGCTGACCGCCAGCAGAACCGCAAGGATTTTCGGAAAGTTCATGATTTTTCTCCTATGTAATGTGCCAGCCGGGTCGCCAGTAAGGGCGATCGCCGGGCAGGCGAAGAATAGTGAAGGCCGGCCCGGCTTCGTTACACGGCTATCGCGACAGGCAAACGCTGCCCGCCACGGTGAAACGCAGCGGCAGATCCACGGAGACGCTGATGCCGATGCGCGGGCTGGTCTCAATCACCCGTGGCTGCGCATGGCCGGCATGGATTCGAAGCGGGCTTGCCGGGTCCGTCAGATCGAGGCCGTTCTGCCCCAGCCCGATCCCGAAAGCCCGGGTCAGCTTGCCGGGCCCGTTCGCGAGATCGCGGCTGCGCCGCGCGGCCGGTCTGTGCAGGCGCATGGTCTCAAGCCCCGCCACCGGCTCAACAGCGCGGATGAGCACGCAGCCCGCCACGCCTTCCGGCTCCGCCGCCACGTTCAGGCAGTGGTGCACGCCGTAGATGAAGTAGACATAGGCATGCCCCGGCGGCCCGAACAGCACGCGTGTCCGGGCGGTCAACCCGTGCGCGGCGTGCGCTGCCAGATCCCCTTCGCCCAGGTACGCTTCCACCTCGACAATGCGGCCCGCCAGGTCTTCATGCATCAGCACCGCGCCCAGCAGATCGCGAGCCACGGCCACTGTGGGCCGCGCGTAGAAGCGGCGCGGAAGAACCGCCGTTGAGACCGGGCTGCTCATGCCGACATGTTAGGATAAACGAATTGCGGCCCCGGCATGCGACTCTTCACGGGCTTCACCATCCCCTACGAAACACGGCGCAACCTGGAGCTTCTTCTGGCGCACCTCAAGCCCACCGCCGCCATCCAGTGGAGCCCACTCGACAACCTCCACATCACCACACGCTTTATCGGCGAATGGCCCGAGGACCGGCTGGACGAAATCAAGGACGCTCTGGCGGGTGTGCCAGGCTTTGGCCCATTCGACATCTCGGTGACCGGGCTCGGCTGGTTTCCGAATCCGCACAAGCCGCACTCGTTCTTCGCCGGCATCGCGGCGCCGGAAGGGCTGTTGCAACTGAAGCGGGCCACCGATGAGGCGCTGGAGCCTTTGGGTGTGGCGCACAAGAGCGAACGGTTCGTCCCTCACCTGACGCTGGCCCGTCTTCGCGGCACGGCCGACATCGGCGCGCTACGTGCCGCCATTGCTCAACTCCCCGCCGTGGACTTTGGGCGCTTCCGCGCCACCGCCTGGAACCTCTATGAGAGCCGGCTGGGAAATGGACCCTCCGTGTACACTAAACTGGCTGGGTATCCGTTATGACCGGCATTCTGGTTCTCATCGCCGCTTATCTTCTGGGAGGCATCCCGTTCGGCTATCTCTATGTGCGCCTGCGCACGGGCCGTGATGTGCGGACGCTCGGCAGCGGCAACATCGGCGCCACGAACGTTCTGCGCACAAGCGGGCGCGCGGCGGGCATCGTGACACTGCTGCTCGATATCGGCAAGGGAGTGCTGGCGGTGTGGCTGGCGGACCGCGCCACCGGCGGCTCACCGTTGTGGATGAGCCTGGCAGCGCTGGCGGTGATGGCGGGCCACGCCTTCCCCGTCTACCTGAAGTTCCAGGGCGGCAAGGCCGTGGCGAGCTTTGTGGGAGCCTTCCTTTACCTGACGCCGGCCGCGCTGGGCGCCGTGCTGGTGTTGTTCGTGGTGGTGGTGGCGGTGAAGCGGCATATCTCGCTGGCCTCCATTCTGGCGGCGGGCCTGTTCCCTCTGGCGGTATGGCTGATCCTGCATCCGCCCACGCCGGTGGTGGCCGCGGCGCTCATTTCCGGGGTGTTCATCATCCACCGCCATTCGTCGAACATTGAGCGCCTGCGCGCGGGCACCGAGAACGTCTTCTCCTTCGGCGGCAGCAAGACACGGTGAAGCGGCTGGCCATCCTTGGGGCGGGAAGCTGGGGCACGGCCCTGGCGGTGGTGCTGGCTCCGCGATTCAGCGGCATCCGGCTTTGGGCGTTTGAGCCGGAGGTGGTCGAGGCCATCGGCGCCCGCCGCGAGAACACGATTTTCCTGCCCGGCTTCACCATTCCAGACAACGTTGAGCCAACCGGGCGCCTTGAGGAAGCTGTGGACGGCGCCGATTGCGTGCTTGGCGTGATGCCTTCCCAGTTCGCCCGGCGAGTCTACGCGCAGTTGCCGGCGGTAGTGCCACGGTGGCTGCCCGTGGTGAGCGCCACCAAGGGCCTGGAGCGCGGGTCTCTGCTTCGCATGTCTCAGGTGATTGGCAGCGTGCTGGGGCCCCGGCCGCTTGCCGTTCTCTCAGGCCCCACCTTCGCCCGCGAAATCGCCAATCGCGAGCCGGCCGCGGTGGTTCTGGCCTCCGAAGACGACGTGTTCGCCCGCCAGGTGCAGACAGCGTTCAGCGGCCCCACGCTGCGCCTCTACACCAATGCGGACGTGGCGGGTGTGGAAACCGGGGCGGCGATCAAGAACGTCATCGCCATCGCGGCCGGGGTCTGCCAGGGGCTGGGGCTGGGCAGTAACTCGCAGGCGGCGCTGATCACGCGGGGTCTGGCGGAGATTACGCGGCTGGCGGTGGCACTGGGCGGCAAGCCCAGAACACTGGCGGGTCTGGCGGGTCTGGGCGACCTGGTGCTGACCTGTTCGGGGCAGCTTTCACGGAACCGCTCGCTCGGCGTGGAGTTGGCTGGCGGCCGCAGTTTGGCCGAGATCACGGGCGGGATGAAGATGGTGGCCGAAGGCGTGGAGACCACGTACGCGGCAGTGGACCTGGCCCGCCGCACCGGCGTGGATATGCCCATCACCCACCAGGTGTATGAGATGCTGGCCAATGGGCGGCCTCCCCGGGAGGCCCTGGCTGAGTTGATGGCCCGCCCGCCCCGGGAAGAGTAACCGAAAATCGCCGCAACCCGGCGCCAGAGCCAGTGTTCGAATAAGCGTGACGACCGTGGCGGCAGTTGAACACGACGCCCAGTTAATGCTTCGAGTCCGCGAAGGCGATTCGTCCAGCTTCGCCCTTCTGCTGAGCCGCCATCGGGCGCCGGTGGTGAACTTCCTGTTCCGCATGGTGCAAAACCAGGCCGTGGCGGAGGAGTTGGCGCAGGAGGTGTTCCTCCGCGTGTACCGGGCGCGGCAGACCTATGAGGTTTCGGCGAAGTTCACCACGTGGCTGTTTCGCATCGCCTCCCGCCTGGCGCTGAACTGGCTGCGGGACACGAGGAAGGAAAAGGCGCAGGCCAGCCTGGATCGTGAAGTGGCGGATGGCGTGGCTTGGGAGGTGGCGGATCGCGCGCCCACCGTGGAGCACACGCTGGTGAAAGAAGCCCGGATGGCAGAGATCCGCCGGGCGATCGCGCGGCTGCCCGAAAAGCAGCGCGCGGCGGTCTTGATGCACAAGTATCAGGAGATGGGGTATGCCCAGATCGCCGGAGTTCTGGGATGTTCGGAGCCGGCGATCAAGTCGCTTCTGTTCCGGGCTTATGAGACGCTGCGCGGGCGGCTCTCGCACATGGGCTGACCGGAGTGGAAGGCGTTAAGATAGGTAAGTAAGGAGTTATGCGGCACTTGGCACAGTGTGTGATGCAGTCTGGCGACGAAGCCGGGCTTCTGCTCGATTACTGTGCCGGACGCCTGTCTGGTGAGCGTGAGGAGGCCATGCGCCGCCACGTGGCGCTTTGTGAGTCCTGCCGGCAGGTGGTGGAAGGCCAGCAGTCCTTGTGGTCTGCCCTGGATGCGTGGGAGGCGCCGGAGGTTTCCGCCGGGTTTGACCAGGCTTTGGCGCGGCGTATTGAAACGGCCCCGTTTTATCAGCGGTGGCTGGAGTATTTTTCCTGGAAACCGGCTCTCTCCGCGGTGGCCGTGGCGGCGGCGCTGCTGGCTGTGGTGACGCTGCGGGAGCCGGCGGCGGCCCCCGTGCCCGCTGAAGCGGATGTGGCCGATGTCGAAAAGCTGGAACAGGCTTTGGAGGACATCGAGATTCTCACTGTGCTCAACACCGCCGGGCAGCCGGCTCAGATGTAGGCTGTTTTTCGAGCCCCTCCATGACCTTCCTGAAGTTCCTCATGATCGCCTGGGTTGCGGTGGGATTCCTATGCGCACAGCCAGGACCGGGCGCCAAGTCCCGCCGCCGCGGCCACGCCGTCGAGAACATGGAGCGGTTCCTGCGCCTGTCTCCGGAGCAGCGCCGCCGTGCGCTGGACCGTTTGCCGGAGGAGCGGTGCAAGCTGATTGAGCAGCGGGTGGCCGAGTACGAAAAGCTCTCGCCGGAGGAGCGGGCGCGGCTGACGGAGAGCGCGGGCCGGTTCAGCGAACTGCCGGGCGAGCAGCAGGACAAGCTTCGCCAGGCGTTCCGCCAGTTGCAGAAGCTGCCTGAGGACCGGCGTCCCGAGATCCGCCGCGAGGTGCAACGGCTGCGCCGTCTGCCGGCGGAGGAGCGTAAGGAACGCATGGAGCGGTCCGGTTGGCAGAAGCGCTTTAGCGACGAGGAGCGGAAGCTGCTGGCCGAATTCGCGGCCGCCTCTCAGTGATCCCTGGCGAGGGCCAAGGCTCCGGCGTAGCCCGGCTCCGGCTCGAACTCCGCCATCCGCCAAATCGTGCCGTTGAACTCCACCTCGGCGCGGCCTGCGACGGTCTGATCCCGTAGGCGGGCCATGCCGGCGACACCCAGGCCGGTGGCTTTGAGGATGGCCTCGCGAAGGGTCCAGACGCGGAAAAAGTGCCCGGCGCCGACGGCTTGGGCGCATTCGTCCGGGGCGAAGTAGCGGGCGGCGATGCGTTCCTGGTCCGTGTTGGCTCGTATGTGCTCGATGTCCACGCCCAGGGGGCCCTGGGCCGACACGGCGCAAACGGCAAGCCCGCCCGAATGGGAGAGGTTGAAGTGCGGCCCGCCGGTGAGGGAAGGCTTGCCGGTCTCCGAGTAGTGGAACCTGAGCGCGCCGGGCGCCTGCCCCGTGAGAGCGCCCAGGATGAGCCGGAGCGCGCCGCGGGCGGCTGTGAAGCGATGGCTGTGGCGGGGCTGCCTGAACCGGGCGGCGCGTTCACGCTCCGCCGGGTCCAGCAGGTGGGTGAGATCGCCGCTGTCATCCAGGCGGGCTTTCCACAGCCGGACTCCGAACTCCTGAGTTAGTTCCTCGATTACGGGAGGGGTCAAAGGAGCGATTCCAGGAGGGATCACAGCAGCATGTAGGTGACCATGGCGACAGCGCCCAGCCGGCTCTGGTCATCGTAGATGTCGACCCGCGAGACGCACAGCGTGCGGCCCGCCTTGAGCACCACCGCACGCGCCACGGCCTTCGATCCGATGATGGGCCGCAGATAGTTCACCTTCAACTCAGTGGTTGTGGTCTGTTCCGCGCGCTTGCCGTATTGATGCTGCAACGCGTGCCAGGCGGTCTCGTCGGCCAGCGTGGCGATCATGCCACCGTGGAGAATGCCGGGCGTGTTCAGCAGGCCGGCGTGGATGGGCAACTCGACGGTGACACCGTCATCGTGGCGCGCGGTCACTTCGGCGCCGAATCCGTCTTCAAAGGCCATCAGGCTTTTTTCCTTTTTGCTTTCCCGGCCGCACGCGCGGCTCCGCCGCCCTGCCAGGTGGGTGGCTGGAGCTGGCTATCCCACGCCGAATACAATGCTTCAAGCTCGGCGGTGCGGGCTGGTTCAGCGGTGGCCAGGTCATTGGTCTCGGCGGGGTCGCGATCCAGGTTGTAGAGCTGGGGCGGGGCTTCCTTCCTCAGCCGCAGGAGCTTCCACGGCCCGTGCCGCACGGCGGATTGGGTCCCGAACCGCCAGAAGAGCGTCTGGTGCGGTTTGTCCGGCCTCTTACCGGCGAGGTAGGGAAACAGGTCCACTCCATCGAGGCCCGGTGCGCTTCCGCCGGCCGCGGCCACTGCCGTGGAATGCAGGTCCAGCGCGATCACTGGTTGCGTATACGTGGAGCTTTTCGGGATACGCCCGGTCCAGCGCATGAGCAGCGGCACGCGGATGCCGCCCTCATAGACCTGCGCCTTGAAGCCCCGCAGGGACCCGTTTTGGGAGCTGGTCTGGGGCGTCGGTCCACCGTTGTCGCTGATGAAGATCACCAGCGTGTCGTTGTCCAGCTTGTGGCGCCGGAGGCGGTCCAGGACGGCGCCCACGGCATCGTCGAGCGCCGTGAGCATGGCGGCGAACGTGCGGCGCTTCGGGTCGCCTATGTGAGCCGTGCGCGCTGAATACTCATCGGTGGCCTGAAGCGGGTTGTGGACCGCGTTGAACGGCAGGTAGAGGAAGAACGGCGCGGCGGCGTGCCGATCGATGAACGACGCCGCCTCACGGGCGAAGGCGGTGGTGAGGTAGGCACTCTCCGGCGCGGGCGTGGTTCCGCGAAGGATGGGGTTGCCGGCCTGTTCGGAGTTGTAGGGGTGCGCCCCGCCCAGGAATCCGAAAAACTCATCGAAGCCGCGCTTCTGGGGGTGGTATTCGGGCTTGTAGCCAAGGTGCCACTTGCCCACCATGCCGGTGCGGTAGCCGAGCTTCTTCAGGCGGTCAGCGAGGGTCACCTGATCGAGCGGCAGGCCGAAGTTGTCCGCGGCTTCCTGGGCCGGCCCCGGATTCAGTTCGTGCCCGAACCGCTGCTGGTAACGGCCGGTCATCAGGCCGGCGCGGGTGGGTGAGCAGACCGGGCAGGAGACGTAGCCCTGGGTGAAGCGCACGCCGGCGGCGCCGATGGAGTCGATGTGGGGCGTGGGGATTGAGCCGCCTTGAATGCCGAGTTCACCGTAACCGAGGTCGTCGGCCACGATGAGGACGATGTTCGGATTGCGGGCGGCGGCGGCGGCGCGGGCCATCAGGGCTCCGCCGGCCAGGGTACGAACGAGGTCTCGCCGGGTCATCTCGTCCTACGATAGCGCGCTGCCCGGAAAAGTTCAGCCGCGGTCTGTAATGAAACCGCTTCTCCCGCCCACATTGGATTCAAAGCCCTGAGGCCAGTTCAGTACTACGAGGTGTTTGCCCAATGCCTTTTTCGCTGCAAACTCCGAAGCCGTGTATGCTGCGGATCGAGACGCCAATCCTCCTTGCCCCTCACGAGGGGCGAATGTGGGTGATTTTTCCGGAAGGCGCGACCGTCGCGCAGTCCGGTAACCGCCGGGTGGACCTGGGCCGGCGCCGCCAGTGGCGGTTCACAAATGTGGCCGGCGGGTCGCCGGACCTGTGGCGGGGACACCGACCGGCCGGGATCCCGATTCTGATTCCAAGCCGTGGTGAGGTCACCGTGCATCCCAGGGCCAGCGTGATTGAAGTGGCGCCGCCGCTGGCTGCCCAGCCGCTGGAGGGTGGTTCCGTCGGCCTGTCTTATCTGGCCATTGCGTCCAGCCCGAATCTGGTGCCCGCGAACGGCTTTCAGCCTGTCCTGCCGGACCGCGGATTCCATGGGGTCCTGACACTGCGGACCGAAGGCTCTTTGGCGGAGCAGATCGAAAGTCTGGCGCGCATGGTCACATGGAACGGTGACCGTCTGGACACCGAGGGTTTGCGCCGTCTGCTGGCCGCGGGGGAGCCCACGCTATCGCGCCGCCGCTCCTTCGGGTATCGGTGCCGGCCACTACGATAAGCTGATTCGATGCCCTACACTAGGCGTCAGTTCCTGCGTCAGTTCCTGCCGCTCGCCGCGGCGGGCACCCTCACCGCGCAGCCGCCGCGCCCTAATGTCCTGTTCGTCGTGGTCGATGACCTTGATTGCCGCGTCGGCTGCTACGGCGACCGCGTTGCCCGCACGCCGCACATCGACTCTCTGGCCGCCCGCGGCGTCCGCTTCGACCGCGCATATTGCCAGTTCCCGCTGTGCAACCCCACGCGGTCGTCCGTGCTGAGCGGCCGCTACCCCACCTCCACCGGCGTGCTGGATAACAACACCTGGCTCACTTTGCGCGCGGGTGAGCAGATGCTGCCGGCCTACTTCGCCGGCCACGGCTACGGCGTGGCCACGCATGGCAAGATCTGGCATGGGCCGAATCGCGGATTCGCGCCCGGCGAGGCGCTGCCCCCGAAGACACCCCAGCGCTGGGTGACGCCCGCCGATCGCGCCCGGCAGCAGCGGGAGTCGCCCGCGTTCTGGGAAGACAACCATACCCCGTATCGCAACCTGACTCTGCCCGCGCCGCGCCAGTATGCGTGGGCGAACAACTACGGTCCGTTGCCTGAAGGCGACCCTGGGGTGGATGCGCCGATCGCCGATGCGGCGTTGAAGTCCATGGAACGGATGGCCCAGTCCGGCCAGCCGTTCCTCCTGGCCGTGGGTTTTCACCGGCCGCATGTTCCGCTGACGGCTCCCATGAAGTACTTCGACCTGTTCGACCCTGAGGAGATGCCGCTGCCGCCGGACTTCGATACGGAGCCGCGCCTGATCGATGGCGTGCCGCGCGATGAGTTCCGGTCGAACATCGACCTGTTCGCCGGCCGCGCATTCACGGTGCAGGAGGCGCGGGAGGCGATGCGGGCCTACTACGCGAGCATGGCCTACATGGACGATCAGGTGGGGCGGTTGCTCGGCCAGTTGAAGGCGCTGGAACTGGACCGGAACACCATCGTGATCCTGTGGGGCGACCACGGCTGGCACCTGGGCGAAAAGGGTATGTGGGCGAAAGGAACACTGTTTGAAACCTCCGCGCGGGGGCCGATGATCGTTGCCGATCCGCGCACGGGCTTCGAGCACGGCGCGGTGTGCCGGCGGATTGTGCAGTATCTTGACATTGCGCCGACGCTGGTTGATCTGGCCGGGTTGCCCGCCTGCGCGTGGCACCAGGGCACGGCGCTGCGGCCGCTGCTGGTGGAGCCGACGGCTAACTGGGACCGCCCGGCGATCACGGTGCAGGTGCGAAGCTGGTTCGTGGGCCGGTCCATTCGCACGGAGCGCTGGCGCTATACCGAATGGGATGAAGGCCGGCGCGGGCGGGCGCTCTACGATCACGATACAGACCCGCACGAGATGCGCAATCTGGCCGCGGTGGACGCGCACGCGGGAACCGTGGCGGCGCTTTCGAAGGAACTGAAAACCTTCAGGGAACGCACCGAGCCGCGAGGCCCGTAGCTGGTTGGTGCCTGGTTGGGCGAGCCTTGACCGGCGAGCCAACGCCCGAGAGCAGATGCGTCAGGGGCGGGCTGAGCGGTGGCCGCCAGCTACCCTTTTACGGTAGCCAGCGGCACCAGCTCCGCGACCGGCTTGGCGATCTTCGCCCCCTCCAGGGTCTCGACAACCGCGCGGATTCCCTTGTAGGCGTGTGGGCCTTCCGCGCGGAGTTCCTCGATCTTGCGAGCGAGAATATCGGCCCTGGACCGAACCTCCGGCCGCCGCAGATCAAGCGGCGTCACGACCCGGAAGTTTTTCAGGAACTCGGCAAATCCGGCCTGATGGCTTCGGCTGGCTTCTCCCCGGGAGAGGGACCGGCCAGCGCCGTGACTCGCACTGTTAAGGGCAATCTCATTGCCCAGGCCGGCGAGTACGAAGCTGGATGCGCCCATGGATCCCGGAACCAGAACCGGCTCTCCCCAGTAGTGAAAGGGGGTGCCCTCCATGGCAACGGGTCCGCGAGCCGGCGTGGCTCCTTTCCGATGCACGAAGGCGTCCTGTGAATCGCGCCAGACGAGATTGTGAGGCGAGTCATAGAGGAGAGGCGCCTCAATGGACCCGATCACATGCTCAATGCTGCTAACCCGCTTTTCTCACGGCATCTGATCGCAGCCCAAACTGACGCCGCGGACAAGCTCGAAATGACTCGTGCGGATCCTCCGCGGGTGTCTCGGTCAGAAATTTGCGGCAAAATGGCTGCCGCATACCGTCGCTCGGAGCACCCGAAGGGTGAAAATGGGCCGTCCATACGCGCTTCTCCGGTCCGCTGCAAAAATGCGGAATGAATAAGTCCGGTGTTTGCTTCACGCAGTTTTTTCAGCAGCGCAGGTTCGCGTGAACTTGCGCAAACTGGGCCTGCCAGGGGTAGCTCGTCGCCAGTGACAAAACGATCCGGCGCACACTGACA
>VFZY01000089.1 GCA_016870915.1 Acidobacteriota bacterium | reverse complement strand
ATCGGCCCGGAGAGGTGGAAATCTTGAGAGAAAGGAGGCTGGGAGGGAGAGGTGTCGAAAGAACTGCTGGAAACAGGCATGTTGTCAGTTTTCGTTTTTGTGCGATGGTCGAAAGAAGCCATCCGCACTTAGCAGGTCCTTGAAGCGTGAATCGGTACGGAGCGCCGCGAGAGAGGGTGCGACGAGCGGTTCGGCCAGGGGCATGCCGCGCTTGAGTTGAGCTTCCAGTTCGGCGAGCGCCCGGGTCCGGTTGCCGGCAAATTCGAAGATCTCAACAATCGCCAGACCGGCGTGTGTGCCGGTGGGCTGGCGGAGGGCGCGTCCGATTTCATCCAGCGCTTCGCGGTGCCTGCCTTGATGGGCCAGGGAGAGCGCGTGATAGGCGCGGGCGATTGTGTGGCCCGGGTCTTTTTCCAGGGCCTGGCTGGCTGTCCGCTCGGCGCCTATGTGGGCGGCGCGGGCTTCCTCAGAACCCGGCCGCAGAGCGTGCAGGGCACGGGACAGGTTGGTCCAGGGGAGGTAGTCTTCGCGTGCGAGTTCCACTCCGTGGCGCAGGTTTACGAGTGCGTCGGAGCGGCATCCGCGGTAGAGATAAGCGCGGCCGAGGGTTGTGTACGCCATGCCGATTGGCTTGGACTGGATCGACTCGATCAGACGGCGAATGGCATCGTCGAAGCGGCCGGCTTTGATTTAGTCAAACGCCAGGTTGTGGAATGCCGAGGAGTTGGTCCCGTCCAGCCGGATCACCTCCAGCGATTCCCGTTCCGCCTCTACGAAGCGCGAGTGCTGCGAATAGAAATGGGCCAGCCAGCGGTGGGTCAACCAGCAGTCCTTTGCCAGACCGGCCGCTTCGCGCAAGATTGTCTCCGCGGGTGCCAATTCACCGGCCGCTTCGTGGATTGCCTAAAGGTGGCGGCGCGCTTCCAGGTCGAACGGCCAGGCCGCGATGGCTTTCCCCAGATGCTCCCTGGCGGCATCGTGGTTGCGGCTGGCACGCTCCAGTTCGCCCCACCGGCGCTCGGCACCGGCGAATCCGTAGCCGCGGTCGAACGTCGCGGCAATCTGATAGGCCTGGCGGGCTCGAATCTCCCAGCGGGGGTCCCGCGACTGGTTGAACTTCATTCGATAGGCATCGCCAAGGCCAACCTGGGCGGGTGCGAAGGCGAAGTTGCGGGTGGCGGCGGCGGACTGGTTGAAGAGCTCAGCGGCCCGGTCGTAGTTCCCGCCGTTCAACTCACCCAGGGCTTCGAGGAACACAAGAAAGGACGAGTCGTCTTGAGGCCCGGCGCCGCGCCAGTTGTCCCAGATCTTGGGGTCGAGGGTGATGCCGAGAGCATCGGCCAGGCGTTCCAAGGGCTCGGTGTGGAGGCGCCCGGACCGGTCGCGAGGGACGTGAACGTTCACGGTGCGCAGGATGAGCGGGGGATCTTCGCCGGTTCGAACATCGGGCTCACGCGCCCGCAGATGCACGGTGAACCCGCCCGGAGCCGACTCCACGTCGCCTTCGATGGCGAGTTGCATGCCCTCCGTGCGGCTCTCGCCGTTTGTGTTGCCCAGGTGCACGCAGAGAGTTTCCGGATGGGGAGCGACCCGGGCCCAGGACTCACGGAGATACTGCGCCAGCCCGGCGGCCTCCGCGCGCAATTCGGCGGTGGCTCCCTTGGGTTGAAACGTGGTCAATACCATGTTGCGCTTTTCGGGGAGGGGGCAGACCCAGGTTCCCGGCAGCGCACGGCAGGCGGCGCGGCGGGCGTTGCGGTGTAGATCCGGGCGAAAGACGAATAGCACAACGGCGCTGATTGCCAGCGCGGCCGCGACCGCGGCGGCCGCGGCGAATTTCTTCCAGTGCGGCGCCATGGGGCGGGCAGGCGCAAGAACCTGCAACTGCCGCAGGATGGCGTCGACGTTCTGGGTGCGCTTGCCGGGGCTGGGTTCAAGACATCCGGCGAGGATGGGATCCCACTTGCGGTTGACCCCCTTCTGGCTCACCGGGGCCGGGCGTATCTTGAGCTTCTCTTCGAGCGATGCCCCGTGGTGACTGGCGGTCCAGGGCACCTCGCCGGTCAGCATCTCGTAGAACAGCACGCCCAGCGCAAAGATATCGGTCTGAGCGGAGGCGGGCTTGCCGGTTAACTGCTCCGGCGCCATGTAGTGGACCGTGCCGGCGGCCTGTCCGGGTCCGGTGAGTGTTGTGCGGCCTTCCGGGCTGCGCTCTTCCTGGGCCAGGCCGAAATCGGTGATTTTCCACTCGCAGGTCTGGCCGGTGCTGGTGCCCATGACGTTGGCGGACTTTAGGTCGCGGTGCACCAGACCCGCTTTGTGAAGCGCCGAAAGGCCCTGGCAGATGCCGGTGGCAACTCGCAGGGACGTGGGGTGATCGAGTGGACCGGACCGGATCACCTCGGCGAGGCTGGGCCCTCCGAGCAATTCCATCGTGAGGAAAAGATAGGTGGAGCCCTCATGGATGAACTCTCCAGCTTCCTCCACGCGGCAGAGGTTGCGGTGAGAAGCCCGGCGGGCGTTCTGAATTTCGCGTTTGAAGCGATCCTTCCAACCCGACCGCCCGGCGAATTCACCGCGAATGGTCTTGAGAGCGACTGCGGCACCATCCAGCAGGCTGTCGCGTGCCTCGTACACTTCGCCCATGCCGCCCTGGCCCAGGGAGCGGACGATCTCGAAACGTTCATTGATGATGCTGCCGTTGCTCAGGAGGGGGCCCTCCGGCTGTAGTGGGGCGGGCTCACTCCACGGGAAATCGCCGGCGGCAAGCAGGCGCTCTACTTCTTTCCGGACGGAATCTGGCTGTATGCCGGCGACGAACGCGTCCCGTTCTTCGCGCGGAAGGCTGAGAGCTATATCGATGTACTCCTTGATGAGTTCGGGGTCGGGCTGCGACGCCGCGCCGGTAGCGTCGAAGGACATGGTTCTAAGAGGATAACCCGTGGCTACGCAGGTGGGCAACTCGCCCGGGAATCTGATCTAACTCTCAAACTCTTGCTTCAGTTCGAAGGTCCGGAGACCGGAAGCACGGCGGCGAGATCGAACCGCAGCCGCGTGTGTGCGTGGCGTAATGCGGCTTCGGCGCCGGCGGGTGTCGCCGCGAGGGCGAAGATGAAGCCGAGGTAGCTGGCTCCTTCGGGCAGCGGGATCATCAACTGGCCGGGTGTGGCGGTGATGATGATGTCCTCAACGCCCGGAACATGGCGCGCCTGGTCCACACCCTCCACGCCGCGGTAGATACCGCGGGCGGGAATGGGGATCATCATGACGCCGCGGGCCTCGCCGTCCGGCGCCGGCACCGCGGTCTCACCCAGGGCGTGACGAACCAGCACATCTTCAAGCCCCAGGCCGCCGCTGAACCGGACCGCTTTCGCGCAGAGCCCACCGATGGGCCGGGCGGCGATTTCAAGCATCCAGACGCCATCGTCATTCAAGCGGAACTCGGCGTGGATGGGTCCGTGGGTGAGGCCCAGGGCGCCCGCCGCGCGTTCGACCGTCGTTCGCATCAGGGCTTGAATGCGCTCCGGCGTGCGGGAGGGGGTGACGTAGATGGTTTCTTCGAAAAAGGGGCCATCCAACGGGTCCGGCTTGTCGAACAGAGCGAGAGTGGTGAGTTCGCCGTTGGTGAGTAGCCCTTCGAGCGCATACTCACTGCCTTCGATATAGGCTTCCACCTGGATGGTTGCGGTGTGCAATGCATCTTCGCGGGCGAACTCCGGTTGCCGCAACAGGCGCGCAATGCGATCGAAGGCCGCGACGAACTCCTGTTCGTTGTTGGCGCGGATGACGCCGCGGCTGGCTGAAAGGCCGAGCGGCTTGAGGACGCAGGGGTACGGCGCCTGGGGGGCGAACTCCGCCGGGTGCGAGTCAATGGGCGCCAGCGCGAACTCGGGTACCGCGAGCCCGGCCGCCGCGAACGCTTCACGCATGGCGTGTTTGTTCCGGCAAGTCTCCACAGCCGCGGGGGCGTGGCCGCGCAGGCCGAGCTTGGCGTTAAGATACGCCGCCAGGATCGCCGGCTTATCGCCCACCGCGACCACGGCGTCAAAGCGCGGATGAGCCTCAAGGAGCTGATCCGCCGAGCGCTGGGGCTGGTCGAAACGCACGGCGATGGCGCCATCGCCCCAGGGGTCATCCAGCACGTGGCAACGATCAGTGGCGAGGGTGACCGTGTGGCCCAGGCGCTGGCAGGCTTCGGCGAACATGCGGGTCTGGTAGCCGGTGGTTGCCGCTACCAGAAGGATTCGTTTCAAGGCGCCGCCGGAAGGTCGTAGAAGCGGTAGCGATAGGTCCAGCGGAACTCTTTGCCGGGGTCGATGGCGAATCGCACGTAGGGTTCGGGTGAAAAGACCGTCGGGATGGACCAGTAGACCAGCTTGAACAGCGGGATGTCCGCCGTGATGTGAACGCCGGCCCCGGCGGCCTTGTTTTCCAGGTGGAAGTCGTAGTCCGCGGCGGTGGGGCCGGCTCCCGTGAACTCACCGATCACGCGATCCTCGGAGCCTTGCTCCCGGGTGTAGCTGATGAGGCCGCCGTTTGATTGCACGACTCCGCCGCTGAACGCCCGGACAGGCTTTAGCTCCCAGGGGACCCTCACACTGGTGGCCGGGCCGGTCTTCTGCTTGTCCATCACGAAGAAGTTATGGTTGTACTGCTCGGTCTCGATGCGGCGGCGGCCGGTGTTTCGCAGCACGTGCTGAATTACCATGACGGGCTGGCCGGGTTCGAGCCGGACGGTCTTGGTGTAGCGGTAGGCGTAGCCGGTGGCGGCCAGTTCATGGGTGAAGGTCACCTGATTGCGGCCTGTCTTCACGCGCCAGCGGCCCGGGTCGACGATGTCGTAGGTTCGGAAGGCCTGGAATGGCGACGCGTCGGGCTTGCGCAGCGCGCCGATGCCGATGCGGATGAAGACGCCGCCGGGGGCGGCTTCCTCGAACCCGAGGGCGGTGTTCCGGGTGCGGAACTCCTCGACGGGCCCCATGATGGAGTCGTGGAGTGTCGGGTCATACCGCGGGAACCATTGTCCGAAGTATTCGTGATTCTTCGTGCGCAGAGAGGAGATCTGGCCCGACCAATCAAAGCGAGTGCCGCGGTAATAGCCGCGTTCGGCGTCGGGCAGATACAGATGGGCGTCGATCACGCCGTTTGAGATGCGCGCCGAGGGGAAGTCGTCAGCCGCCATGGCAGCCACGGCAAGCGCCGCGAAGAGGCAGGGTCGCATGGTGACACCCAGTGTACAATGACAGCTTCCATGACTCCACAACAGAAAGCCGAAAGCCTGGGCCTTGCGTTTACCAAACAGGAACCCGGTTACCTCAATCTTTGCATCCGTTCAGGGAATCAGCTGATCAGCTCCGGCCATGTCAGCACGATGAAGGGAAAGCTGGGTGCGGGCGTCGCCACCGCCGAAGGGTATCAGGCGGCGCGCGACTGCGCGGCGAAGATCCTCAATTCGGTGTGGAACGCGCACGGCACGCTGGATGGTCTGCGCGTCCTGAAGGTGCTGGGCTGCGTGAACTCGACGGGCGACTTCATTGAGCAGCATCTGGTGATCAATGGCGCCAGCGATCTGCTGCATGAAATCTTTGGCAAAGACTCCGACGGCTACCATGCCCGCAGCGCCCTGGGATTTGTGTCCCTGCCGACGGGGGCAGCGGTGGAAGTGGAAGCGATCTTTGAAATAAAGGGCTAAACGCTGGGAGGTGAAGGGCTAAGCGCCGTCCACGATGCGGCGAGCTGCTTCGAGGCGGCTCTGAAAGTAGTCGTCGAGACCCACGGTGTCGACGGCGCACACGAGAATGTTCACGCCTTCCTCGACGGCGATGCGCATAAGACCCGGGTGCATCACGGCGGTGGCGGAGAGCTTTCCCGCCGCCCGGATGGCCCGCAGGGAGCGGCGGAACGCGGCCTGCACTTCAGTGTCGTCAAACGCCAGGGGCTTGCCCATGCTGATGGACATGTCAGCGGGACCGACAAGGCCACCATCAATGCCCTCGGTGGCGATGATCTCGGCGCAACGGTCCACCGCCTCCGCGCTTTCAATCTGAACCAGAAGCAGGTTCTCGTGGTTCGCCCATGCCATGTTCGGCAGCTTCTCTCCAATGCCGTACTTCATGCCGCGGGTGGCCCCGTGAAAGCCGCGCTCGCCAACAGGTGGAAACTTGCCCCAGCGGGCCACTTCGCGGGCCTGCTCCGGCGTATTGACCATGGGCACCACGACGATGCGCGCGCCGGCATCGAGGGCACGCATGATGTCGCTGCGTGTTTGCCCGGCGATGCGCAGCAGCGGGATGGCTCCGCCGGCGACGGCGCTGCGGCAGAAGTTCTCGGCTTCGCGCGGATTGGTGTTGATGTGTTCCAGGTCGCCCCAGACGACGTCGAAGCCGCGCAGGCCGGCAAGTTCGGTGAAGGCGGGCCAGGCGCTATCCAGCGCGCAGCCGATCAGGGGTTTGCGCGCGGCAAGCAGGGCGCGCAGGCTTGTGGGCTCTGACATTCTCTCCATGTGTACCATGAGCAGTGTGCTTGAATCTTTGAAACGTTCGTACCGGGAGTTGTTGATCGACGGCGTCATTCCGTTCTGGCTGCGCCATGGTGTGGATTCGACGCATGGCGGTGTGCTTAACTGCATGACCGAAGAGGGCGTGCGGCTGGCCGAGGACAAGTACATCTGGTCGCAGGGCCGGTTCCTATGGACCATGGCCGCCTATTACAACCGTGTGGAACGGGACAAGCGGGTGCTGGATGCGGCTCGCGGGACGGCCGAGTTCCTGTTACGGCACGGCCGCGATGAGGCCGGGCGTTGGGTGTACCGCACGTCGCGCGATGGGGTGGTGATGGAAGGCTCCATCAGCATCTATGCCGATTGCTTTGCCATCTACGGCCTGAGCGAGTACTACCGGGCGGCTGGCGACCCGGCTGCGTTGCAGGCGGCGGTGGCTGGCTTCGAGCAGGCGCGCAGGCGAGTGGCGCAGCCGGGTTTCAATGACACGGCTCCCTATCGCATTCCTCCCAACCGGCGCCTGCATGCGGTGCCGATGATTCTGACTGAGACTGCGAACGAACTGGCCCGAACCACCGGCGATGCGATGATTCTTGAAGCGGCGCGAGGCTATTCATCGGAAATCTTTCGGTTCTTTGTGCAGCCCCAGCGGGCGTGCCTCTTCGAGTACCTGGACGGGGACTACCAGCCGTTGCCAGGGCCCGAGGGCAGGACGGTGAACCCCGGCCATGCCATCGAATCGATGTGGTTCCAGATTCACCTGGGCCAGACTCTGGGCGACGCGGCGCTGGTGCGGCAGGCGTGTCAAGTGATCCGCTGGCATATCGAGAAGGGGTGGGATGAGGAGCACGGCGGCATCCTGCTCGCCATCGATGCCGATGGCGGAGAACCGTACCCGGACAACTGGCACCGCAAGCCCTGGTGGCCGCACACGGAGGCCTTGTACGCCCTGCTGCTGGCGGCGAAACTGACGGGTGAGCCATGGTGCCGGGTCTGGCACGATCGCGTGCGCGAGTGGTCGCTTGTGCACTACACCATGACGGGGGCGGGCGAGTGGCGGCAGCGCCTGGACCGCACAGGCATGCCGATTGATGAAGTGGTGGCGTTGCCGGTGAAGGATCCCTTCCACCTGCCGCGGGCGTTGATTCTGATTCTGGGACTATAGCGATCTACGCGTACTCAATGAAGCCCAGGTTGATCTGGCCGATCTTCCGGGCTTTGCGGCGGAAGACACCCACGCCTTCGCGCGAGCCGCCGTCGTTGGTGTTGCCTTCGATGGTGGTGAGCAGGCCGCCGTGGACGGCCTCCACGATCCCGGTGTGGCCCGTGGTTGCCGAGGTCTTGAACGTGAACACCTGGCCTGGCAGCACAAGCTCCGGGTTGTCGATGGCGCTGGCGCCGGTGACCACCTTGATGCCGGAACTGTTGGCACGCCGCCAGAGTTCGTTCACTCCAGCCGTGCGAATGGCGGGATTTGCACGGCCCAGTTGCACGGCCGCCTGCTTGCAACACCAGTAGACGAAGCAGGCGCACCAGGCGAAGCTGCCCTGGCTCGGATCGAGCCCGGCGGACTTGATGTACTCATCCACCTTGGGTCCACGATTGGAGCCCGGGGGGACCTCCATCACGCCGACCTCGGCCGAGGCAACCGCGAGAAACGCCTTCAGCAGGGGAGATGGAGCCTCAGTGACGGCCTGAACGGCAGCCTGGCCAAACAAACTCTCCCAAGTCATCGGCCCAACGCGCCCATCTACTTCGAGGGCATGCCCGTTGCGATCGACCGAGCGCGCCTGGAACAGGCTGACGCCATCGACCGTTGGCGTTCCGTAGACGCCGTCTTCGGGAACGGGGCCGCATCCCAGCTGGTTGAGGCGGCGCTGAATGGCGAGCACGTCCTGAGCGCGGTTGGCGGCGCCGGCGCGGATGACGGCGCCCGGGAAACGTGGGGCAGTGGTGGGGGTCATGTGAAAACTATCCTTGATTCGAAAACGTGCACCGGGCGGCTTTTCCGCTGACCGCGCTACCCGGGCGGGGCGACGGAAAGGCCATCGCTCAGAACCTGTTCGGTTGCGCCGGCGACGTTGTCTCCTTCCTTCAATCCTTCCACCACTTCCGTGGTGGTGACATTCGAAACGCCCGTTCGGACCACGCGCCATCGAAGGACCGGACCGTCGAGAACATACACACCGGTCTGGCCGCCCTGCCTGCGCAGCACTTCCTTCGGCAGCACCAGTGTGTTCTCCACGCGATGCGTAAGGATGCTGGCGTTGATGTTGGCGCCGGGCAGCAGACCGGCCCCTTCCTCAACCAGGCAGACCACCTCGGCGATCTGCCGCGTGTTTAGGGCGACGATTTGTGGGGCGATGCTGGCCACGGCGCCCGTCCATGACCGTCCGGGAAGCGAGTCCCAGGTGATGGTGACCGGCAGGCCCGTGCGCACGCGGCCCAGTTCAGGCTCGTCGACAAACACCGTGACCCTGAGGTGTCCGGTTTCACCGATCAAGGCAATGGGTGTTCCCGGCGTCACATAGGCGCCGGGCCGGGCGTCCAACTGGTAAATCACTCCGGCCATGGGCGCTTTGACTACACCCAGGCCCAGGCGGCGTCTGGCGGCGGCGGCAGCGGCTTCCGCCTCGCGAAGACGGGCGCGCGCGGCTTCGGCCTCCGGCGGATTGGCAAGCGCGGCGCGGCGGCGGGCGGCCGATTTGAGATCGACGTCGATTGCCTGGATGCGGTCGCGAAGGGCGGCCAGTTCCTGCCGTGTGGCGGCCTGGCGCGCCACCAGACGCTCCACCGTGGCGGCCTCGCGCTCCAATGCCTCGCGGCTGGCTTGGAGGGCCGCCACACTGGCGTCGATCACCGCCCGGTCGGTTGGGCGGCCACCCTGTTCAAGTCCGCGGGTCTCGGCCTGCGCCTGGGCGATGCGTGCTTCGGCGGCCCGCAGCGCCTCCTCGGCGTCGTGGTTGGCGATGACCGCGAGCACCGCGCCCGCCGCCACGCGCTGGCCCAGTGCCACCGGCACGTTCTTCACCGCGCCGTCGCGTTCAGCCCGCGCCGCCATCCAGCGGATGGGCTCCGTTTTACCGTTCGTGGTGAGTGTACTCTCAAGAGTCTGGCGCGTCACGCGCACCAACGGAACCCGGGGCGGCGCGGTGCGCGTCCGGTAAACCAGCCATGCGCCTGTAACGACAATCGCCAGGGCGAGCACCACCAGCACGCGCTTCATGAATTCACCAGCACCGTCTTTCCGCCCAGACAATCGCGCACACACATCAGCGCTTCATTCGCCTGCGCCAGCGGGAATCGATGGGTGATTCCGCCGGCGAACCGGTGCTTCCAGTCCGTGCGCTCCAGCAAATCGATGGCGGCGCTGACATGCCGGGGCTCAAACCCCCAGGATCCAATCACGCGCAATTGTTTCCGGGTGATGGTGTGCGGGTTGAAGGCGATGTTGCCGGCGTCGGCGTACTGGCCCAATACCAGGTACTGGCCGCCATCGCGGGCCAGAAGAATACCCTCATTCACAGCGGCCGGGTGCCCCACGCACTCGATGACGCAGTCGGCGCCAAAGGGTCCCACGGCGGCGAAGACCAGTTCGCGGCGGGCTTCAAGCGAGGACACCTCATCAATATCGATGACGGCATCGGCGCCGAAGTCCCGGGCGATCCGCAGGCGATGAGGGGGCCCGCCGATCATCACTGTGCGCGACGCGCCAGCCTCCCGCGCCACCGCCAGCGCGGCCAGTCCCACGGGGCCTGAGCCCTGGATCACCACCGTGTCACCCGGCTGTACCGGCGCCCGCTCCAATCCGTGCAGCGCCGTGGTGAGAGCGCAGCCTCCGCCCAGCAGCGCTTCGGGGGCCAGCGTATCTGGCAGTTTGAACACCGCCGTGCCAGCGCGCAGGGCGATCATCTCCGCATAGCCGCCGCGCAGATGAGGAGCCTGGGTGGCTGGGTAGGAGATCCCGTATGCCTTCCGCGAAACGCAACGTGTCGGCTGGCGTTTCGTCTGGCAGTAGTAGCATTCGCCGCAGACGATGGAACTGGCCCATGTGACGCGATCGCCCACCGCCAGCGGCCCGCCGCGCCAGTCGCGTTCGACGCCTTCACCCAGAGCGGCGATGCGGCCCACGGTCTCGTGGCCCAGGATGACCGGCAGCGGGATGGGCAGCTCACCTTTCCACAGGTGAACGTCAGTGCCGCAGATCCCCGCCATTTCAACGCGGATCAGCAGTTCGCCGGGCGCCAGTGCATCGGGCACCGGGTATTCGTGAAATTCGAGCGGCTGGTGAGGGGCCACCAGAACAGCGGCGCGGGCAGTGGTCATGAGGCTTCCTTGTGGGTGCAGTGGTGGAACAGTAGCCGCCATTCGGCCGTGTGAATGCGGCGCGCCAGTTCCAGCAAGGCACCGGCTGGCTCTTCGCGCACCTCGTCGCAGAAGGCGATGAACCGGTGCGGGTCCCATACTTCGGGCACGCGAAAGCCTCCGCCGGTTTCGCCCACCAGCCGGACGGCCTCTTCGCGCAAGGCCGCGAACACCGGATGCGAGCCCAACTGGCGGAACCAGTAACCGGAGTTCCAGCTATCGGGTTCCATCCTGTGCACGATGGCATGCCAGTATCTGCCCTCGGGTGTTTCCAGGTCCTGCGCCACCGCGTGCGCGCTTTCGAAGGACCCCAGCCACACATACACCCCAGCCACCGCCCCGCGCGGCGACCGGCATCCCTGGAACAACTCCGGCGCCACCTGGGGCAGGCGCTTGGGTTTCTGGCCGAAATCCAGGTCAAGGAAGCCGCGCTTCCGCGAATCGAGAATGGCCTGCACGGCGGCTGCGTCCATATCCTTAATGACGATTGTGCCAGCTACAGCAGCCGGTCCAGGAACCGTTTGGCCGATTGAATGCCTTCGAACTCACTGGACTTTTCGCCCTCAAACTCAATGCCCACATAGCCCCGGTAGCCATGATCCAGAACGATCTTCATCATGCGGGCGAGATCGATGGTGGTGTCGTTGCCATCCGGCCCGAACTGGAAGCACTTCAGGCTCACGCCCTTGGCGAACGCCATCAGCTTGCGCACCGCTTCGTACTTGTCAACGCCCGGCGGAAAGTTGCCGAAATCGGGCAGGGTCCCGAAGTTAGGGCGGTTCACTTGGTTCATCAGCCGCACTACGACATCGGCGTCGGAGGAGATGCCGCCGTGGTTCTCGATGATGACGTTGACGGCCGCGCCCTTGGCGTACTCGCACAGACGATGAAAGCTCTCCTCGCAGCGGCCCAGGAAGGCATCCACCTCAGCGGGCGTTCTGGGTTCGGCGCGGCCCGGGTACATGTTCGTGCGAATGGCGTGGCCGCCGATCTCCGCCGTGATGTCCACCCACTTGCGATGGTTGTCGGCCGCGCGCAGACGCTCCGCCTTATCCACCGCGCCCATGTAGCCCTCGTCGTCGCACATGATCAGAACCGCCTTGGTGCCCGTGGCATTCATATTGACCTTCAGACGCTGCACGTAACCGGCGGTGGGAGACTCCCAGAGCGTGTTGACGAACTCCAGACCCTCGATGCCGAACTGCTCGCGGGCGATCCGCGGAAAGTCGAGGTTGGTCATCAGGCGGGAGCGGATGGCCTTGTGAACGCTCCATTGGGCCAGCGAGATCCTGAACTTTGGTCCAGGCCCGGCCGCCTTCGCCGCCTGCGCGGCGGCCCGCACGGCCGTCAATGGTCCCAGCGCGGCCGGTGCGGCCTGGGCGAGAAACTGTCTGCGGTTCATCGTCAGAATTGTAGCGGACCGGTCAGATACTGCGCACGCCAAGGGCGCCGATGTCGTCTACCCGCATGGCTTCTTTCATCACGAATGGCTCGCCATACTTTGCGCCAATCAGGTTTCCGTAAAAACGGGCCACGGCGGCCAGACGCTCTTCCGCCTCGCGCCAGGCAGGGAACAGCGCGGAACCCTCGGGTTGATCGCCATACTGCGAACGGTAGGCCCGAAGCGCCGCCATGCGGGCGTCGAACTGCCGTGTGACATCCACCACGAACGACGGTGTGACGTTGGCGTAGAGCGAAGCGTAGAGGATCTTGAACGGGCGGTGGGGCTCCGTGGAACTCTCAAGCTTCTTTAAGCCGGCCAGGAACGCCGCGTCGTAACCCAGCCGCGAACACACCACATGATCCGGATGGCGCCCTTCCCAATACGGCAGGATTAGCACACGTGGGCGCAGGCGGCGCAGTTCCCCCGCCAGGGTCATGCGGGCGGCCAGCGTGTTTTCGAGACGGGCATCCGGGTAATGCATGTTGCCGCGCCACTTCAGCCGCAGGTGCCGGGCGGCTTCGAGCGACTCATCCTGGCGCAGGTCCGGATCGCCGCGTGTACCCATGTCGCCCGCCGTAAGATCCAAGGCGCCGCAGCGGTAGCCCTGTTCCGCCATTCGAATCAGCGTGCCGCCGCAGGTCTGTTCGATATCGTCCGGGTGCGCGGCGACGGCCAGAATGTCAACCTCGGGAACCGATTCCAGCCACATGCTTGGCTGATGGCGTTCGCCTACCATCGCAACTCCGGACGGTGCCAGTAGCGGTCGTGCGTTTTCATGATCTTGATCAGACCCATGCCTGCCAGAAAGCCTCCGATATGGGCAAACCACGCCACGCCGCCACCGTGCGCCCCAAGCGACCCCACGCCATTCAGAAATTGCAGCCCGAACCAGAACAGCAACATCACCCAGGCGGGAATCTCCATGGTGGTCATGATGATCACCAGCGTCACCAGCGTGACGATGCGGGCATGGGGGAATTTCAGTAAATAGGCGCCCATCACCGCCGCCAGCGCGCCGCTTGCGCCCACCACAGGAATGTTCTCACCCCAGTTAAACGCCATGTGGACCAGGGCAGCGGCCACGCCGCCCAGAATGTAGAACCCAACGTATTGGGATCGATCCAGAATGTCCTCTACGTTGTCGCCGAAGATCCACAGAAACCACATGTTGCCGATCAGGTGCATCCAGCCGCCGTGGAGAAACATGGAGGTGATCAGTGTCAGGGGGCGGAAATACTCGGGGTCCGGCACTACGCCCCAGTACCGGATGAACTCGTTCAGCGAGTGCGGCTCAAGGGAGTTCTGATAGAGGAAGACCACGACGTTCAATACAATCAGCCAGATGGTCACCACCGGTGTGCGGTGGCTGGGCTGGTAGTCCCTTAGCGGAATCATCGGGCGGCCTTGACAGCGAAATCGCGATTGCTGCGGCGTTCCGCCCGCGCCATCAGCGCGCGAGCTTCGTCCAGGCCCGCCAAGCCCCCCCGTGCACCCAGCGCCGTGCAGTTCAAGGCGGCCAGCGCATTCGCCAGATCCAAAGTGTCGTTCATCGGCAGGCCCTTCAGCACGGCATAGCAGAAAGCGCCGTGGAAGACATCTCCGGCGCCCGTCGTATCGATACAGTTCACCACAAAGGCCGGCGAATAGGTGAACCGGCCGTTTTCAAGCGCCAGCGACCCGTGCGCGCCCAACGTCATGGCGGCAACCCGCATGCCGTACTCCTGCTGGATCATCGTCAGCGCCTTGAACGGGTCGCTCTGGTGCGTCCATTGCAGCGGGAACTCGGAACTGGTCACCAGATAGTCGATGTTGGGCAATACGCGGTCAAACCCGTGGTAGATCGTGTCGATGTCCACGGTCACTGGAATGCCGTTTTCCCGTGCGATTCGGGCGGCGCGCTCGACGGCTGGCGTATCGTGGCCGTCAATGTGCAGGAGGCGCGCGCAGGTGATCATCTCCGGGGCGATCTCCTCCGGTTCCAGGCGCAGGCACTCGCCGCGCTGCCACAGTACGGTGCGCTCGCCCGTGCTCTGGTCGATCAGGATGTACGCGGTCTGGTTCGCGCAGCCATGCCGCACCTGGACATGCTCAAGGTCGATGCCGGAGTTGAGCAGGCTCTCCATTTGGATGCGGCCGCGTTCGTCGTCACCCAACGTGCCGATGTACTTGACGCTTAAGCCCAGGCGGGCGCAAGCCACCATGGCGCTGGCCACCTGGCCGCCCGGGCTGAGGATCTCTTCCGCGAATGGGACCTTCCCGGCATAGGCCGGAAAATGGGGTAGCAGGATGAGGGTGTCGGTTGCGTTCAAACCGACGCCTGCCACATCGAAACGCTTCATTGTCTCAGCGTAGCGCGAAACTGGCCCGAAACCGCTTCGCGGCCCCGCCCGTGCCGCTAATTCACGACGTTGCGCGGCGCACCGGCAAGGAACGCGGCCAGATTCTCAATGGCTGTATCCAGCAGCCGGGCACGGGCTTCCCGCGTGGCCCACGCCATGTGTGGGGTAATCAGGCAGTTCGGCACGTTGTAAAGGACATGTTCCGCGGGCGGCGGCTCCACCGGCAGCACGTCGAGCCCGGCGCCGGCGATCACACCCTCCTTGAGCGCCTGCGCCAGGTCTTCGGGAACAACCAGCGGGCCGCGGGAGGTATTGAGCAGGAGAGCCGTTCGTTTCATCCGGCGCAGCCTGTCCGCGTTGATCAGGCCCCGTGTATCCGCCGTGAGCGGGCAATGCAGGCTGATCACGTCGGACTGTTCAAGCACTTCTTCCACCGTGCCCCAGCGGAAGCCTTCCCAATCCGGGGGATCGGCCTGGACGGCATCGCTGGCCAGCACCCGCATCCCAAAGGCGTTGGCGATGCGGGCGGTTTCGCGGCCGATGCGCCCGAAGCCGATAATGCCCATGGTCTTGCCGGAGAGTTCAAACAGCGGCGTGCGCCAGAAGCACCAGTCGGCGTTGCGAGCCCAGTCGCCCGTGGAAACGGCGTCGCTGTGCTGTTGGGGGCGGTGAATCAACTCAAGCAGGAGAGCGAAGGCAAGTTGGGCCACCGACGCGGTCCCATAGATGGGGATGTTGGTCACCGGAATGCCGCGCTCACGAGCGGCCTTTACATCCACCACGTCGTAGCCCGTGGCCAGCACTCCGATGTACTTCAGGCGGGGGAGTTGAGCCAGTGTTTCGGCGCGAAGCGGCGTCTTGTTGGTGAACAGAAAATCGGCATCCGCGGCGCGGGCCACGATGTCGGAAGCCGAGGTACGGGGGTGAATGACGGCTTCGGCAAGGCCGTGGACCGCCTCCCAACTGAGGTCGCCGGGGTTGAGCACATGGCCGTCAAGGACAACGAGTTTCATGGCTGTGGCTACTCCAGAACATGGTCGCGGAAGCCGTTCACGGTGAAATCGGCGCTGCGCACGTAGCGCAGCAGTTTGCCTTCACGTTCGCGTACCGAATCCACATTGGCGCGGATGGCGTCCTCGTGGCCGGCCGGGATGCCCAGAACGCCATTTTCGTCGCCGTGGAGCAGATCGCCGGGGCGAATCACCATGCCGCCAATCTGAATCGGGACACCCACCCGCACGATCCGGAAGTGGGAGTGGCTCACCACGCTGCCGCGCGCGAAATAGTGGAACTTGAGGGCGCGCACTTCGGGAAGATCCCTGACACCGCAATCGCTCACCAGGCCGGTGGCGCCCAGCCGGGTAAAGATGGAAGCCATCACCTCGCCGCAATGGGCGGCGTAGTCGCCGTGGCCGCCGATCTCCTGGAAGGCGATCACGGCAGGTTTTGGCGAGGCGTCCACCAGGCGGTACAGGTCGACGAACCGCATTAGATCAAGCGGTTCGGTGGTGGTCATGGACTCCACCTGGGCGGTGACGGCGTAACCAGCCATCCGGTCAAATTCCGGAAACAGGCACCGGATCTGGAGCGGCAGAAAGCCTTCGTGGCGGCCGCGGATGCCGAGCAACTCGATGGCATTCGAAAGCGTGGGTGAATCGACGGACCGCAGGTACTCGATCCAATCGGGATTGTGGGTCTGGGACATGATGTTAGGCGGTTCGTCGTGTATGGTATCGCAAACCGGGCGGGTGGCGCTCAAGAACGCTTCCTGTGTGCCGATAAGAACACGGAGTTGAGGTCCATGCACGGGAAAGAAGACCAGTTGCGCGGATGGCGGCGTTGGCTCACCCCATCGTTCGCGGATCTATTCTTTATCACTCTGCCGGTGTGGCTGTTCGTGGCGCCCGCCGACGGCTGGCGCGGACTGTTGGGCGATGGCGACACGGGCTGGCACATTCGAACGGGGGAGTGGGTGTTGGCGTACGGAACGGCTCCGCGGGTGGATCTTTTTTCGTTCTCGCGCCCCGGCGACCCCTGGTACGCCTGGGAATGGCTGGCCGATGTCGCCATGGCCGGGCTGCACCGTTGGGGCGGGTTGGGCGCGGTGGCCCTGGCGGCCGCCGTGGTGATCTCGCTGTTTGCTCTCATCCTGCTGCGGCATGTGATCTGGAGCGGAGCGAATGGGTTCGTGGGCCTGATGGTCACCTGGCTCGCGATCGGGGCGGCGTCCACGCATTTTCTTGCCCGGCCCCACGTGTTTACGCTCCTTTTCCTGGCGGGCGGACTGTGGCTGTTGGCGATTGATCGCAAGCGTCAGACGCCGTGGATTTGGGCGATGGCGCCGTTGACAGTTGTCTGGACGAATCTGCATAGCGGCGTTTTTGGCTGGATCGCCTGCCTGGGCCTGTGGTTTGTTTCGGATGTCTGGGTCGCCTGGAAAACGGGAATTCAGGTGCGGGCGCGGCGGACCGGGTGGTTGCTGGCGGCCTGCATTGCGGGCACGCTGGTGAACCCGTATTCGTTCGAGTTGCACCGCCATGTCTTTAGTTATATGCGGTCTGACTGGATTCGCGACATGGTGCAGGAGTTCCAGTCCCCGAGCTTCCGTTCCGGGAACATGCGGCTGTTTGAGATTCTGCTGATCCTGGGTTTGATGACCGTGGCCTGGCGCCTGTGGCGGGACCGGCGGTTCACCGGCGAAACGTTGATGGTGGTCTTTTGGGCGCACATGGCTCTGGGCTCGGTGCGGCACGTGCCGATCTATGCGCTGGTGGCGGCTCCGTTGATTGCGAGCGAACTGACCGGGGCCTGGCGGCGAGTGTGCCGGCACTCGCCGCGAAGCTCCCTGGGACGGGTCCTGTTCGATATGGGTGCGGGTCTGGGGCGTGCGATGGGGCGCTCAAGCGCCTGGGCGGCGCTGGCGCTGGCCGCGGCGGCTGGCTTTGCGGGCCATCTTGCCCTGCCCGGAAACTTCGACCCGGCCAAGTTTCCTGAAGCGATGCTCGACCGCCATCGCGGGGAATTGATGAACGCACGGATTCTGGCTCCGGATGAGTGGGGCGACTATCTCATCTACCGTGCGTGGCCGGAACAGCGGGTGTTTATTGACGGCCGTACCGATTTCTACGGTCCGCGCGTGGGCAACGAATACGTTCGGATGATGGAAGGGAAGCCGGGTTGGAACCGTTTGCTGGCCGCCCATGGTTTTACGCACGTATTGTGCCCGGCGACATGGCCTCTGGCGGAGTTGCTGAAGACACAAGGGGCCTGGCGCCTGGCGGATTCAGACCGGCTGGCGCTGCTGTTCGTCCGCGAGGGCGGCTCCGAGACGGCGCATCTATTGCTGGGGCCGGGAACCGCCGAAAGTAAGGAGGACAAGGCACCCCGATGAGGACTCAAAACCCCACAGGCCGCGAAGGCGCTTCCGTGAGACGGGGACCGGCCCTGTCCCGGGTGCCGGTGGGGCCCGTTGGCGGGGACTTGGCCCGCTACGTGTTGGGCGGTGGATTTCTGGCCCGTGGTGTATTCTGGCCCCGGAAGGTGGGCCGGGCCGGCGAAGCCACGGATGAAGTGCGGAAGGCGGCGTAGGGCGATGACCGGGATCGAATCGGTGGCGGTGGTGGTGGGATTGGCGGCGTCGGCGGAGGATCTTTGGCGCCGGCAGGTGTCGAACTGGATTCCACTGGTGGCGGTGACGGCCGGGTTCGTTTTTCATCCCATGGAGCGCGGCTGGAGCGGTCTTGGCTCGGCTGCGGGTGGCGCCTTGGGCGGATTCCTGATCTTTCTGGTTTTTTATCTGCTGGGAGGCATGGGCGGGGGCGATGTGAAGTTGATGGCGGGGTTCGGTTCTCTGCTGGGCGGCGGCCGGCTGATTGAGGCTGCGTGGCTGGCGGCGGTGTTCGGGATGATCGCCGCGCTCCTGACGTTGGGCTGGCACCGGTTGCGGCAGGGTGGATTCGAGGGGTGGCGCAAGGTGGCCATTCCGTACGCCCCGGCCATCACCGCGGGCGCATGGCTGGTGCTGCTGGCACACCGGCGGGGGGCCTGAGAGCGGCATGGGACTTGCTGAGGTGCATTGCGTGGATACCGGGGAGATGAAGAGGAGATGGAATGGATAAGCGCTTCCTGACAGTTCTGGGCGTGAGCCTGCTGTTTGCGCTGGTTGTGTCGGGCCTCTTCTACAAGCTCTCGGCGGGCGGAGTGAGCAAGCCGGCGGCGCCGGTGGAGATGAAGGATCTGGTGATTGCGGCCAAGCCGCTTGGGCCCGGTGTGACCATCAAGCCGGCGGATGTGAAGATCAGCAAGGTTCCAGCGAGCCAGCTTCCGCGAAACAGCTATTCGAAGGTTGACGAGGTGATCGAGCGGAGCGTGATCAACCCGATTCTGCTGGATGAACCGGTGCTGGAGGGCCGCCTGGCGGCCCGGGGCGCGGGTTACGGTCTTGGTCCCATGATCCCGGCGGGCATGCGCGCGGTGGCGGTGCGGGTGAACGAAGTGGTGGGCGTTTCGGGGTTCACGCTGCCGGGCATGCGAGTCGATGTGCTGGTGACCGGCCGGCCTCCGAATTCGGAAGAGACGAAAACCACCACGATCCTGCAGAATATTCTGATTCTCTCCGCCGGGCAGGCGATCCAGGCGGATTCGCGCGGCCAGCCGATCAATGCTCAGACGGTGACTCTGCTGGTGACGCCGCCGCAGGCGGAGGCGCTCACCCTGGCGGGCAACGAGGGAAAGATTCAACTTGTGCTGCGCGGCGGCAACGATCATGGACTGGAGAAAACCGGCGGAAGCGGTCTGATGGAACTCTATGGCGAACGCCGCCCGCCACCGCCCCGGGAACGGGTGATCGAGCGGTCGCCGCCGGTGGTGCTGGAGCGTATCAAGCCGCCAATTCCGGTGGTACCGGATCAGATCGTGGTGATTCGCGGGGCCAAGCGGACGGTGGAGACCGTGGGCGTCACGCCCCCTTCGGGGTATGGTGCTGCCGAGCGGCAAGACGAGGGTCCGCCGCCGGCCCCCGCCGCGGCGCCGGCGGTGAACGACGAGCCGCCCAATCAGGATGAGCAGGCGCGGCCCGCGGCGCCGAAGAAAGAATCCGGGCAACAGAGAGAAAACGATCGAGAGTGATGAAACAACGCTGGATGGCGGGCCTTCTGCTGGCGGCTCCGTTTGTGATGCCGCAGGGCAGGGCCGGGAACGAGGTTCCGGCGGCCAAATCGGAGGCGGTGGGTGGTGAGTTGCGCGACCTGCGCGTGACGCTGGGCAAGAGTCTGGTCATCGACTACCCGTCGGACATTGCCAGGATCTCAACAAGCGATCCGCTGATTGTGGATGCAGTGCCGGCGACGGCGCGCGAGTTCCTGTTGCATGGGAAGGGACACGGTTCGGCCACCGTCGTGGTGTGGTCGAAGTCGGGCGACCGGACCCTGTTCAACGTCAACGTGGAGTTCAATCTGGAGCCACTGCGGCGTCTGATGAAGCAGACCTTCCCGGACGAGCAGATTGAAGTGCTGGCCGGGCGCGATTCGGTATCGCTGACCGGGCTTGTCGGCAGCAAGGAAGTGGCGGACCGGGCGCTGGCGCTGGCGGCGCCTCTGGCCAAGAGTGTGGTGAGCAACCTTCAGCTCCGAACCTCCCCCAGCGAACGGCAGGTGCTGCTGCGGGTGAAGTTCGCCGAACTGAACCGGAACGCGGCCAACTCGGTGGGATTCAACCTGTTGGGCACAGGAGCAGGCGGGACGATTGGACGGGTCACCACGCAGCAGTTTTCGGCTCCCGCGCTGTCCAGGATTGAAGGCCGTGTTTCCGAATTCACATTCAGCGACGTCCTGAACGTTTTCGCCTTCCGGCCGGACCTGAATCTGGGGGCCTTCGTGAAAGCGCTGCAGGCGCAAGGCGTTCTTCAGATTCTGGCGGAACCCAATCTGGTGGCCACCGCGGGCAAGGAGGCGAGTTTCCTGGTGGGGGGTGAGTTTCCGGTTCCTATTGTTCAGGGCGGCGCCAACGCCGGCGCCGTCACCATTCAGTTCCGGGAGTATGGCATCCGGCTCAGTTTCAAGCCGGCCCTCACCGGGCCTCGAACCGTGCAGATGTATGTGAAGCCTGAGGTATCGACCATCGACCTGGCCAATGCTGTATCGCTTCAGGGTTTCACCATTCCCGCCCTTTCAACGCGCCGCATGGAGACCAACATTGAACTGATGGAAGGCCAGAGCTTCGTCATCGGCGGCCTGATCGATGACCGGGTGACGGAGAATATGTCGAAGATTCCCGGTCTGGCCAACATCCCTGTGCTGGGGCCGCTGTTCAAGAGCCGGTCTGAAAACAAGACCCGAACCGAACTGATTGTGATCGTGACGCCGGAAATCGCCCAGCCGCTGGCGGCGGGAGAGGCTCCACCCCTTCCGGTGATGCCGCGCCAGTTCCTGGTGCCCTGGACGCCGGAAGAGGTCGAACGGGCGGTCAAGCAGGCCCGGCCCGGGAAGGCCGCCGTGAGCACGAAAAAGAAGCAGGGGAAGGAAGAACGGCGGGGTACGGAGACGAACCCCGGCCGGTAGGAGCGGCTTCGCATGGGTGTAGGCGGGCGGGAGAGCGCGCTGACGGCGATTCTGGTATCACCGGACCGGGCCATCGCGCGGTCACTCATCGCCGCCAACGCGAAAGCCAAAGCGCTTCAGATTCTGGGCGACCTGAAGGTCTATCCAACTCCGCAGACGCTCGACATGCGGCTGCGCCAACTGGAGCCGGACACGGTTCTGGTGGACCTTGCCACGGGGCTTGACCAGGGCCTGGAGGTGATCCGGCACTGTGCAGCGCGCGAAAAACCTCCGGTCCTCATCGGGATTCATGCAACCAGCCACCCGGATGCGGTGGTGCGGTCCCTTCGTGTCGGCGCCAGCGAATTCCTTCACACGCCGTTTGATGGGGCGGTACTTACGGAGGCCGTGGCCCGGATTCAGCGCCTTCGTGAGCCGGACGCCGCGCAGTCCGTTCAGTTTGGGCGGTTGATCATGATCTCCGCCGCCAAGCCGGGATCCGGCGCGACCACGCTGAGTGCTCAGGTGGCGTTTTCCCTTCGGAGGCAGACCGGCGGGCGCGTGCTGCTGATCGACTTCGATCTGCTCGGCGGCGCGATGGGGTTCTATTTGAAGCTGCCCCAGGAGCGGTCCGTTGTGGATGTCATCGGCCAGTTGCAGCAGGTGACTCAGCGGAACTGGCGGCCGTTCATCGTATCGTGTCACGGAGTGGATGTTCTGCCGGCGCCGGAGATTCCCCACGAGGGGCTGTTCGGAATCGACCGCATGCACGACTTTCTGGAACTGGTCCGATCCATGTATGACTGGGTGCTGGTCGATCTGCCGTCCATCTTCCACCGGAACTCCCTGTTTGCGCTGCCGGAGGCCGATCAGGCGCTCCTGATCTCAACCGCGGAACTGCCCAGCCTCCACCTGGCCCGGAAAGCGGTGAACATGCTGAATCAGGTGGGTTTCGGGAAGGACCGTTACCGGATCGTGATCAACCGGTTCAACAAGAAGTCAGCCATCACGCAAGCCGAGATGGAGACCATTTTCAACTCCCCGATCCATGCCACGCTGCCCAACGACTACTTCTCAATGCACCGGGCCGTGACACTTGCCCAGCCGCTGGCGGGCGACACCGATCTGGCGAAGGCCGTGGACGCCCTGGCAAAGAGCCTGACCGCGGCCGCCGAGCCCGCGCGAACACCCGCCGGGGAGCCCCAGCCGGCCGGCGCCGGCGTCCGGTCCTGACCGGCCAGCCCTTCCGCTTGCTGACAGCCCCTACTCTGAAAGGCATGATCCCGGCCGATAAGGAATCGGAGGAGGACCGTTCGTGGCGAGCCGTTGGCCCGGACGGGATCAGGAAGCATTGCCAGGAATTGAAGACACACTGAAATCCGGTTCCCCAGGAGGTCCCAACCCCGCCGGCGTCAACTGGGAGCAGCGCTTGCTCAAGACGGGCATCAAGCCCAAGTCGTCGCTCAAGCCCGAAGTGCAGGAACTGAAATTCACTCTGCACCGCAAGCTTGTGGAGCGGATGAATCTGGAGGCGCTGGCCAGCATCGATAACCAGCGTGTGAAGCAGGAAGTGCGGCAGGCGCTGCTTTCCATCATGGAAGGCGAGCAGAGCCTGCTCAGTTCGCTTGAGAAACAGCAACTGGCCGAAGAGGTGCTTCACGAGGTCTTTGGCCTGGGTCCGCTTGAGCCCATCCTCGCCGACGCCACGGTATCGGACATCCTGGTGAACGGCTGCAAGCAGGTGTATGTCGAGCGCAAGGGGCTTCTGGAGCTGACCAACGTTGCGTTCCGCGACGACCAGCACCTGCTGCGCATCATCGACAAGATCGTGTCGCAGGTGGGCCGCCGGATTGATGAGTCCACCCCGATGGTCGACGCCCGCCTGCTCGACGGATCGCGCGTCAACGCGATTATTCCGCTTCAGAGGATCGATGGTCACCGCCTGGAAGCCGCTCAGGCCTTCAAAGGCCCGTGGCCGCGTGGTCACCACGATGGGGCAGTGGCTGAACTCCCGCGCCGCCTGCTCAAACAGCCTCGCCACGCGATCCCGCATCCTGCCATCGGGAGCCTCGTCCAACCCATCGAAATAGAGCCTGGCGCCGGTGCGCAGGGCCTTGCTGAACGCCGCCGCCGGAATCTCGAGACCCCATCCCGAGGCCTGGGCTTCCAGGAACCGTGGGATGCCTCCAGCGCCCTGCACCGCGGGGCCGCCTTCAGCCACGAACTTCGCGAACTGGGCCACGCTGATCAGCAGCGGCACCGGGGCTTTGGCATCGGCCAGATGCGCCCGCGCCTGCCGGTGCGCCAGGTGCCTGAGGAAGGTGCTTTTGCCGGAACCCGGGTGGCCGATGATCACCAGGCGGTGGGCTTGCAGGGCTTCCTCCAGGTTCACATGGTCAGGCTGTTCGAGTTTACGCTTCCGTTCCTCCACGGCGCGGGTGGTGGTGAGCGTAATGAAGATCTGATCGATGGGGATGGACGGAATCGATTTGCCGCCGCTCGCGATGCCCCGGATTTCGATGGCCGCCGAGTCATCCATCACGCGGCGCGCGTATGCGGTAAGGTCCGGCGAAGCGAGGCTCTCCAGCGTGCGGCGGACCTTGGCGTAGAGGTCATCAGGATTCGTGAACAGCGCGCGCCGGGTGATCTGCTCGAGATACCCGCAGAAAGCGTCGCGTTCCGGCAGTCCGGCCGCGCTTCTCTCTTTCTGCGTCAGGGCCGGAAGGGGATCCATCAAGAACGGGAAAACCGGAATGCCGAGTTCCCGTGCCTTGCGGCACTCGGTCTCGGTGAAGCTGTACTCGCCGCCGGGAACTGGCGATCCGTACGATGGCCCCACGATCGCCACCACATAGTTGCAGCCACTGAGAGTTTTGAGGCAGTCCTCGATCGACGGCTGCGCCCCGGCGGTGGCGCCATCCACGGTGACTGGTTCGAAGCCGGCGTCGCGGATGGCCTCACAGGCCTTGGCACGGCAGTCCTGTAAGTCGTCGAGGGTGGAAGATACAAAGACGCGCTTCATTGTAGTTCACATGGGCAGTCCACATGGTATCAACCCGGGTTCCGCCAGTCAGCGGCCACGATGTCGAGATTCGTGACATGCGCATGCCAGAAGGCCAGCCGCTCTTCGCCCAGGGGCTACCAAAGGACCGGCCCTCGCTCACTCTTCGGCCGGACTTCTCCAGCCGGGACCGCCATCCGGACGTGAAGCGGCTCTCCCGTTGCGGCCGTAACCGCCCCGGCTCCCGCCGGCACGCCCGGAATTTTCGGGCGCGCTCCACATCCCAGGCCAAGCGGAAGCCGATGTTATCGTTGCGCTCCGCCGGCGCGTTCCTGTTACCTAAACTATGCACGCCGCCGAGTTGAGCGGGTCGATAGATCGGGTCTGACACCACTTGGGACCCCTGAGAATCCTGCGGTAAAACAGAAGAGGCCGCCGAGTAGGCGCTCTGCGGACCCGACTCT
>VFZY01000088.1 GCA_016870915.1 Acidobacteriota bacterium | reverse complement strand
TGAGTCGCACCGGCTATCCCTTGGCGGGTTGCTCTCCAGCAGAGCCCGCCTCCGTTTCACCGGGTGTCTCCAGTTTGCTATCAATGAGATTTGCCGGTCAATGATTTTGCAGCGAACGGCGAGTAGTGTCTTAACCCTTTGTCTCAGCCCAGGGGACAAGCGCAGGTTGTAGTCCAGAACCTGCCCGGCCAGGACTTGGTTGCCATGGTACAACTCGCGTCCTTGGCGCGCGAAGGATTCTGTTGCGGAGCCCTGCACTCCGTCGAAAGATGCCAGTTCCACCCTCGCGTGAAGGACCTCCAACTTTCCGGCAATCTCAGCCGCAACCTTTTCTGCCCAATGTTGTCCGGTGTTCGCCTGAGGGTACTTGAACAACCAGTCGGCGTGGCTGTTGATCTGCCGGAACCAGAACTTTCGCTTGCTGCCCATGGCCTCCTCTTCCAGGACCCATTCGGGCTTGATGGTGACGATGGGGTAGTGATCGCTGGCGGGCTGCATGTCAAGAAGTACTGTGGAGCCGCCCGCTAGCCCGGAACTTGGGGCACTCTGATCTCAAATCAAAATACATTCGTAGTTTTCGCGCCAAAGGCCAGCCTGATTGCATCAGAAAAACAGAGGACAAAGCATGCCACTGCCATTGTGGCACCGATAAGGCCTGATAGGGGTGTCATGACAGCCGAACAGCAACGCCTGATCGAAGCCGGCCGGCGCGAAAAGCACTGGCGCCGGTGGGGTCCTTATCTTTCCGAACGTGCCTGGGGCACCGTCCGGGAGGACTACAGCCCGGACGGCACCGCCTGGGACTTCTTCCCCTTCGAACACGCCCATACCCGGGCCTACCGCTGGGGTGAAGACGGATTGCTGGGAATCTGCGACAACCACCAGCGCCTCTGCTTCGCCCTGGCCCTGTGGAATGGCCAGGACCCGATTCTCAAGGAACGGCTCTTCGGGCTCTCCGGCACCGAAGGCAGTCACGGCGAGGATGTCAAGGAACTGTACTACTACCAGGATTCCACGCCCACCCATTCCTATATGAAGGCGCTGTACAAGTACCCCCAGCGCGCCTTCCCCTACCAGGAACTCGTTGCCGGCGGCCGGCTCCCCCGCAGCGAACCCGAACTGGAACTGGAAGCCACCGGCGCCTTCGAACAGAACCGCTACTTCGATGTGTCCATCGAGTACGCGAAGAACGATCCCGAAGACCTCGCCATCCGCGTCACGGTGACGAATCGCGGTCCCCAGACGGCTCCCCTGCACCTGCTACCCACCGTCTGGTTCCGCAACAGCTGGAGTTGGGGGCACGCCGTGGACCACCCCAGACTCCGCCAGCACGCCCCCGGCCGAATCCTCATTCTGGAACCGACGCTCGGCCGCTATGAACTTCAATTCGAAGGCGATCCGCGGCTGGTGTTCACGGAAAACGAAACCAACGTCGAACACCTTTGGGGCGCTTATCACGGGCCGCGTTTTTATAAGGATGCCTTCCACCGCCTGGTCATTGAGGGCCGGGAATCCGCTGTCAACCCCGATCTTTTCGGCACCAAGGCCGCCGGATGGTACCGGTTTCAACTGAACCCCGGTGAATCGCGCACCGTGCACCTCAGGCTCTGCGCTCTGCGCGAATCGGACCCAACGCCAGGCCCCGCCGCCGTGCTGGATGCCCGCCGCGTCGAAGCCGACAGGTTCTACGATGCGTTCGTCAACCCGGCCCTGGGTCCCGATGCCCGCGCCGTGCAGCGCCAGGCTTTCGCCGGGCTGTTGTGGACCAAGCAGTTCTATCACTACGAAGTGGAGCAGTGGCTGCAAGGCGACCCCGCGGGCCCCGCGCCTCCCGCGGTACGCACCCACGGCCGCAACGCCGAATGGCGCCACCTGTTCAACGACGACATCATCTCCGTGCCCGACAAGTGGGAGTATCCCTGGTACGCCGCCTGGGACCTGGCCTTCCACATGATCCCCTTCGCGCTCGTTGACCCGGAGTTCGCCAAGAATCAACTCGCTCTTTTCCTGCGCGAATGGTACATGCACCCGAACGGCCAGTTGCCGGCCTATGAGTGGGCCCTGGGCGACGTCAATCCTCCCGTGCATGCCTGGGCCTGCTGGCGCGTCTACAAGATCGATGGCAAGATTCAGGGCCGGCCCGACCGCCGGTTCCTGGAACGCGTCTTCCACAAGCTGCTCATGAATTTCACCTGGTGGGTCAACCGCAAGGACTCATCCGGCAACAATATCTTCGAAGGCGGCTTCCTGGGTCTGGACAACATCGGCGTCTTTGACCGCAGCAAACCCCTGCCCACCGGCGGCATCATCGAGCAGTCCGATGGCACAAGCTGGATGGCCATGTACTGCCTGAACATGCTCAAGATCGCCCTCGAACTGGCCATCGAAAATCCGGTGTATGAAGACATCGCCAGCAAGTTCTTCGAGCATTTCCTCTATATCGCCAGCGCCATGAACCGGGGCGGCGGCGACGGCCTCTGGGATGAAGAGGACGGCTTCTACTATGACCGCCTGCGCCTGCCCCACGGCAATTCAGTCTCGATGAAAGTCCGCTCCATGGTGGGCCTCATCCCCCTGTTTGCCTGCGAAACGCTCGACCACCGCACCATCGATCGCCTTCCTGGCTTCAAACGCCGCATGGAGTGGTTCATCCAAAACCGCCCCGATCTCTGCGCCAACCTCGCCTCAATGACCCGCGAAGGCGTTGAGGAACGCCGCCTGCTCTCGCTGGTGGGCCGCGATCGTCTCCGGAGGCTTCTTGCCCGCATGCTGGATGAAACGGAGTTCCTGTCGCCCTACGGCATCCGCAGCCTCTCACGCATCCATAAACACCGGCCTTACGCTCTGCGCACAAACGGTGACACCTACAGCATCGCCTATGACCCCGCCGAGTCCACCACCGGCATGTTCGGTGGCAATTCGAACTGGCGCGGCCCCGTGTGGTTCCCGGTGAACTACCTGATCGTCGAATCGCTCCAGAAATTGCACCACTATCACGGCGACGCCATTCAGACGGAGTTTCCCACTGGCTCAGGCCAGCGGCTCCATCTCGGCGCCATCGCCGCGGAACTCTCCCGCCGGCTCTCACACCTCTTCCTTGACGATGGGCACGGACGCCGCCCCGTTTTCCACGGCCAGGATGCCCTGCACGGCGGCAATGTCCTCTTCTACGAGTACTTCGACGGCGACACCGGCCGGGGCTTGGGCGCCAGCCACCAGACCGGCTGGACGGCCCTGGTCGCCAAGATGCTCCAGCAGAGCGGAGAGTAGCCGCTACATCTCCGGACGGCCCCGGTACACAAGCGTCTTCGTCTCGAACTCCGCCGTCCGGTAAGGGCCCGCCACGCCCGGCAGGTACAGCTCAAAACTCAAGCTCTTGTCGCCTGCCCGAACGTCCCGGGGGAACAGCAGCCGCAGGTGCGGATCCGCCTGCGTCGGCGGGAAGTGCCCCGCCAGCCGGTATGTCCTGCGGCCCACACGCAGCCGGCACTCCTCCTCCATCCGCGCCGATTCCTTGGGGTCCGAAAGCGCCGCGGGTAGCGCGGCCACGGCCAGAACAACGTAAGCCCCGGGCTTCTCCCGCAGATGGTCTCGGTATTCGTCGAATAGCAAGCGATCCGGGTTCTTCACGCGCCGCCGCATCCATTCATCCTCCGCGTCCTGCATCGGTTTGGCCGAAGCCAGATAGACCACCACCGCCGGTTCAAGCCCCTGCCGCGAGACCAGCGCCGGACGTGCCCAGGGCGAATCCTCGAACAATCCCGCCAGTTGCGCTTCGGTCCAGGCGGACGGCGCCGCCGACTCCCAAAAAGGAGCCGCCGAAGCGGCCAGCGCGCAAAGCAGTTTCCACATGACTGTTACACTAGTATTTTCGGGCTTTTCCCGTCTCTCCGCATGGAAGATTCCTCCCACCACGGCCTCAAGGTCGGTTTTGTCAGCCTGGGCTGCCCCAAGAACCTCGTCGATTCCGAGGTGATGATGGGTCAACTGGTCGCCCGCGGCCATCAGCTCACCAGCACGCCCGCCGAAGCGGATGTCATCGTCGTCAATACCTGCAGCTTCATCGATCCGGCCAAGCAGGAATCCGTCGACACCATCCTCGAAATGGCCGAATACAAGCGCACCGGGCGTGCCCGCAAGCTGATCGTTGCCGGCTGCCTGGTGGAGCGCTACCGCGGCGACATCCGGAAGGACCTCCCCGAAGTGGATGCTCTCATCGGTACGAACGAAGTGGAGAGCATCGCCGATCTTTGCGAAGGCCTCTCACCGGCCGCCGGCGCTGCCCCCTACCTCTATCACGACCTCACGCCGCGCGTTCTCGCCACGGCCCGGCACACCGCCTACATCAAGATCGCCGAAGGCTGCGACCATCCCTGCACGTTCTGCGTCATCCCCCAGTACCGCGGCCAGTTCCGCAGCCGGCGTTTCGAATCGGTGGTGCTTGAAGCGCGCCGGCTCTTCGATCAGGGCGTGCGCGAAATCAACCTCATCGGCCAGGACACCACCAGCTATGGTGAAGACTTGGGCTTGAAGGATGGCCTGGCCCTTCTGCTTGCCCGCCTGGCGGCCATCGAAACCAGTCACGAAAAGTGGGTCCGGTTTCTGTACTGCTATCCCAATCGCATCACCCAGAGGCTGCTGGATACCATCGCCGAACATCAGGCCCTGGTGAAGTACATCGACATGCCGCTGCAGCACGCCAGCGCCGCTGTACTCAAGCGGATGAAGCGTGGTTCGCATGGCGGCTTCTTCCTCAAGCTGCTCGAACGCATCCGCGCCACCATTCCCGGTGTCGCCATCCGCACCAGCATGATCGTTGGCTTTCCGGGCGAAACCGCGGCCGATTTCGAGGAGCTTTGCCAGTTCGTCGAGGCTGCTCAGTTTGACCGGCTGGGCGTCTTCACATACTCCGATGAGGACACCAGCGGCAGCTACGCTCTCGACGCAAAGGTGGATGGCCGCACCATCCACAATCGCAAGCAGCGGCTCATGGCCATCCAGCGCCGGGTCTCGCGCCGCCGGAACCGGTCCCTCATAGGCCAGGAGTTCCCGGTGCTGGTGGAAGGGCCGTCGCCCGAAACCGAACTCCTCTGGCAGGCCCGCATGCCTTCCCAGGCACCCGAAATCGATGGGGTCTGCCTCATCAATGACTTTGGTTCCGTCCAGCCGTTCCCCGGCCAGTTCCGGCGCCTGCGTGTGACCGAAGCGCACGATTACGATCTGGTGGGCGAACTGATCGACGCTCCCGCGGAGCTGGCTCCACCGCGGCCTTCCAACCCGTTCCCCATCCTCAACATCGGCACGCGCCGGCCCACCGCCCAGCACATATGACCGTTCGCTGCCCCCGCTGCCGTGGCCAGGTGACGCACCCGGCGCCCGAATTTCCTTTCTGTGGCGAACGCTGCCGCTTGCTCGACCTTGGCGCATGGGCCTCCGAAGAGTATCGCGTTCCGGATCACGCTCCGGCCATCGAATTTCAACCCCAAGCCAACCACGATGAATAGAATCGCCTGGCTGATCGCCACCTGGTTCGGCTGCGGCCTGTGGCCCAAGGGCCCCGGTACGGCCGGCTCTGTCGCCGCCCTCCTGCTGGGCGCGGGCGCGGTCTACCTCTGGCCCGCCATAAAGGCCGCGCACTTCGCCGTTTTTGCCTGGGCACTGTTCTTTCCCGCGGTGTGGGCCTGCACGCGTCTGGTCCGGATCACGGGGCGGAAGGATCCCCAGATTGCCGTGGTGGATGAGGTGGCCGGCCAGTGGTTGACGCTCGCCGGCGCCGTGAATCTGGAGTGGCCTACGTGGCTGGCGGCATTGGCTTTGTTCCGTCTCTTCGATATCGCCAAGCCCTGGCCGGTGCGCCAAGTGGAGGCGCTGCCGGCTGGCTGGGGCATCATGGCCGACGACATGATGGCGGGTCTCTATGGTGCGCTCGGCCTGCGCCTGCTCACCTTCGCTGTCCCCGCGCTTGGCACTCAGGGATAATGGAACAATGACGTTTCGTAGAGGAACCGAATCGAAGCCCGAAATCTATTCCGTCACGCCAGGCGCCGCCATCCCCGGCGGCCAATTCGAAATCCGCGGCCGCAGCCTGTCTGGTTCTCTCCGCCCGGAGGTGCGCCTGGGCGATGTGGAGGCGCCGGTCATCATCGGTTCCGACAGCTTGGTGATTGCGCGCGTGCCGGAGGCTGCCTCCGTGGGTGAGCTCACCGTGGCCCAGCAGGATCGCGGCAGCGCCCCGTGGACCTGTGAGATTGGCATCCAGATCGCCGACAGCCTGCATCCCGTCGCCAACCCCGCCGTCGATCCTTTCGGCACCATCTACGCCACCTTCAGCGGACCTCGGGGCCAGAAGGCGCCCGTTTCCGTCTATCAGATCGATCCGAATTACGCCGTACGTCCCTTTGTCACCGAAGTCACCAATGCCACCGGTCTCGCGTTGGATGCATCCGGGCAGCTCTACATCTCATCCCGCCACGATGGCATCGTTTACCAGGCCACACCCAGCGGGAACACCTCCGTTTATGTCGAGGGCATGGGCACAGCCACAGGCCTGGCGTTCAACCATGAAGGCAACCTCTTTGTCGGCGATCGCAGCGGCACCATCTTCAAGGTAAGCCCCACGCGCCAGATCTACGTCTTCGCCACCCTCGAAGCGTCCATCTCCGCCTATCATCTTGCCTTTGGCCCCGATGACTATCTCTACGTCACCGGACCCACGACATCAAGTTTCGATTGCGTCCATCGCATTTCGCCGCAGGGCGAGGTGGAGACCTTCTACCGGGGCCTCGGCCGCCCGCAGGGCATGGCTTTCGATTCCGCCGGCAACCTCTATGTGGCCGCCTCGCTCCACGGCCGCCGCGGCGTGGTGCGCATTGATGGCGCGGGCCAAGCGCAGTTCTTCCTGTCCGGTCCGGCCATCGTCGGGCTGGCCTTCCTGCCGTCCCGTTCCATGCTAGTTGCCACCGCAAACTCGCTCTACCGTGTCGATGCCGGCATCCAGGGCCGGCCGCTGCCCTAAGCCACGCGCCACCGTGAACGCCGAAATCATAGCCGTCGGGTCCGAACTGCTCACGCCGCAGCGTGTCGATACCAACTCGCTCTATCTGACGGGCGAACTGAACACTCTGGGCATCGAGGTGGTCTATAAGTGCGTTATCGGAGATGACCGCACCCGCCTGGCCGAAACAGTGCGTGCCGCCGTGGAGCGTAGCGGCGTCGTCATCCTCACCGGCGGCCTTGGGCCTACCGAAGACGATGTCACGCGCGATGCGGTGGCGGAAGCGTTGGGCCGGGGGCTGACTTTCCGCCAGGAGATCCTCGACGGCATCCATGATCTCTTCACCCGCATGGGCCGCAGGATGGCGGCCAACAATCTCCGCCAGGCCTATGCGATCGACGGCGCCGAAGTGCTGGACAATCCTCGCGGCACTGCCCCGGGCCTCTGGCTTCGCACGGATCATCCGTCGGCCGTCATGCTGCTGCCCGGCCCGCCCAAGGAACTGATGCCGATGTTCCGCAATCACTGCCTGCCCAGGCTTCAGCAACTGGTGCCGCCGCTGGTGATCAGCAGCCGGTGGTTCCGTTGCGCGGGCATCGGCGAGAGCGACCTCGATCAGTTGATCGCGCCCGTTTACACCCGGTACACGAACCCCGTCACCACCATACTGGCCAAACCCGGTGACGTCGAAATCCATCTGCGGGCCCGCTGCGAAACCCTCGAAGAGGGTGAGCGCCTGTGCGATGAAGTGGCCGGCCCCATCCTCGAACTGCTGGGTGAGCGCGTCTATTCGCGCAACGGCGATCCGCTCGAAACCGCGGTGGGCAAGCTGCTGCTGGATGCCGGCGCCAACGTTGCCGTGGCGGAAAGCTGCACCGGCGGCCATCTTGGCGAACGCATTACCAGCGTTGCCGGCAGTTCCGCCTGGTTCGCCGGCGGCTTCCTTACTTACTCGGAAGCCATGAAAACGGCGCTTCTCGGTGTTGAGCCGGCGGTCATCGCCACCCACGGTGTGGTCAGTGAGGCCGTCGCCTCCGCCATGGCCGCCGGGGCGCGGGACCGCACCGGGGCCACCTACGCACTCGCCACCACCGGTATCGCCGGCCCCAGCGGCGGCACGGAAGCAGTTCCCACCGGCACAGTTGTCATCGGTCTTGCCTCGGCCGAAGGCGTTGAAGCCAGGCGCTTCCGCTTTCTTGGTGACCGCGAACGCATCCGTGGTCTCGCCGCCCAGACCGCTCTCAATCTCCTTCGTCTTCGTCTTTCATGCCCATCCTGATTACCGACCAAGAAGCCCGCGGCCTTCTCCAACCCGCCGCCCTCATCGACACCATGGCCGAGGCACTCCGTGACTTCTCCTCCGGCGCAGTCACCCAGCCGTTGCGCCCCTCGTTTTCGCTCGGCACGCCTGGCGACTTTGCCGCGTTCATGCCCGCCTTGTGGCCCTCGGCGCCGGCTCTGGGCCTAAAAGCGGTCACCGTGTGCCATGGCAACACGAACCTCGGCCTTGAGACCCATCAGGCGGCCATTCTGCTTCTGGACCCCGCCACCGGGCAGCTCCAGGCCTTGATCAACGGCGCGGCCGTCACTGCCTTGCGCACAGCGGCTGTTTCCGCGCTTTCGGCGCGCCTGCTGGCCCGCGAAGACGCCTCCTCGCTCGCCATCCTGGGCGCAGGCGTCCAGGCGCGGAGCCATCTGGCTCTGCTGCCGCTGGGGCGGCCTTTCACCGATATCCGAGTCTGGAGCCCGCGTCTGGAGCCCGGCGATTTCCACGGTGCCCGCGCCGTCGCCAGCAAGGAAGAGGCCGTGGACGGAGCAAGCGTGGTGGTTCTTGCCACCTCCGCCCGGGAGCCCGTCATTGAAGACAGCGACATCACACCCGGCACCCACGTGATCTCCGTCGGCGCCTGCCGCCCCGATCAGCGCGAAATGCACCCCGTGCTTCTCAGCCATGCCCGCGTCATCGTCGATTCACGGGCCGCCGCCCTGGCGGAATCCGGCGACATCATTCAGAGTATCGAGGAAGGCTGGATGACCGAAAACCAGATCGCGGGCGAACTCGGAGATATTGTGGCCGGCCGTCTCCCGGGCCGCCTTGATGCCCACGAGATCACCATCTTCAAATCGCTCGGCCTTGCGATTGAAGATATTGCCGCCGCCCGCCTCATCTACCAGCGGGCGCTGGAATCGGGCGTGGGTACACAATTCGCCTGGTAAACCGAGACTAGGCTCAGCCTTCCACTTTCCCCACCAGGATGATGCCGAACTGCAGGTCGCCGATCTTGACCTGAAGGGCCCAATCCGTCTCGCCAGCCTGGGCGAACCCCGGTTTGAAATCGCTCTCCACCTTCCAAACGCTCAGCACCGCCGGGTGCGGTGTTCCTGAAGCCTTGGCGCTCATCTCCGTCACATGCTTGAAGTCCGGCGTTGACTGCGCGTCCTTGTCCAGCGCGGCCGGCAACATCAGCAGAAAGTCGCGCTGTGGAGCCGCGCCCTGATGATCGCCGTTCACCGGGAAATTCGAATACCGCAGCGTGTAGACGCCCGGTTTGATGGTCTGGCCCCGGCGGTCATAGCCGTTCGCCGGCCACCGGATGGCACCCATGATCACCCCGTGCGGCACCGTGGTGAACGACACGTTCTCCTCGGTGGAGTTCGCCGCTGGCGGAGCCGATGCGCGCACCCACACTTCGCACCATGCCTTGCCGCCCGCATCCACAATGCGTACGCCGTCCTTCACCAGCAGTGCCGTCACCGCGGGGTCCAACTCCGCCGGCGGCGCACCGGCAGGCTGCACCGTGTACTGTCCAAACAGCGCCGAGGCGCACAACGATAGCGTAATGAGGCTTCGTGACATCGTCCTTGAATTCGATCCTTCGATTGGGTTTGGGTCTATCCTCATGGTACCGTGGCCGGCCTGTCCGCCGGTGCAGTGAAAAATGCCCAGTGAAAAATGCTCGGTGGAAAATGCCCGGCCCATCCCTCGTTTCTGGATACAATCGGGTAGCTTCAGGATGCAGACAATACTGGTCATCGATGACGACGCCGAGCTGCGTGACACCATAGCCGCCATGCTGGAACAGGAGGGCTTTCGCGTGCTCCAGTCCGACGACGGGCGCACCGGTCTCGACCGCGCTCTCACCACCAAGCCCGATCTCATCCTCGTCGACCTCCGTCTTCCCGGCATGAGCGGCGTCGAGATCTGCAAGCAACTCCGCGCCGCCAACGTCCGCACGCCCATCATCGTCCAAAGCGCCGTCGGCGACGAAGTGGACAAAGTGCTGCTGCTTGAAATCGGCGCCGACGACTACGTGGTGAAACCCTTCGGCACGCGCGAACTGCTGGCCCGCATTCGCGCCGTGCTTCGCCGCACCGCACCCGGCTCTCATAAAGTGCTCCGTTTCGGCGACGTCGAAGTGGATATCGAACGCCGCGTTGTCACCCGCAAGAAAGAAGACGTGCGGATGACTCCCGCCGAGTACAACCTGCTCATCTACTTCCTGCAGAATTCAGACCGGGCACTCACGCGCGACATGATCCTCAACTCCGTGTGGGGCTATGAATCCTTTCCCAACACGCGAACGGTGGATGCCCACGTCGTGAAACTCCGCCAGAAGCTGGAACCTGAACCGAACGTTCCGCGCCACTTCATCACCGTTCATGGCGTGGGTTACCGGTTCCTGCCCTAGCTAGGAGCAACGTGATCCTCGTTGTGGAAGACTCCGGAGACCTTGCCGACACCCTCACGGTGGCGTTCGACGGCCTGGGGACGGTTGTACCGGCGCGCAATGGCCTGGAGGCGTTGCGCGTCCTGTCCGGCGAGTGTGGCGCCCGGGTCCGCGCCATCGTCACCGATCTTCAGATGCCGCGCATGGACGGCTTTGAACTGCTCGAAAAGCTGCAAACAGAGGGGGCGTTCCATCCACGCCCCGTCATTGTCATTAGTGGAGACACCGATCCGGCGGTTCCCGGCCGCGTGCGGGGGCTGGGAGCCTCGGCTTTCTTCCCCAAGCCGTTCTCTCCGGGTGAGGTGAAAGCGAAACTGGAGGCCCTGCTCAATGCTCAAGGAGGTTAGTCTGCTCGCGGCGCTGGCGCTCACTCCGCCGTCCGCCGCGGCGCAAAGCCCCGATCTCGCGGCCATCCTGTCCCGCCTGGAGCGGCTGGAACAGGAGAACCGGTCCCTGCGCCAGGAATTGGACGCGCTGCGCGAACGCATCGGGCCCGCGCCCGGCGCCGCCGCCGCCGCACCGCCTGGCGCCAGCGTGGCATCTCCCGCCGGCGGGCCAATCGACGAGCGCCTCGACATCGCCGAAAAACGCATTGAGGAACAGGCCGCCACCAAAGTGGAAGCCGGCCAGCGCTACCCGCTCCGCATCACCGGCATGGCTCTCTTCAACGCCTTCCACGGTACCCGCCAGGCTGCCGGTAACGACATCTTTGTCACTGCCGCCGCGCCCCGCGCCATCGGCAGCGGTGGCGGCTCCATGCGCCAATCGATCATCGGCTTCGAATTCATGGGACCCCAGGTTCTGGGCGGCGCCACCGTCCACGGCTTCGCGAACTTTGATTTCTACAACGGCGGCCTGGAAGACACCCTCAACGCCTTCGCCCGGTTGCGCACCGGCGCCATCGAACTGCGTTGGAAACGCCGCAGCCTCCTCGCCGGCCAGGAGAAACCCATCTTCGCTCCGCGCGACCCCACTTCTCTCGCCTACGTCGGCATCTCGCCCATGACCGCCGCCGGCAATCTCTGGCGATGGCAGCCGCAGGTCCGCTACGAGGAACGCATCACTCTCGGCGAGCGTCAACTTCTCACCGCTCAGATCGGGATCCTTCAGACCGCGGACAACATCACCAGCGTGCCGCCCGCCTTCGCCGCCTCACTCGAGCGCCGCCGCCCCGGACTCGAAGGACGCTTTCAGTGGTCCTTCGATTTCGACGAAGAGCGCCGCATCGAAATCGCCCCGGGCTTCCACCGCAGCCAGACCCATGCCGCCGCGGCCACCACCCCATCCAGCGTCGTCTCCATCGACTGGTTTGCCAACCCCTGGCGCCGTCTCGAGTTCTCCGGAACAGCCTGGACCGGCCAGAACATCGCCCACTTCGGCGGTCTCCGTCAGGGTGTCATTGTCCGCGGCCCCGGCGCGCTCTTCTCCGTCGGCTCCAAAGGCGGCTGGAGCCAGACGTCCTGGCTCCTCACCAACCGCCTTCGCCTCAATCTGGCCGCCGGCATCCACGACGACCGTGATGCCGACCTTCCCGCCGGTGGCATCGGCCGCAACCGCCATGGCATGGCCAACCTCATCTATCAGTTCCACTCCAACGTCCGGGTGGGCTTTGAAGCCCTTCAGATCCGGACCAACTATCTCGCACCCGGCCTGCGCCGCGTGAATCGCTATGACCTTGGCATTGCGTATCTGTTCTAGCGCGGCCTTGGCCGCCTCGCTTCTCCACGCCGGCCACGTGTCGGGCTCCGTGGAACTGGCCGAGTCGCGCGATCCCCGCGTCCAGAAAAAAGACTTCTCCGGCGTCGCCGTGTGGCTGGAGCCAGTCCCCGCCACCGCGCCACCGGCGCCTCGCGATGCTACCATCGTTCAGCGCGGCAAGCGATTCACTCCCCACATCACCATCGTTCCGGCTGGCTCCACGGTCGATTTCCCCAACTTCGATCCCATCTTCCACAACGCCTTCTCCAATTTCGCCGGCCAGCGCTTCGATACCGGGCTCTACCGCCCCGGGTCCACCCAAAAAGTCACCTTCCGCCGCGAGGGAGCCGTGCGCGTCTTCTGCAATATTCACGCCACCATGAGCGCCGTCATCGTTGTGGTGCCCACCGCCCTGTACGCTCTCACCACCCGGGATGGCCGCTTCGAGATACCCAACGTTCCGCCGGGTGAATACTCTCTGCGGCTGTTCCACGAACGTGCCCCCGAAGCCACGCTCAAAGCGCTCGAACGCCGCCTCACAGCCGGACCCGACGGCGCCTCCGTCCCCGCCATCCGGATCTCCGAAAGCGGACACATCGAGGCCCCGCATAAGAACAAGTTCGGCCAGGAGTATCAGGGTCCGCCCGCCGACAACGCCGCTTATCCGGGAACACGCCGATGAACTTCCGCCGCCTGCCGCTCCTTGCACGCATCTGGATGCCGGCCGGCCTGGTGATCACCTTCTTGTTCCTTGCCACCGGCTTCTTCATTGAACGCAACGTGGTGGCTTCCACCACGGCAACCCTCGAAGGTGAGGTGCGAGCCAGCTTTGATGCCTACGAATCACTTTGGAATGCCCGCGCCCAAACCCTCCAGTCTGTCGCCGGCGTCATGAGCAGCCTGCCCAACGTCCGCGCCGCCTTCGGTGTGCGCGATGCCGCCACCATTCGCGACGCCGCTTCTGAGGTGCTGGGCAAAATCTCCGAACAGGTGCTCGGCAGCTCTTTCTTCACCGTCACCGATCCCACCGGCCGCTTCGTTGCCTCACTCACCCCAACCGAAGAAATGGACTGGCCCGTCGTCGCAGGCCTGCACGCCCGGTTCCCCAACCAGGTCTCGGGTTTCGTTCGCGCCCATGGTGGTCTTTTTCAACTCATCGTCACGCCCGTCTACGTTGATTCGGGGCAGGGCACCGCGCTCATCAGCGTTCTGCTGGCCGGCTTCAAGGTGGACGATGCCGTCGCCCAGCGCCTCAAGGCCTCCACCGGAGGCAGCGAGTTCCTTTTCGTTTCCGGAGGCCGGGTGGATGCTTCGTCCATGCCGCCGGACGTGTCGCGAGCGCTCGCCGGTGAACTGCCTCAAGGGCTCGCCCGCGCCGGTGCCGTGGAGTACGTCCCTCTCGTCCAGGACCTCGTCGATCTTGAAGGCAAACCCATCGGCGCCCTTCGCGTGTTCCGTTCCCTCGAACATTCCAAACTGCGCGTCTCCGCCATGCTCCAGGACCTGGCGTGGATCTGGGCCGTCGCCATGCTGGCGGGTCTCGTACTGACCTACTTCTTCGCGCGCATCATCATCCGTCCCGTCCGCCGGCTCGAACAGGCTGCCACTGAGGTGGCCCGCCAGAACTACCACTCTACCGTTCCCGTCGAGTCCGAGGACGAACTCGGCCGCCTCGCCGCCGCCTTCAATCGCATGTGCGATTCGCTCCAGTTGGCGCGCCGAGAGCTCATTCGCCAGGAACGTATCACCACCATCGGCCGCATGGCCAGTTCCATCGTGCACGATCTGCGCAACCCCCTGGCCGCCGTCTACGGTGGCGCTGAAATGATGGTCGATTCCGATCTGGCGCCCAATCAGGTGAAACGCCTGGCCGGCAACATCTACCGTGCCTCGCGCCGCATTCAGGAACTGCTTCAGGATTTGGTCAATGTCGCAGGCGGCAAGAGCGCCGGCCGCGAACTCTGCTGCCTCGATGAAATCGTGCGCGCCGCCACCGAAGCCGTCGCCGCCGAAGCCGAAGCCGGCCAGGTGCGCATTGAAGCCGATGTGCCGCCGCAACTGGAAGTCTCCGTCGAACGCGCCCGCGTGGAGCGCGTCTTCGAGAACCTGCTTCACAACGCCATCGAAGCCATGCCCAACGGAGGCCGGACGGTCATCACCGCCCGCCTGGAAGGCGATCAGGTGGTCGCCGAAGTCCGCGACAACGGCCCAGGCATCAGCCCCGCCATCCGCGACCAGCTCTTTCAACCCTTCGCCACAACCGGCAAGAAAAACGGCCTCGGCCTCGGCCTCGGCCTCGCGCTCTCACGCCAGACCCTCCTCGATCACGGCGGAGAGCTCTGGGCGGAGCCCCTCCAATCCCCTGGAGCCTGCTTCCGCCTCCGGCTGCCTCTTCAACTCCAGCCGGACCACCAGTCCAGGGAACCCCGCACTCAGCAGGCCTGAACGGCTTGCGGCAGGCGCTTCAATCGCAGCGCAGGGCCCTGGAAAAACGCTTTCTGAAACAGCGCGGCCAAATTGCTTCTCGGGCCGTGGAACGGGACACACCAATCGCGCGAGAGCCGTGCGCCGAAAGTGACCACAAAGCTCGACTGTGCAACAAACTGCGCGAGGGGCCCGGTCGATGGGCGGAAGGATCGTCTGTTGGCCTCGGGGCGTCAGACCCGGGCCGCGACCTGGCGCAGGACATAGGGCAGGATTCCGCCGTTCCGGTAGTAATCCGCTTCCACCGGAGTATCGATCCGCACGCGTACCTTGAACACCTTCTCGCTCCCATCGCTCGCCACCGCTCGCGCCGTCGCGATGCCGTCGCCGGCCACCGCGGCCGCCACTCCTTCGATGGAGAACACCTCATTCCCCGTCAGGCCCAGTGAATCACGCGTTGCGCCGCCGGTGAACTCAAACGGCAGCACGCCCATGCCCACCAGATTCGACCGGTGAATTCTCTCGAAGCTTTCGGCGATCACGGCGCGCACGCCCAGCAGCGCCACGCCTTTCGCCGCCCAGTCGCGTGAGGAGCCGCTGCCGTACTCCTTGCCCGCCAGGATCAGCAACGGCGTCCCGTCCTTCTGGTACTTCACCGACGCATCGTAGATGGACATCCGCTCGCCGGTGGGCACATGCGTGGTCCAGCCGCCTTCGGTGCCGGGCGCCATTTCGTTTCTCAGCCGGATGTTGGCTAGGGTTCCGCGCACCATCACCTCGTCGTTCCCGCGCCGGGCGCCGTAGGAGTTGAAGTCCTTGGGTGTCACTGCGAGTCCCTGCAGGAAGCGCCCCGCGGGTCCGTCCTTGGCGATGGAGCCGGCCGGCGAGATGTGATCCGTCGTGATCGAGTCCCCCAGGCGGGCCAGAACGCGCAGACCGGCCAGGTCGCCAATGGACGCGGCCGGTTCGCCCATGTTGTCGAAGTACGGCGGTTTCTTGATGTAGGTGGAACCGGCGTCCCACTGGAACCGGTCACCGGTGGCGGTCTTGACACCGCGCCAGGCGGCGTCGCCCTCAAACACCGCGCCGTATTCGCGCGCGAACTGATCTCGGGTGACGTACTGGCTGACGGCGGCCTGCACGTCTTCGTTCGACGGCCAGATGTCGGCTAAAAACACCGGGCGCCCGTCGCCGTCGGTTCCCAGTGGCTCCGTGGTGAGGTCCACGTCGACGCGGCCCGCCAGCGCATAGGCCACCACCAGCGGCGGCGAGGCAAGATAGTTTGCCCGGACCAGCGGATTGACGCGGCCTTCGAAGTTGCGGTTGCCGCTCAACACGGCGGCCACCACCAGCTTGCTTCCCGTGACGGCATCGGCCACCGGATCAGGCAGCGGACCACTGTTGCCGATGCAGGTGGTGCAGCCATAACCCACCACATGGAACTTCAACTGTTCGAGCGAAGTGAGCAGGCCGCTCTCGGTAAGGTAATCGGTCACTACCTTCGAGCCCGGGGCCAAAGACGTCTTCACCCACGGTTTCACCGTAAGGCCGCGCGCCACCGCATTGCGCGCCAGAAGGCCGGCTGCCATCAGCACGGAAGGATTCGAGGTGTTGGTGCAACTGGTGATGGCTGCGATCACCACGGCGCCTTCGGGCACATCCACCTCCGCGCCATCGATGGAGGTTCGTCCGGTGCGAGGTTCGGCCCCCAGGGTGTCGAGAAAGTTCTTCTTCACCTGGGGTAGTTCCAGGCGGTCCTGCGGACGCTTCGGTCCAGCCATGGAGGCAACCACCTTCCCCAAATCCAGCTCCAGAGTGGCCGTGTAGACCGGATCGGGTGCGCCGGCGGTCAGGAACAGGCCCTGTTCTTTCGCATAGGCCTCCACCAGGTCCACCAACTCGGCGGGCCGGTTCGACAGGCGCTGGTAAGCCAGCGACTGTTCGTCCACCGGGAAGAAACCGATAGTCGCGCCGTACTCGGGCGCCATGTTGGCGATGGTGGCGCGATCCGCCAGGCTCAGGGCGCGGACGCCATCGCCGTAGAACTCCACGAACTTACCCACCACGCCCTTCTTGCGGAGCATCTGGGTCACCATCAGCACCAGGTCCGTGGCGTTGGCGCCGGGGGGCAACTGGCCGGTGAGCTTGAAGCCCACCACTTCGGGAAGCAGCATCGAAATCGGCTGGCCCAGCATGCAGGCTTCGGCCTCAATGCCACCCACACCCCAGCCCACCACGCCCAGACCGTTGATCATGGTGGTGTGGGAGTCCGTGCCCACCAGCGAATCCGGGTAGGCCATGCCGTTCTCGTCCGTGAACACTACGCTGGCCAGGTATTCCAGATTCACCTGATGAACGATGCCGGTGCCGGGCGGAACCGCGCGGAAATTGCGGAAGGCGGTCTGGGCCCAGCGGAGCAGGGAATAGCGCTCGTGGTTGCGCTGATACTCCAGCGCCACGTTCAGGTTGAAGGCATCCGGAGTGCCGAAGTTGTCCACCTGCACGGAGTGGTCGATGACAAGATCCACCGGGATCAGCGGGTTCACGTGGCGCGGATCCTTGCCCAGCGCGGCGAACGCATCACGCATCGCAGCCAGATCCACCACGCAGGGAACGCCGGTGAAATCCTGCAGAAGCACCCGCGCGGGGCGGAAGTTGATCTCGCGCGCCTCGCCGCCGGCCCACTGGGCCACGTATTCAATATCCGATCGGCGGACGGTGAGCCCGTCCTCGTTTCTCAGCAGATTCTCGAGCAGAACGCGGATGGAATAGGGGAGACGGGAGAGTTGAAAACCGGCCTGCTCCAGCGCCGAAAGACGGAAAATGCGGTAGTGGCGGCCGCCGGCGCGCAACTCACCGGCCGCTCCAAAAGAGTTCAGACTTGCCATGGGCTACTTTCATCGTACCGTAGACCCCGGCGCCTGGCGGTTGAAAATCGCCGCCCCAAACCGCGACAGACAAACGGCGCGCAATCTGTCAAAATTGATATGAAGGCGAGAACCGGCCAGCGTCCGGCCTCGTAGTGAGAAGAGAGGAGAACTCTTGCCATGCGTTTACAGTTCGTTGTTCTTGCCGGCTGTCTGAGCTTGCCCGGCGCGGCCAAGGTCACTTACCACAAAGATGTGCTTCCGGTGTTGCAGAAGAGTTGCCAGGGGTGTCACCGCCCGGGCGAACCGGCGCCGATGACCTTCATGAGCTACAAGGAAACGCGCCCGTGGGCCAAGGCCATCAAGCAGGCTGTGCAGACGCGCAAGATGCCGCCCTGGTTTGCCGACCGCGCCGTGGGACATTTCTCGAATGACCGCTCCCTGTCCGATGCCGAAATCGCCACGCTCACCGCGTGGGCAGACACCGGTGCCACGGAAGGCAACGCGAAGGACGCCCCGGCGCCGGTGGCTTTCATCAACGGCTGGAACATCGGCAAGCCCGACGTGGAGATCGAAATGCCCGCCGAGTTCGCGGTGCCGGCTTCCGGGACCATCGACTACCAGTACTTTGTCATCCCCACCGGTTTTACGGAAGACAAATGGGTGCGCGCGGCGGAAGTGCGCCCGGGCAATCGCGCCGTGGTCCACCATGTGATCGCGTTCGTGCGTGAGCCGGGTTCCCGGTGGCTGCAAGGGGCAAGGCCCGGCGTGCCCTTTGTCCCGTCCAGGCGAAAAGACAACTCTGGTGGTGAGCGGCGGTCCGAAGGCGGCCAGGGCGAATTCCTGGTGGGTTACGCCCCGGGTTCGATGCCGGAGATGCTGGCCCCGGGACGGGCGAAGCTGATCAAGGCGGGCAGCGACATTGTGTTCCAGATGCACTATACGGCGAACGGCAAGGAACACACGGACCGTTCGAAGATCGGCCTGACCTTCGCAAAGGAGCCGCCGCGCGAACGGGTGATGACGCTGGCGGTGGGCACCGACAAGTTCGTCATACCGCCGGGGGCGGGGAACCATCGCGTGGACGCCACGCTGGCCATTCACGGCAGCGGTGAAATGTTCGGACTGCTTCCGCACATGCACCTGCGCGGCAAGTCGTTCGAGTACCGGCTGGTGCACCCGGACGGCCGGCGCGAGACGCTGCTCAATGTTCCGCGCTACGACTTCAACTGGCAGCTGAGCTATTACCCCGCTAGGCCCATCATGCTGGGTCCCGGCATGGTCCTGGAGGCGACGGCGCATTTCGATAACTCGGCCAACAACCCGGCCAACCCGGATGCGAAGGCCGAGGTGCGGTTCGGCGATCAGAGTTGGGAAGAGATGATGCTTGGCTTCTTCAATATTGCCTTCGACGCCAAGCTGAATCCCATGGAGATTCTGCGGCCCCGGCAGGCAGGTCCGTCGAGCGGCGAATAGACAGGAGGGACCGGGTACAATGCGGAAATTCATGATGGCGCTGGCGGCTGCCGGCGCAATGCTGGGCGCGGACGCCAAGCCGGACTTCTACCGGGATGTTCAGCCAGTGCTGGCGAACCGTTGCCAGAGTTGCCACCGGACCGGTGAGATTGGGCCCATGCCGCTCTTCACCTATCAGGAAGCGCGGCCCTGGGCGAAGGCAATCAAGCAGGCGGTGGCCACGCGGAAGATGCCGCCGTGGTTCGCCGATCCGGCGCACGGGAAGTTCTCGAATGACAGGTCGATGACCCAGGCCGAAATCGACACCGTGGTTCGCTGGGTGGACGCGGGTGCTCCGGAAGGCGACAGAAAGCTGGCGATGGCGCCGCGGACATTCGTCGAAGGCTGGAACATCCCGCAGCCCGACATGGTCGTCTCGATGCCCCGCCCGTTCCAGGTGCCGGCGTCGGGCAAGGTGGATTATCAATACGTCGTTGTGCCGCTCGATCTCGCCGAAGACAAGTGGATTCAGATGGTGGAGGCCAGGCCCACGGCCCGGCAGGTGGTGCATCACGTGGTGGTGTTTCTGCGTCCGCCCGAATCGAACTGGCTGCGTGGAGAAGCCGAGCCGGGCGTGCCATTCGTTCCGCCTCGCACCACCCCCGAAGGCCGCCCGCGCCAGGATATCGGCGGCGCGAACAATGAGATCCTCACCATCTACACGCCCGGCAACGTTCCGGATATCTGGCGCCCCGGCTTGGCCAAGCTGGTCAAGAAGGGCACCGATCTGGTGTTTCAGATGCACTATACGGTGAACGGCAAAGCGGTGGAAGACCGCACGCAGGTGGGGCTGGTGTTCGCCAAGGAGCCGCCCACCGAGCGGGTGTTGACGTTGATGCCGAGCAATCCCCGTTTTGCGATTCCCCCCGGCGACCCCAACTACCGCATCCATGCCGCGATGGTGTTTCCCAACAGCGCCAAGGTGTTGAGCTTTTTCCCGCACATGCATGTGCGCGGCAAGGCGTTCGAGTACAAGCTGACGCCCGAAGGCGGCCAGGAGCAGACGCTGCTCAAGGTGAACAAGTACGACTTCAACTGGCAGTTGACGTACCGCGCCGAAACGCCGCTGGCGGTGGAGCGAGGAACCCGGCTTGAAGTGGCGGGCTACTTCGACAACTCGGCCAACAACCCCAACAATCCGGATCCCACGGCAACGGTTCGATTCGGCGAGCAGAGCTGGGAGGAGATGATGATCGGTTTTATCGATATCGCGATCGATGCCCGGCATGACAGAATGTCCTGGTTCACACGCAAGCCGATTCCGGCGTCGGGTGGAGGCCAGTAGCTTTCCATGCGCCTGAGGGCGGCCCCCGCGCTAGCGCGTGTCTTGGCTCTAGCGCCTGCCGTAGCTTTGGCGCCTGCCGTGGCGTTGGCGCCCCCGGCAGTCTTTGCCCACGAAGCCATCACGACAAAACTCACCTGGACTCGTGAAATCTCGCGCGTCGTCTTCAAGCATTGCGCGGGCTGCCACCATGAGGGCGGCCGCGCGTTCTCGCTGCTGACGTATGAGGAAGCCCGGCCCTGGGCCAAGGCGATTCAGGAGGAGGTTCTTGAGCGCCGCATGCCGCCCTGGGGCGCGGTGAAGGGGTATGGCGAGTTCCGCAATGACCGCGGCTTGCCGGGCGAAGAGATCGCGCTGCTTTCGGACTGGGTGGAGGGCGGCGCGCCCGACGGCGAGCCTCAATATCTGCCTCCCAAGCCGAAGTTCAAAGACGAACCGCGGCGTGGGCGGCGTCAGGCGGCGATGGTGCTCACGGACTCAGTGAGGCTCGCGGCGCCGGTGGTGGTGGACGGCCTTCGAGCGGACCGGCTGGCCAAGGGAGATTCCATGCGAATCTACGCCGAACTGCCCACAGGCGCGGTTGAGCCGTTGGTATGGTTGCGCGGCTACGACGCGAGGTTTCCAACAGAGTATCTGTTGCGCGAGCCGTTGCGGCTTCCCGGCGGGTCGCGTCTGGTGCTTGAGCGGCTGAGCGGAGGCCCGGTGAGGATCGCCGTGCTGCCACGCCTGGCCAGGGCCGCGCGATCGCGGTGAGTTCGTCTGGCCGGATGTCGATGGTGTGTTGATCGCTCATGATGGCACCCCTCAGCAGGCACTGTGAATCACGGCGGTGCCCACCTGCCGCCGCTCAAACCATCCAGGATGAGCCACGTTCTCAGGCAATGCCAGTTTTAGGGGTACTGTAAGTGTGTCTGAGAAAAAAGAAGACAGTGTTCGGAAATTTGCAATAACATTCGTCTGGCGCGCTGCCGTACGTCTCTATAAAATTGAATAATAGGGAGTTCGTGTGCTTCCGGCGACCCCTGCCCGCTCTTGCCACCGGGGCACCTCTGGAGGGGGGTAGCCCAAAATATAGGGTAGTCCATTGGGGTATTGATAACGCCAGTCCTGGTCCAGGGCGCCGCCTGTCGTAAGGCTGTCAGTCCACCACCCGCCGAAATTCGGCGCGGAAACGCCGGACCGGGGGATCCCGGTGGTCGAGAAAGTCCTCAAAGCGGTGTGCGCGCAACCCTGCGTTCTCAAAACCGGCCAGTTCCACCGGTGTAAGCGGCCAGGGGATGTCTCCCGTCTGTTGCTCGGGTCCGTCGCAGCCCCGCGCGATCACCAGCAGCCGGTCCCGCACCAGGGACGCGATGGCCGCCACGGCCTGTGGCCGCACCGGCACCGGAAGCGCCTGCAAAGTGTACGCTTCGAGCACGAAATCAAACGGCCCGGCAGGCGGGTTTACGAACAGGTCCGCCACCAGGTAGCGCACGGGCGAGTTTGGCCACAACTCGCCGCACCAGCCAATGGCTCGCGGCGAGATATCGAAAGCGGTCACCTTAAAGCCGCGCCGGGCAAGCTCTTCGGCGTCATCGCCCAGGCCGCAGCCCACCACCAGCGCCTGCTGGCCGCGGCCCCGCACGCCTTCGCGGTCAAGCCATTCGATCAGATTGGGGTTGACGCCCTTCTCCGCCCACGGGACGTTGGTCTTGTCGCCCTCCGCGGCCCGGTAGAAGGGCTCCCACCAGCCGCTCGGGCTGCCGGTGGCCCAGGCTTCGCGGGAAAGGCGCCGGGCCAGTTCGCGTGCCGGATGTTCTTCGGGCATCGCCAATGCTACTCGGAGATCACCGGAAGGACGATGCGCGACGGCCTGTCCGGCGTGTGGAAGATGGTCTGGCGTGCCGTCCGGACCCGGGCCGAGCCACCCAGCGGTTCTCCGGTGTTGGGATTGCGGTCGAACTGCGGGAAATGGCTGCTCGTGACGTCGACGCGCAGACGATGGCCGGGCAGAAACGTGATCCCGGTGCCCACCATGTCGATGTCGAACTCGTAGGCTTGGTTGGGAGAGAGCGGCTGGGGCCGGTCCAGTCCGTTGCGGAAACGCGCTCGCAGAATGCCCTCGGCGGCAGGCATGGCAAAGCCGTTCGGATGGACGTCGATGAGCTTCACCACCCAATCGGTGTCGGGGCCGTCGGTGGCCGCCCACAGCTTCATACGCACAGGCCCGGCGATGGTTAGCGGCTTTGTGAGGATGTCGCCGGTGTAGACCAGCACGTCGTGGCGTTCTTCCAGGGGGCGCTGGTCGTAGGGACCGGCCTTGGTGGGCGTTCCGCAGCAGTTGTTGCCGCCCAGCGTGGGTACCGGGTGATTCGGGTCGTAGCTGTATTGGTCCTGCGGGGCACCCGGCGGTTTGGCTGTTCCCAGGCGCCCATCACCCCGCTGGGTGTTGGCGCTGCCGCCGCTTGAGAGATAGAAATCGGTGAATCGGGTGTTGGGAAGCGGCCAATCCGGTGCTGAAATCCAGCGATTTTCACCCATGATGAAGAGAAAGACGGGGTTTTCCCGGTCCAGACCGTTGTCGATACCCTTGAGATGGCGGTCGTAGAAGCGCAGTTCGGCCTGGTGCAGGTCGCGAAAAGCGGCCGGCGTAAAGTCCATTTCGCCGAATTTCTGGCTCGCTCCGTGGCCCCAGGGGCCGATGATCAGCCGGCTTCCCTTGCGCGCTTCCGGCGTGCCCCCGTGGCGCCGCATGCCCGTGAACCCGTTGATGGTGCCCGCGGCGAAGATGTCGAAATAGCCTCCGAAAGTGTGGACCGGCACGCGAATCTTGTCGAATCGCTCCTCAACGCTGATCGCCCGCCAGTAGCTGTCGTAGGAGGAGTGCGCGATCCAGTCGCGGTAGTGCCGGACCATGCTGTTTGACGACGCCAGGTCGGAGGTGCCGAGCGGCAGGGTCCAAAGGATGTTCTCGTAGCGCATCTCCTGCGGCGTGAATGCGGCTGAGTGCCAGTGCTGCGGCTGCATGATCCGGAACGGCATCCGGACCACGCCCCAGCCGAAGTTGAACGACAGCCGGAAAGCACCGCCAAAATAGACCCAGTTATGGTACAGGCTGGTCGAGGCCACGGCGGGGAAAGCGGCCGCCAGGCTCGGCGGGGCTTCGGCGGCGGCCAGCCATTGCACGTTGCCCAGGTATGAGCCACCCTGCGTGGCCACCTTGCCATTGGACCAGGGCTGCCGTGCCGCCCATTCGATGGTGTCGGCTCCGTCGGGACCCTCGGCGCGGAACGGGTCCCAGGCGCCTTCGGACTCATAGCGGCCGCGAACGTCCTGAAAAACCACGGCATAACCGTGCTCGGCAAAGAAGATGGGAGCCTGATGCGCGCCTTCGCGCTGCGTTCCATAGGGAGTGCGGACCACCAGCACCGGGAATCGGCCCTCGCGGCGGGGGCGGTAGACGTCCGCGAACAGCTTGACGCCATCGCGCATGGGAACGGCGACGTGGCTGTCGACACGAATGATCTCGGTGACGGGCTGCTGTGCCGCCGTGGGCATTACCGGCAGCAGGGCTAGGAGGCAGAGGCGCATGGGATTATCATATCCCAAGGCGGGTCGCGCGGGGCTACTGTATGCGGCGGCGTGCAGCCAGGCCGGCCAGGCCGAGTGCGATCAGCGCCCAGGTGCCCGGCTCCGGGGCCGCCCAGAGCTGGAACGCCAGGTCGTGCGCCCGGCTGGCAAGCAGTTCGTCGTCGAAGAAAGAGATCGGGTGGGGCGTCCAGGCCGGGCCGGCCGCCGGGTCGGCGCCGTAGAAGACGGGCGTCGAGTGCCATTGCCAGGATGCATGTCCGGTGTGGACAATGGAGAGGAAGTAGTCGCTACCCGCCAGTTCGGCGAACAGGCCGATCAGGCCGGCTCCGTAGAAGTAGACATTCTGGCCGGCTTGGTTCACGCCTGCCCCGATACGGGCGGCTTGGCCGGTGTAGGAGGTGATCAGGGTATCCGGGAGGCCCGCGTTCGCCGAGTAGAAGGAGACCGTGAACGTGTCTATGTCACTGAAATCAGGCTCGTTCTGGCCGTAGGCGCCCCACCATGTGGCGGCGCAGGCCGACACGCCGTCTGACCGGTAGTCCCCGGCGAGCGTCTGGCCGGAGACCGTTGAAACGAACCCGGCGCCCTTGAATGTGGCGTCGAGGGCGCTCTCCACGGGCTGGTTCCACTTGACCGTGACCGGAAGGCAGGTGCTGAAGGTAGGATCGAGCGTCCCGGCAAGAAGGTGTCGGAGCCAAGTAGAAAGTTCCTATTCCCGGCCAAGTAGAAAGTTCCGGTTTTGGGAATCCGTTTCGGGACCCCATGGTATGTTCGCATAGCCACGCCGGGGTCGCGCCTGGCGTGGTTGCCC
>VFZY01000087.1 GCA_016870915.1 Acidobacteriota bacterium | reverse complement strand
AATCCCTCCCGCCAAGGCTATGTCCATACCCCCAGCCCGGGTTCGTTCCTACGCCCCGGACGCACCCGCCCGCCAGACCTCCACCCTGCCGCGGGTTCGTTCCACCACCGCCTCACGCTCAGGTCAACCGGACAACACCGCCATGGCAATCCCTCCTGCCAATGCTATGTCCATACCCCCAGCCCGGGTTCGTTCCTACGCCCCATACGCGCCCGCCCGCCAGACCTCCACCCTGCCTCGGGTTCGTTCCAACGCCGCCTCACGTTCACACCAACGACGCAACCCCGCCACAGCATCCCCATCCGCCATGGCCATGTCCGAACCCGCAGCCCGGGTTCGTTCCTACGCCCCATACGCGCCCGCCCGCCAGACCTCCACCCTGCCGCGGGTTCGTTCCACCGCCGCCTCACGTTCACACCAACGACGCAACCCCGCCACAGCATCCCCATCCGCCATGGCCATGTCCGAACCCGCAGCCCGGGTTCGTTCCTACGCCCCATACGCGCCCGCCCGCCAGACCTCCACCCTGCTTCGGGTTCGTTCCAACGCCGCCTCACGCTCAGGTCAACCGGACAACACCGCCATGGCAATCCCTCCCGCCAATGCTATGTCCATACCCCCAGCCCGGGTTCGTTCCTACGCCCGGTCCCTGCCCTTACTGCACCGTCACATCAAAGGCGCCGGTCTCCACCACCCCCGCCCGCTTCACCTGCACGAAAACCCGGTACACCCCCGCCTGCGGGAACCCATACGGAAAACTCACCACCGGCGGCAGAGCGGCGTGCATCCCGTGACCCTCATGTCCCGCCGCCGCGGCCTCTCCATTCCCGGCCAGACTCTGCCGGGCCAGTTCCATAGCCGCCATCGGCACGCTCCCCGTGGGGTGCACATGCGCGAACACGCTGTGGTCCGTCTTGACGAATGCCGCATGCCCCGGCATCCCCATGTACAACTCCATCCCGCTCGCCGGCTTCCCGTCCTTGTCTTCCACCCGGAACCGGAACGCCGCCGGGCGCTTGGCCACAATCGGCTCCGCGCCGCGCTCCCAAACCATCCGGTGTCCGCCGGCCAGCGGACTCACCGCGTCCCCCGCACGTCCCACCGCGGCCACCACCCCCGCGCTGTCGTCGCCCGTCAAAGGCTTGCCGGCCACCTCGGGCAAATCGATCGCCGCCACCAGAGTCTCCGGAAAACCGCTCCGGTGCACCAGGTCCGCGTACAGCCGGTACCGGCCCGCGGGCATGGCCGGCAGCCCGTGCGTGAAGCGCCCGCCGCCCGTCATCTCGGGGTGCAGATGCCACACGCGCTCCATCTCCGGCTCGCGAATCACGTACAGGTGCATCAGATGCGTATGGTCCGGGATAAAGTCGTCCAGCGACTCGGCCTGAAACCAGCCCGAATGCTCAAGCTGCAGGACCAGCGTGCCGCCGCCCTCAAGCGACGCGTTCATCTTCAGCGGCTTGTAAATCGACTTCGCGTAGCTGTCCGCCTCGGCCGTCCACCACGCATTGCCCAGATACAGCGCCGCCGTCACCAGCGCCGCCGTCACGGCCATCTTCACGCGGGCGCGCCGCCGGTCGTCATCCCCTGCCGCCACCCCCGGGTCCAGCCGGGCCTCGCGCGATGCCGCCCCCACGATGCTCACAATGCCCAACGCCAGAATCAGGCCCAGCACAGCCAGCAGCGCGCCCAGCGACGTCTGCATTCCCAGTGTCCGGTTGGCCGCCGCCGGAACCGGGACCGAAAGCTCACCCTTGCCCCGGGTCCCCTCAACCATCACGCGCACCTGCCAGGACCCGGTCGTCATCATCCACAACGATCCTGTGAAGAACTGCCTGTCTTCCTTCGACCGCACCGCCTCATCCGGCGTCGGAGCGAACCTTGCGCCGGGCCCCGCCAGCGGCGTGGGAGTGATTCGCACCGCCGTGATATCCGCCGCCGAACTGCGGATCTCGATCTCCGCCACGCCCGGAATCACCGCCGGCGGCCGGATCGTCACGAACACCGGGTACGGCCCCGCAGTGCCTTCCAGGAAGACATCGGGGCTCCCCACATGGGCCACCGCGGTTACGGCCGCCAGGCCAATCATCCATCTGCGCATCACCGCCGGATCCTCCGCATCCAATCACCCCAGGCAAGGCCCAATCGTGTCATCAGAATCGACACCGCCACCGCTTGCCCCATCACAGTCCAGAACGCCCCGGGCGTCGTCTCCGGAAGCCAGAACTTCCGAAGAATGGTGTATGCCTTGGGGCCGGTAAGGTAGTCATGATAACCCGTTCCAAAGAACGCGTTCTCCGACGCCGGCGACATCAGGAAATTGGCGAACGGCCACTGCACCGCCGCGAACACCCCGACAAATCCCACGCCGCCCGCCACGGCCAGCAGCCACCGGTTCGCTCCGCCAGCGCGCCTCAACAGAATGTCCAGAAACAGCGCCGGCACAACCAGCAGCAGCGGGAAGTTGGGAGGAATGAAGTGCGTCACTTTCGTCAGAACGGGGCCCAGCTTCGGCTCGGCCGGAAACAGCGGCAGCACAAGGATCAGGCCGATCAGGAACACCATGTAAACCAGCGCCACCGTCGTTGCCGCCCAGCGCCGTCCGCTTGCCCGCGCAACCCCCGTCAACACCAAGGGCGTCACCACCGCCACCGTGCGATAGAATTGCGCGCTGTGCATCCCCACATGGCCGGTCTCCTGAATGATTCCGATCATCAGCAGCACCAGGATCATGCCGCCCGTGTAGAGGAACAGCCCATCCAGCTTCCGCTGCAAGGCGCCGCTCGCCCGGTTCATGTAGCCCAGAATCAGGATCAGCGCGCCGCTCTCAATGGCCATGATGCCCAGGATCAACACCACGTGCGGCGGGCTCAGCACCTTCACATCCAGACCGTACGCCGCGTGCCACCAGTCGTCGAACGGAGCCGAGGCCAGCATTGCCACGCCGCCCCACGCCGCGATGAATGCACCCAGCGGTCCGCGGAAACCCCACATCCGCACCCACGCGCCTTCGTTCGCGATGGGGCCCCGCCCCGCCGTGGTGGCCAGGATCATGTACCCGCAGGCGGCGCCCGCCAGCACGCCGCACAGGTAGATGGCGATATGGGCCGGTGTCCAGAACGTGTCGCGGCCAATCGAACGGTGCCACGAAATGTCCCAGTGCCCGCCCACCATGGCCGACGTCACTGCCGCCACCAGGCACCACACATACCAGGGCACCGCCTCGGCCCGTTCACGCACCGCTCCGGCTGTCGCCACAAAGGTTGCCATGGACCCTATTGTAGGCGCACCTCAACCACAAACCGCCCGGACACTCGAAATCAGGTGCTCCACCGCCTCATCGCTCAGCCGTGGATGAATCGGCAGGCTCACAATGCGCCCCGCCAGGGCCTCGGCCACCGGGCATTCGCCCGGCCCATGTCCCAGCGCGCGGTAGGCGCCCGTCAGGTGAATCAGCCGGTAGTGTACCCACGGCTTCACACCGAACCGTTCCAGCAACTCCGTCATGAACTCGTCCCGCCGGTCCACCCGGGCGCAGTACACATGCCAGGCGTGGTCACAGGCGGGGTCCACCCAGGGCAGTTCCAATCCCGGCGTTCCCGCCAGCCCTTCGTTGTAGCGCCGCGCGATCTCCGCCCGCCGCGCATTCAACCCGGCCAGCTTGCCCAACTGAACCAGACCCGCCGCCGCCTGCATCTCCGTCATGCGCCGGTTCAGCCCCACCTCGTCGAACTCCAGGTGCCAGTACCTGCGCCGGTCCTCGTCCGTCGCGCCCTCAATCAACCCGTACCGCCCCGCCGGGGCGTAGCCACGGGCGCAAATCCAGCGATGCTCACGAACACGCTGCGCCAGATCCCGCCGTCCCGTCACCACCATGCCGCCCTCACCGAGCGTCGTCATGTTCTTCTGCTGCCCGAAGCTGAAGATCGCCACATCGCCCATCGATCCGGCCATGCGCCCGCCATACCGCGCTCCCGGCGCGTGCGCGCAATCCTCAATCAGCGCCAGCCCATGCCGCCGCGCCAGATCCACCAGCGAGTCCATCGCCGTGCACTGTCCGTAGAGATGCACCGCCACAATCGCCCGTGTTCGCGGTGTCACCAGAGCGGCCACCTTCTCCGGGTCCAGAGTGTACCGCCGCGGATCGATGTCCGCGAACACTACGCCTGCCCCACGGGCCGCCGCCGCATTGGCCGTCGACATCCAACTGAGCGGCGTCGTGATCACCTCATCGCCCGGCCCAATACCCAGCGCGATCATCGCCAGTTCCAACGCCGCTGTGCCGCTGCTCACCGCAATCGCATGGGGTACACCAACAAACCCGGCAAACGCCGCTTCGAACGCGGCCGACCGCGGGCCATAACCCGGCGCGCCCGCGCGCAGCACCTCCAGGACCGCCGCTTCTTCCTCGGGGCCATACACCGACCCCTGCCCGTACTCCAGCCCGAACCGTGTCTCAACCATCGTCGACCTCATAGCTATACTAGCCACCAGGAAAGGATCACCATGAAACGTCTTTCGCGCCGTACCGTTCTTGCCGCCCCGGCCGCCACGGCACTCGCCGCTCCCGGCACCGGCTTCAGCACCGCGCCCATCTATGAGAAACTCGGCGTCCGGACCTTTATCAACGCGGTGGGCACCATCACCACCCTGAGCGGCACGCTCATGGCGCCTGAAGTCTCCCGCGCCATGGCTGAAGCCTCCTCCAACTTCGTGCCCATCCACGAACTTCAGCAGAAGGTGGGCGCCCGCATCGCCGAACTCGCCGGCGCCGAAGCCGCGTTCGTCACCTGCGGGGCCTCCGCCGGCCTCTGCCTCGCTTCCTGCGCCGTCACCGCGGGAGATGATCGCGCCCGCATGTCGCGCCTGCCGGACCTCACCGGCATGAAGTCCGAAATGGTCATCCAGAAGTCCCACCGCAACATGTATGACCATGCTTTCCGCATGGTGGGCCTCAAGCTCATTGAAGTCGAGTCGGCAGGCGCCATGCGCGCCGCCATCGGCAGCCGCACCGCCGCCGTCGCCTTCGTTCGCAGCCACCACACGCTCAACTCGCCCGTGCCTCTCGAAGAGACCATCGCCATCGCCCATCAGGCGGGCGTGCCCGTCATTCTCGATGCCGCCGCGGAACTTCCGCCCCGGGAAAACCTGGGCCGCTTTGTCCGCATGGGCGCCGACATGGTGGCCTTCTCAGGCGGCAAGAACATCCGCGGGCCGCAGTCGAGCGGCATCCTCATGGGCAGGAAGGAGTGGATCTCCAAGGCCTACGCCAACAGCGCGCCCAACAACTACTTCGCCCGCATCGCGAAGGTGGGCAAGGAGGAGATCATCGGCCTCCTCACCGCCCTCGAACTCTACCTCGCGCGCGACCCCGCCGCCGAACGGCGCAACTGGCACGCCATGCTCGACCGCGCGGCCGCCAGCCTCAAAGGCGTCCCGACGCTCCACACCGAGTACATCACCAACAACGATGAGAGCCACTCGCCCCGCCTCTCCGTCCAGTGGGATGAGGCGAAGCTCGGCGTCACGCTCGAACAGATGGTCACCCGCCTCCGCGAAGGCTCGCCCTCCATTGAGGCCAGCGACATGCGGTTCTTCAATCCGCCGTGGAAAGGCCTCGGCATCTTCCCATACAACCTCAAGCCGGGTGAGGAACTCATCATCGCCCGCCGGGTCCGCGAAGTCCTGGGTGCTAAACTCTGACCGTGCGACCAGTTAAGGACAAGGCCATCCTCGTCACGGGAGCCGGCCGCGGGATTGGCAAACGCCTCGCTCTGGGCTTTGCCAAGGAGGGCGCCCGTGTCGGCCTCCTCGCCCGCGGCAAGGCCGAACTCGATCTCGCCGAACTCGAAATCGCACACGCCGGTGGCAACGCCCTCAAGATCCGCGCCGACGTCCGCGACTACGAACAGGTGCATGCCGCCGTCGACCGCATGCGAGTCCATTTCGGCGGCCTCCATGTGCTGGTCTGCGCCGCCGCCATTCAGGGACCCATCGGGCCGCTGGTCTCCGCCAACCCCGCGGAATGGGCCGAGGTCATCGCCACCAATCTCAACGGCGTCATGAACGCCGTCCATGCCGCCCTCAAGCCCATGATTGAGCGGCGCCACGGCAAGATCATCGTGCTCAGCGGCGGCGGCGCCCTCACCGCCCGTCCCAACTTCAGCGCCTACGCCGCTTCCAAAGCGGCCCTTGCGCGCTTCGTCGAAACGGTCGCCGAGGAGGTCCGCGACCACAACGTCCAGATCAACTGCATGGCCCCCGGCGGGACGTACACGGCCATGACCGATGAGATCCTCCGCGCCGGCGAACGGGCCGGCGACAAGGATTGGGGCGATGCGATGCAGGTGCGCTCCACCGGCGGCATCGCCCCGGAGAAGCAGATCCAACTCGCGCTGTTCCTGGCCTCCGAACGGTCCAATCACGTCAGCGGCAAGGTGGTCCACGTCAACGACGACTGGAAGCGCCTGGAAGAAGGCCGCTTGAGTCCCGAATACTACACTCTGCGCCGCGTTCAGAAACTCCAACCAGTCTGAGCTATCATGGCTGGCGATGAAGCTCCGCGCCATTCTCGCTCTCGCCCTCGCCGCGCCCTTTGCGGCTGAGGCCCAGCAGCCCCGTAAGAAGGTTCTTGCCATAGGCCAGGTGAAAGGCTTCCAGCACGACGCCACCACGCACGGCCTTGCCACCATCTGGAAGATCGGCCAGGAGTCCGGGCTGTGGGATACCTACATCCGCACCGACACCCAGCTCATCACCAAGAAGAAGCTCAACGGCAACGCCAAGAACCTGGACTACTTCGACGCCGTCATCTTCTACACCACGGGCGAACTTGACCTGGATGCCGATCAGAAGCGCGACTTCCTGTCCTATGTCAAGGAAGACGGCAAGGGCTTCCTCGGCGCCCACAGCGCCATCGACACCCTCTACCAGTGGCCCGAGTACGGCGAGATGATCGGCGGCTACTTCGACCTCCACCCATGGAACCAGTTCCAGGCGCCGGTGATCGTCGAGGACCCCGATTTCCCCGCCACCCGCCACTTCCCCCGCCAGTTCTTCATCCTGGATGAGATCTATCAGGTGAAGGACTTCGCCCGCGACCGGGTGAGGGTTCTGATGCGCCTTGACGAGAAACAGATCGACCTCGCACGCCGCGGCGTCAAGCGCACCGACGGTGACTTCGCCGTTGCCTGGGCACGCAACTACGGCAAGGGCCGGGTCTTCTATTCCACCTTCGGACACCGCGAGGACGCCTGGAACCGCCCCGACGTTCAGAAGATGTGGCTGGAAGCCATCAAGTGGGCCATCGGCCTCACGCCCGGCGACGCCACTCCCCGCCCCCGCCCGTAACAAATTTCGTAACGATCGGCGCCTTACCCTCACTACACCGTTGGCCGCGTACGGAAGAGGCCCTGGTATCCCGCCCGGAAGTATGGTTATAATAACCGGGCTGGTAGCGCTGGAGGAGCATTGCTGGTCAGACCAATGATCGGTTCGTGGGAGGTCCCGCGGATTGAACGAATTACGGCATCGGATGCGAGGAGGCTCGCAGTCCTGGGTGTTCCGGGTCTTTCCGGTGATCTGCACCAGGACCTCGGCAGCGCGGCCATGGAGAAAATCCGTTCAATATCAGTCCCGATCCAGCTTTTCTGTACCGGAGTCCCCAGCATGAGGAGGCGCTGGCGAACCTGATCTACGGCGTGAACAGCCGAAAAGGGTTTATCGTCCTCACGGGTGAGGTAGGCACCGGCAAGACCACGATGCTCGAATGCCTGCGGGAGATGCTGGCTGAGCAGGGCACCGAGTTCGCCTACATGTTCAACTCTCGTGTCACGGCGGACCAGTTTCTGGAAATGATCGCCTATGAACTGGCTCTGCGGTGCAACGCCAAGTCGAAGGTGGAGATACTCAATGCGCTCAACGAGTTTCTCATTACCCAGGCCAGCCGCGGCAAGACCACCGTGCTCATTGTGGATGAAGCGCACAACCTGGATCCCGACGTGCTGGAGGAAGTCCGGATGCTGGGCAACCTGGAAAACGCCAAGATCGGCAAACTGCTCCAGATCATCCTTTCCGGCCAGCCGGAGCTCGACGGTAAGCTGGATGACCCGAAGCTCCGGCAGCTCAAACAGCGCATTGTTCTGCGCTGCGCCCTCAAGCCCCTCTCTGAACAGCAGGTCTCCGAGTATCTGAACACCCGTCTGGCGAAGGCCGGCATGCCCAACCAGAAGGTCTTCCCGCCCGCGCTCATCACCGAGATTCACATTCGAACCCAGGGCATCCCCCGCATCATCAACGCTGTCTGCGACAACCTGTTGCTTACCTGCTTTGCGATGGAAGAAAAGCTCTGCACCATGGAGATGCTGGACGAAGTGGTGGCCGACATGCGTCTGGAATGGCCCACCGCCCATTCGAAGCTGGGCCGCACCCTGGCCGGCTTCGAACCGGCTGAGGTCTTCCGCCGGAACCGGTAACTGCGCAAAGGCCCGCGGGCACGGTATCCTGAAGGTTCAGGTCTCCTCCTTTTCCTTCCCATGCTGCGCTACGAAACCGCGGGTGAATCGCACGGCGAGTGTCTGGTCGCTACTTTGACCGGGCTGCCTGCCGGCATTCCCGTTTCTCTCTCTTCCATCAATCGTGAACTCTGGCGGCGCCAGCAGGGCTTTGGCCGCGGCGGACGCATGAAGATTGAAACCGACACCGCAGAGGTGGTGGCGGGAGTCCGGCATTCGAAAACCATCGGGTCGCCGATCGCCATCATCATTCGCAACAGCGACTGGAAAAACTGGACCAACATCCTGCCGGTGGAGCAGGTGGAAGACGGCGAAAGCAAGCCCGTCACCCGGCCGCGGCCGGGCCACGCCGATCTTGCCGGTTGCCTCAAGTACAACTTTCAGGATGCCCGTTACATCCTGGAACGCGCCAGCGCCCGTGAAACCACGGCCCGTGTGGCCGTGGGCGCCATTTGCCGCTTGTTGCTGGCCGAGTTTGGGGTTGAGATTGCGAGCCACGTGATTGCCGTGGGACCGGAACGACTGGATCGCCCGGCGCAGTGGGAAGAACTCACCAACCTGCGGGCCCGCGATGAGGTGTTGCTGCACTGCGTGGACGCGGAGACCGAGCAGCGCATGAAGGCGGCGGTGGATGTGGCCTACCGCACGGGCGATACGATTGGGGGCGTGTTTGAAGTGGTGGCCCGCGGCGTCCCGCCCGGGCTTGGGTCCCACATCACCTACGATTCGCGTCTTGACGGAAGGCTGGCGCAGGCCATTGTTTCGATGCAGGCCGTGAAGGGCGTTGAGGTGGGTTTTGCCGAAGAGGGGGCCCACGCCTACGGGTCCAAAGTGCAGGACACCATCCATTACGATAAGAGCGATCGCCGCTTCTTCCGGGGGGCCAACCGGGCCGGAGGGATCGAAGGAGGCATGTCGAACGGGGAAGACATCCTGGTCCGCGGGTTTCTCAAGCCCATCTCGACGCTACGCCGGCCGCTCGAATCGGTGGACCTTGAAACCCGTGAGCCCTCGGCCGCCGCTTATGAACGGAGCGACGTGTGCGTTGTGCCCGCCGCCGCTGTGATTGGTGAGGCGATGGTGGCCATCGTTCTGGCGCAGGCGTTCCTGGAGAAGTTCGGAGGCGATTCGCTGGGCGAAACGCGCCGTAACCTGGATGGATACCTGGAACAGGTGAAGAGCTTCTGACCATGATTCACCGCATTGTCAAATACGGAGACCCGGTGCTTGAGAAGCGTTGCGAGCCGGTGGCGAATTTCAACACGCCGGAACTCAACCAGTTGATCGAGGACATGTTCGAGACCATGTACCACGGCCGCGGCATTGGCCTGGCAGCTCCGCAGATCGCCATCGGGAAACGCCTCACCGTCATCGACACCTCGGCCGGTGAGGACCCTGCGCAAAAACTGGTCCTGATCAACCCCGAGATCATCGCAACGGACGGTTCGCAGACGGGCGAAGAGGGCTGCCTGAGCATCCCCGGGTTCCGCGAACCGGTCACCCGGGCCATGCGCGCCACGGTGAAGGCCCAGAACGCGGCCGGCGAATGGTTTGAGATCACCGGCGAGGAACTGCTGGCCCGCGCCATTCAGCACGAGACCGATCACCTGAACGGCGTCCTGTTCCTTACCTATCTCAGCCCTCTCAAGCGCGACATGATCCGGCGCAAGATCAAGAAGCTGCAGAAATCGGGCGAGTGGGATTAGCCACGCCCCATGCGCACCGTCTTCATGGGCACGCCGGCCTTTGCCGTGCCCACTCTCGAGGCGCTGCTTGCCGCCGGGCATGAGGTTCTGGCCGTGTACACGCAGCCGGACCGGCCCAAGGGCCGGGGCAGGGAACTGGCATCTTCCCCGGTGAAGGAGTGCGCACTGCGCCACGGGCTGCCCGTCATGCAGCCGGAACGGGTGCGCCGCCCGGAGGTGCAGGCCGCGCTGGCTGCCCTGGCGCCGGATTGCATGGTGGTGGTGGGCTATGGCCAGATCATTCCTCAGGCCATTCTCGATATCCCACCCCTTGGCATCGTCAACGTGCACGCTTCGCTGCTTCCCGCCTATCGCGGAGCGGCTCCAATCCAATGGGCCATCGCCAATGGCGACCGGATCACGGGCGTCACCACCATGCGTATCGACGCCGGACTCGACACCGGTGACATGCTGCTCAAGACGGCGGTGGAGATTCCGCCGGACGAAACAGCCCCGCAGCTTTCCGCGCGCCTGGCGGACTTGGGCGCGAGGCTGCTCATTGAGACCCTGGCGGGTCTAGCCGCGGGCACCCTTCAACCGGAGCCGCAGAACGCGGCCGCGGCCACCCTCGCTCCCATCCTGACTCGCGAGGATGGACTCATCCGCTGGGAGCGCGAGGCGGCTCAGATCGTGAACCGGCTGCGCGGCTTTGATCCCTGGCCGGGGGGGTACACCACCCTGCGAGGCCACACCCTTCAGATCACACGGGCCCGCGCAACGGCCGGCGCCGATGGGCAAGCCCCCGGAGCCATCCTGGCTGCCCGCAAGACGCTGCTGGTGCAGTGCGGCGGCGCCACCGCGCTTGAGGTGCTGGAACTGCAGCCGCAAGGGCGCAAGCGCATGCCCGCCGAAGCGTTCCTGAACGGGTATAAACTTCAGCCCGGCGAACTTTTGGGACACTGAATCTTTGGGAGACTCCCGCTTCGTGCATCTACCTCTCGGCTACCGTTACTCAACCGTTTATGCTGGCATTCGAAAGATCCAACGCGACGACCTGACGCTGATTGTCTCCGACACGCCGGCCTCGGCCGCCGCCGTTTTCACCACCAATCTGGTGAAGGCCGCCCCGGTGCTGGTTTCGCGGGCGCATCTGAAGACCACGCGCGGCAAGGTGAGCGCCATCCTCATCAACGCCGGCAACGCCAACTGCGCCACGCGCACCGGCGCGAAGGTGGCCATTTCCAGCGCGCGGGGCGTGGCCCGCAAGCTGGGCGTTCCCGTGGAGCAGGTTCTGCCCGCCTCAACCGGCGTGATCGGCGTTGAACTGAACGCCATGTTCATTCTGAACGCACTGCCGCGCCTGTTCAACGGCCTTGGCCCCGGCAATTTCGAAGCCGCCAGCCGGGCCATCATGACCACCGACACGGTGCCCAAGGTGGCCACGGCGGAAGTGCCGCTGAAGGGCGGGCCGGTGCGAATCGCCGGGTTCACCAAGGGCGCCGGGATGATTCATCCCCGCATGGCGACCACGCTCGGTTTCATCATGATGGACGCGGCCGTCTCCGCCGCGCACCTGAAGCCCATGCTCAAGGCCGCCGTGGACCGCAGCTATCACCGCCTCACCATCGACGGCGATACGTCAACCAATGACACCGTGGTGGTGCTTGCCAACGGCGCTTCGGGCGTCAAGCCCAATGAAAAGGAGCGCAAGGTGGTGGGCGAGGTGCTGGCGTGGGTGATGGAGGAACTGGCGGAGAAGATCGCCCGCGATGGTGAAGGCGCCACCAAGTGCATCACGGTGCATGTCACCGGAGCGCGCACGCAGGGCGATGCCGAAACCATCGCCCGGGCCATTGCGAACTCCCCTCTGGTGAAGACCGCGATCGCCGGTTCGGACGCCAACTGGGGCCGTGTCATCTGCGCCGCCGGTTACTCCGGCGCCAGCTTCGATCCGGCACGCACCGACATCCAGATGCAGGGCGTCACAGTCTGCCGCAACGGCCTGGCGGCGCCTTTTGACGAAGATGCCCTGAAGAAGAAGCTGGACCTGCCGGATACGCTCATCCGGCTCTCCATTCAGGGCCGGGGCCGCGGGGAAGCCCGTTTCTTCACCTGCGATCTCACCGAAGGTTACATCCGCGAAAATGCGAGTTACCGCAGCTAGCATCGCGTTGCTGGCAGCCGCGCTGAACCTGGGCGCGGATGCCCGGGGCGATGTGCGGGAAGCGCTGGCCGAGGGCATTTCGGGTTTTGCCACACAGAATCCGGATCTGGTCACCGCCATGTTCAGCCAAAGTTGCGAAGACCGCGAGGCCATCATCAGCGGCGTCCGCGCGCTCATCGCCCAGGCGGATGTCAGCGTCAGCCTCACCATTCCGGTGGACACAGGCGATGAGAGCGAGCGCCGGCTCACCATCGATCTCTTCCTTGAAATCAAGTCGCGCGAGGCCGCTCCACGCCTGGTCCGCCGCCGCGAAGTGGCGCGGGTCACCTGGCGGCGCGAGGGCCGCCGCTGGCGCATCGTGGCCTTCGACAAACCGGGGCTTTTCGCGCCCGCGTTCTGAGGAGTAAGCGCAAGAGGGAGTCGCTCCGGCTCTTGCTCAGCTGCGTGTTTCCGGATGGTGCCGGCCTTTGCGCTCCTGACTTTCGCTTCGTGTGATAGCCTTAAGGGCCTGATGCGACGAGCTATCGTTTTGTTCCTCTTCGCGGCCCTTCTGGTGCTTGCGCTGCAGACCGCCGGGCCCGGGCCCGGCCAAGTGCACCAACTGGCGCCCGATGTCTACCTGCGCCAGGCGGACCCGGACAAGCGCATTATCGCCAATGCCGGCTGGGTGGTCTTCCGCGACTACGTTCTGGTCATCGACGCGAACTACCCCTGGGGCGCACGGGCCATTGTCGAGGATATCCGCAAGACCACCAACAAGCCCATCCGCTACGTTTTCGACACGCACTATCACGGCGACCACGCGCACGGGAACAGCGTTTTTGTGGATGCCGGCGCGACCATTGTCTGTTCGGCCGAGTGCGCGGCGGAGTCGCTGAGGAAAAATCCACCGGCCTGGGAGCGGTCGGCCGCGGAATACCGCGACGTCCGGCTGGAGCATCCCCAGATCGCCTTCCCGGACCGCATGGCCTTTGACGATGGCGCTCATCGTGTCGAGCTGATCAAGGTGGGCCCCGGCCACACGCTGGGAGATTCGGTGGCGTGGCTGCCCAAGGAGGGCATTCTCTTCACCGGTGATCTGTGTGTCAACCGCCGCTCCGGCAACAATGTCGCCGATGCGGATGCCAGTCCCGAAGGATGGGTCCGGGCGCTGGATGGTCTGATGAATTTCAACCCGCGGACCGTGGTTCCGGGCCATGGTTTCCTTGGGGGCAAGGAAGCACTGGCGGGGCAGCGTGCCTATCTGCAAGCGATCATTGATGGCGTGCGCTCCGGCATCTCGCGCGGCCAGACCGCCGATCAACTGGCGGAAACGCTTGACCTGGGCGGCCACGGCCTATGGGGCGCCGACAAGGCAAGGAACGCCCCGTCCATCCGGGCTGTCTACGCCAAGCTGAAGAACCGCTAAACTGAAGCATTAGGGCGCTGTAGCATTAGGGCGCTGTTCGCCGACGTCCCGGTTCCGTTCCTCATGACGATTCCTACGCCCCAGGAACTGCTTGCCATGCTGCCCGGCATGTCGTGGATGGCTCTGCTTGACGTGCTTCTGGTGGGCATCCTGATCTATCAGGTGGTGGCCATTGTCCGCGGCCGGCGCGCGGCGCAGGTGTTGAGCGGAGTGGCCGTTCTGCTGGTGATCTACGGCCTTGCCACCGTTGCCCGGATGGAACTTCTGCGCACGGTGTTGAGCACTGTCGCCACCTACGCGCCCTTCGTCTTCATCGTGATGTTTCAAACCGAAATACGCCGGGTGCTCGCGCGTATCGGCCGCCATTGGTTCATCGGATTCAAGGCCCAGGCGGAGCGCCGCGAGGCCATCGACGAAATCCAACTGGCCGTCGACCGCCTGTCGCAGACCCGCACCGGCGCCCTCATCGTCGTGGAAGGAAGGACCGGTTTGCGAACTTTCATCGAGAGCGGGGTGACGCTGGATGCCCGGGTCTCACGCGACCTGCTTCTGGCCATCTTCCAGAAAGAAGCGCCTCTGCACGATGGAGCCGTCATCATTCAAGGCGACCGTGTGGCCGCCGCCGCCTGCTTCCTGCCCATCAGCATGAACCCCGGCGTGGTGGGTAAGGTGGGCACCCGGCATCGCGCCGCGATCGGCATCACGGAAGAGACCAGCGACTGCATCGTGGTCATCGTCAGCGAGGAGACCGGCCGCATCTCCATCGCCCAGGCCGGCGTGCTGGAACGCGACATCACGCCGCAGCGCGTGGCGGACCGTCTTTCCGGCCGCGCCCCCCGCCCCACCCCGGTTGAATCGCAGCCTGTGGAGCGTGGAGCATGACCCGCCTGCTGCGCATGTTTCGCGACCATTTCTGGTGGAAGGCGTTCAGCGTCGCGGTGGCCTGGCTTATGTGGCTGGTATTGGTGAATGATCCGGAGGTCACCTCAACCTTGTCCGTGCCTGTGCAGTACAGGAATCTCGGCTGGGACCTGGAGATCAGTTCGGATCTTCCGGCGGCGGTCATGGTGCAGGTCCGCGGGCCGCAGTCGGCGGTTCGTGAAATGGCCGGTCCGCGCGCCGCGGTGCAACTCGATCTTTCGACATTGACCCGGGCGGGCGAACGCACTTTCACCATGCGCGACACCATCACGGGGCTTTCTTCCCGGCTGGGCGTCGTGAACGCCGTGCCCTCGCAACTGCGCGTGACGGTTGAGCGCCGCACGGCGCGTGAGGTGCCTGTCGATGTGAAGTACGCTTCTCTGCCTGAGGGCTTCCGGATGGTCTCCGCCGACGTGACACCGGATGTGCTTCGAATCCTCGGGCCGGAAACCCTTGTCCGGAAGGTCAATCGGGCGCAGACGGATCTGGTGGAACTTGAGGCCGCCGAAGGCGTCCGCGAGTACCATGTGAGTGCGTATGTAAGCGAGGCTCACGTCAGTTTTGCGGCTTCTCCCGTCGTTTTGGTTAAAGTGACGCTCGAAAAGAATCGAAAGTAAATAAGAGCGGAGGCTTTTTTGGGCCGGCAACTATTCGGAACCGACGGAATCCGGGGCGTGGCGGGAAACTACCCGCTGGACCCCAAGACGGTGAATGCATTTGGGCAGGCCCTGGGACACTGGGCGGCGCGGCACAGCGGGAATCCTGCGGTCCTGTTGGGGATGGACACCCGGGAGTCCGGTCCCTGGCTGGCTCAACAGGTGGCCTCGGGTCTCGCCAAGGCTGGTGTGGCCGCCCGTTTCGCCGGGTTGATCACCACGCCGGGTGTGGCGTATCTGACGCGTACGCAGGACTTTGCCGCCGGCGTGATGATTTCCGCCTCGCACAACCCGTTCGAAGACAACGGGCTTAAGGTCTTTGGCCACGACGGCTACAAGATCCCAGATTCCGAGGAACTTTCGCTGGAAGGCGATTTGCTGGCCATCGCCGCGCGGGATTTCACGCCGGAGCCTCTCGCGCTGACGGAGAATCCGGGGCTTGATCAGGCCTATGTCGAGTTCCTTGCCTCCTGCTGCACCGCCGATCTCCGGAACCTTTCCCTGGTGGTGGATTGCGCGCACGGAGCGGCGTCGCATCTGGGCCCGTCGTTGCTCACGCGCCTGGGCGCGGACGTGCAGGCGGTGGGCTGCGAACCGAACGGCCGCAATATCAATCTTCACGTGGGTGCGACGCATGTCGACAATCTGAGGCGTGAGGTGCTGAGCCGTGGGACCGACCTGGGCGTCGCGTTCGATGGCGATGCGGATCGTGCGATGTTTGTCGCCGGGTCCGGCAAGGTGGTGGATGGGGACGCCGTGATGCTGGTGGCGGCGCGCGAACTGAAGCGCCAGGGCCATCTGGCCGGCGACACGGTGGTGGCCACCGTGATGTCCAACCTGGGCCTGGAAGTGGCACTGCGCAACGCGGGCATCCGCATGTTGCGGGCCCCCGTGGGCGACAAGTACGTGCTGGAGCAGATGATGAGCGCCGGTGCCATCCTGGGTGGTGAACAGAGCGGCCATGTCATCTTCCACGAGCTCTCCACCACGGGCGATGGCCTGCTCACCGCGCTGCAGGTTCTGTCTGTTGTGCAGTCCACCGGAAAGAGCCTGGACGAACTCACGGCTGATCTTCAGGTGTTCCCGCAGAAGCTGGTCAATGTCCGGGTGAAGGAAAAGCGGCCCCTTTCGGAGATGCCGGGCGCGTCCGCCGAGATTGCCGCCGCTGAATCGGCCTTCAACGGCAGTGGCCGGGTGCTGGTGCGCTTCAGCGGAACCGAACCGCTGATCCGGGTGATGGTGGAAGGCCGGGATCAGGTGCAGGTGGACCACTGGGTGAACCGCATCGCGCACGTCATTCAGGAAGAACTGGCGTAGCGCGGGAAGGACTGGCTTAGCGCGGGAAGGACTGGCTTCGCTTACCGGGCTAAGAGATAGACCGCGATTTCGGCCGCGAGATTGGGCAACCAGCCCACCTCCCTGCCGCCCGACAGGAAGATCCGCCGCTCAATGCGCCACCGCTCCCGCGCGGTCATCATTTCGAAGTCCTGGACCGTCAGGAAGTGGATGTTCGGCGAATCGTGCCATTCGTAAGGGAACAGCTGGGTTTGCGGCGCGCGCCCGCTCAGCAGGTGTGACACCCGCACCGTCCAGTGGCCGAAGTTGGGGAACGCCACAATGCACCGGCGGCCCACGCGCATCATCTGATTCAGGACGTTGAGGGGGCGCATCACCTGCTGCAGGGTCTGGCTCAGGATGACGTAATCGAAGGCGTGGTCCGGGTAGTCTTCAAGGCCCTGTTCCAGGTCGCCCTGATAGACCGAGACGCCCCGGGCGATTGCCTTCTGCACCAGGGGTCCCTGCAACTCCACGCCGCGGGCGTCCACCTGCTTGTGCTCCGCCAGCCAGGCCAGCAGTTCGCCGTCGCCGCAACCCAGGTCCAGCACTTTCGTCCCCGGCTCAACCAGTTCGCTGATGATGGCCGCATCGGAGCGCGAGAGCACATCGTGAACCAGCGGTTTGCGTGTGCCCGCCGTCATTGGCGCACCCGCTTGTGGGTGGCCGCCAGGAATCCCGCCACCAGGCTGGTCTGCTCCTCCACCTCCAGCAGGAACGCATCGTGGCCGTAGTTCGAAGGCAACTCGCAATACGCCACGTCGCGGTTCCGGCTCCGCAGCGCGCTTACGATCTCAAGCGACTGATAGCTGGGATAGAGCCAGTCCGAGGTGAAGCTGATCACCAGGAACCGGCATGTGGCGCGGTCCAACGCGGCCGGCAGCGAGCCATACCCGTTCGCCAGATCGAAATAATCCATCGCCTTGGTGATGTAGAGGTAGCTGTTGGCGTCGAACCGGTCCACGAACTGCCCGCCGCGGTAGCGCAGGTAGCTCTCCACTTCGAATTCGGCCGCAAAGTCGATGGCGTGAACGCCCTTCTCGCGCAGCCGCCGTCCGAATTTCTCGCGCATGGAATGGTCGCTCATGTAGGTGATGTGGCCCACCATGCGCGCCACGGCCAGACCACGCGCCGGGCGGGCGCCGTCATAGTAGTTGCCGTCCCGCCAATCAGGGTCCGCCATGATGGCCTGCCGGCCCACTTCGTTGAAGGCGATCTGTTGCGCGCCGTGGCGTGCGGTGGTCGCGATGGGGAGCGTGGAGGCGACCGCGCCGGGGTACGTCACGGCCCACTCCAATGCCTGCATTCCGCCCATCGACCCGCCGGTCACCGCCAGCAGGCGCGTAATGCCCAGATGATCCACCAGCATCTTCTGGAGCCGCACGATATCGCGAACGCTCATTCCGGGGAATGTCATCCCATAGGGACGTCCGGTGAGCGGATCCGTGGAGCCCGGTCCTGTCGTGCCCCGGCATCCCCCCAGGATGTTCGAGGAGATGACGAAGTAGCGCTCCGTGTCGAACGCCTTCTCCGGGCCGATCATGTTGTCCCACCAGCCGGGCTTACCGTCTTCCTTGCTGATGCCCGCCGCATGGGCGTCGCCGGAAAAGGCATGGCAGACCAGAATGGCATTGTCGCGGGCTGCGTTCAGCGTGCCATAGGTCTCATACGCCACCTGCACCTGGCTGAGTTGCGCGCCGCAATCGAGCGAAAGGGAAGGGAACTGCGCGAACTGGGTCTCGACCACGTGGGAATCCATCGACTCGGTTGGAAGAACCACCATGATACCAGGACGTGCCGCGGGCGGGTTCCGTTGCGCGGCATGTGGTGAGCGATGCGGTGAGCGATGCGGTGTTGGCGGCAATTGCTTCCGGCTACGCTTCCGGGTACAGTGAAACCATGAAGATCATTCGTTGGACGCAGTTCAGCCGCCTGGCGTTGGCCGCCCTTTGCGCCGTCTCTCTCCTCGGTCAGGAGTCGAAGGAAGGCGAGAAGAAAAAGGGACTTCTGGAACGCACCATGGGCAAGGCCGGCAAGGCTGTCGACAAAGCCGCGGGCGCCACGGCCGCCGGAGCCAAGAAGGCGGGGGACGCGACGGTGAGCGGGGCCAAGACGGCGGGCGATGCCACGGTGAAGGGCGCCAAGAAAACCGCCTCCGTCACGGGCACAGGGCTTGAAAAGGCCGGGGAGACGGTGTCCAAGGCTGGCGGCAAGGGTCTGGTCGATATCAACACGGCCTCGGAGACGGACCTGAAGAACCTGCCCGGCATCGGCGATGCCTACGCGGGCAAGATCATCGCGGGCCGCCCCTATCGCGCCAAGAGCCAGTTGACCCAGAAGGGCATCATTCCCGAAGCCACCTACGACAAGATCAAAGACCTGATCATCGCCAAGCAGAACTAGCGATGTACGTAGCACTGAACGGAACTCTCACGGCGAACCGGGTGGAGTGGCCCGAGTTCGCCAAACTGGCCGCCACGGTTGGCTTTGGCGGCACCGACATCCTGGGCAAGGCGATCGACGAAGGCGCGGACGAAACGAACGCTCTGCTTAAGCTGACACGGCTGAAACCCGCGGTGGTGAACCTGCCGGTGGAGTTCCGCAAGGACGACGCCACCTTTAACGAGGGTCTGAAGAAGCTGCCGGGCGCCGCCCGGTTCGCCAAGGCCATCGGCTGCCCTCGCGTCTGCACCTGGATTCTCCCGTCGGCCGAGCAGCCCAAGCCCGATTGGACCCGGCTGTTGCGCCGCCGCCTCTCCGCCTGCGCATCCATTCTGGCCGAACACGGCATCCGCTTTGGCCTTGAAAACGTCAGCCCGGTACACCTGCGGAAGCGCTTCCCCCACGAGTTCATCTACCGCACCGCCGAAATGCTTGAGTTCGCCAAGTCCTGCGGGCCGAACGTCGGCCTGCTGCTGGACTCGTGGCACTGGCATCACGCCGGCGACACCGTGAAGGACATTCTGGCCGCGGGCAAGCAGAACATTGTGCATGTGCAGGCCGCCGATGCCCCCAAACTGCCGCCGGAGGAGATCCGGGACAATGAACGGCTCATGCCCGGCGAGGGCATCATCGATTTCACCGCGTTTTTCCAGGCGCTGAAAAAGATAGGCTACGTGGATGGCGTAAGCCCGGAGGTCTTTGGCCGCGGGTTGAATGACATTCCGCCGCATGAAGGGGCCACCATCGGCCTGCACACCACGCGCGAGGCGATGCGCAAGGCCGGCGCCCTCTGATGCTGCAGCGTCTGCTCACCGAGCAGGTGAATCCAAACACGGCGAGCATTGACGCAGTTCCCACGGCGGAAGTGGTCCGCCTGATCAACGAAGAGGACCGCCGCGTTGCCGATTCGGTCACCGCCGAACTGGGCCCCATCGCCACCGCGGTGGATGCCATCGTCGAGCGGCTCCGCAACGGCGGCCGGCTCTTCTACATCGGCGCCGGTACCAGTGGCCGCCTGGGCGTGCTGGATGCCTCGGAGTGCCCGCCCACCTTCCACGTCCCGCCGGATCTGGTGCAGGGCATTATCGCTGGTGGAGAGCTGGCTTTGTCTCGCGCCACCGAGGCAAGCGAAGACGATCCGGCCGCGGGCGTGGGAGACCTCAGCGCCCGGGGCTTCACGGCACGCGATGTCCTGGTGGGCATCGCCGCCAGCGGACGCACGCCCTATGTGCTGGGCGCCATCGATCATGCCCGCTCACTGGGCGCCGTCACCATCGGCGTGAGTTGCACGCCCGATTCGGAACTCTCGCGCCGCGCCGCCATCGCCATTGAGCCCAAGCCGGGGCCGGAAGTGGTGGCGGGCTCCACGCGCCTGAAGGCCGGCACGGCCACCAAACTGGTGCTGAACATGCTCACCACGGCCAGCATGATCCGCCTGGGGCATGTGTACGGCAATCTGATGGTGAACGTTCAACCCACCAATGGGAAGCTGGAGGACCGGGCGGTGCGCATCATTGCCGCCGCCGCCGGTGTGGATTCGGAGCGCGCCGCGGACCTGCTGGCGCAGTCGGGCCGTCATGTGAAGACAGCTATCCTGATGGCGCGTCTGAGGTGCACTCGGGAAGAAGCCGCCGGCCGCCTGGCCGCCCATGGGGGCAGCATCGCGGCGGCGCTTGGCGAACCGCCGCGCGGCGCATAGCGCTTCGAATCTAACGCACCGCGCGCTCGTAGGCTCCGGCCACCCGGAACATGCCCGGCTCGTCGAAGTGCCGGATCAGAATCTGCATGCCCACCGGCAGTCCTTCAGCTGTCTTGCCGCAGGGAACGCTCATGCACGGAATCCCGGCCAGGTCGCCGGTGACGGTGTAGATGTCGGCCAGGTACATCGCCATCGGGTCCGCCATCTTCTCGCCCAGCTTGAAGGCGGGGAAGGGTGAAACCGGGGCCACCAGGGCGTCGACGGTCTGGAAGGCGTTCTCGAAGTCGCGCGCGATCAACGCCCGCACTTTTTGTGCCTTCAGGTAGTAAGCGTCATAGTAACCGTGGCTCAGCACATAGGTGCCCAGCATGATACGGCGCTTGCATTCAGCGCCAAAGCCCTCACCGCGTGTTGACCGGTACATGCCCACCAGCGACGAGGCTTCGTCCGATCGCGTGGTGTATCGCACGCCGTCGTACCGGGCGAGGTTCGAACTCGCCTCCGCCGTGCAGATGATGTAGTAGCAGGAGATGGCCCACTCCGTGGCGGGAAGCGACACCTCGACAATCCTGGCGCCGAGGGACTCCAGCACCTTCACCGCCTGATGGATCAGATCGCCGCTTTCGTTGGCCAGTCCGGCGAAGTACTCTTTCGGAAGTCCGATGGTCATGCCCGCCACGCCGCGGTCCAACTCGGCGGTGTAATCGGGCACGGGCGCAAAGGCGCTCGTGGCGTCGTAGTCGTCGCGCCCGGCCACGGTCTTCAACAGCACCGCGGCATCGTGGACGTTGCGGCCGAAGGGTCCAATGTGGTCGAGCGAGCTAGCGAACGCCGTCAGCCCGTAGCGCGAGACGCGGCCGTAGGTGGGTGTCACGCCCACAACACCGCAGAACGAGGCCGGCTGCCGGATCGATCCTCCGGTGTCGGAACCCAGGGAGACCACCGCCGTTCCCTGCGCCACCACCGCGGCCGATCCGCCGCTCGACCCGCCCGGCACACGGTCCAGCGCCACCGGATTTCGCACCGGTCCGAACGCCGAATTCTCGTTCGACGACCCCATCGCGAACTCGTCGCAGTTGGCCTTGCCCAAAATGATGCCGCCTGCATCCTCAAGGCGCTGAACCGCGGTCGCGTCGTAGGGTGGAACGTAGTGCTCCAGCAGCCGGGAGCCGCAGGTGGTTCGGACGCCCTTGGTGACAATCACATCCTTCACCGCCACCGGCACGCCGGCGAGCGGCCCGGCGTCTTCCCCGCGCGCCAGCTTCCCGTCCACCGCGCGGGCCCGCGCCTCGGCGCGTTCCGGGCAGAAGTGGAGATAGGCGTTCGTGGCGGGATTTTCCGCCTGCGCATAACGCAGGGCTTCCTGCGTCAGTTCAAGCGCGCTGAACTCCCGCGCCGCAAGCCCCTGCCGGACCTTCTCAATGGTCAGATTGGCGATTTCCATGCTAGCGTTCGATCACCCTTGGAACCTTGAAGTAACCCTGTCCGGACGTCTTGCTGTTCACCAGCGCTTCGGCGTTTGGCACCAGCCGTTCGGGAATCTCCCGGTCCTCGCGCAGGGTCGCCGTGGCGCCAGCCTGGTACAGCACCTGAGCCATCGGCTCCACGGTGGCCGTGTCCAGTTCGGCCAGCTTGTCCATGTGGGTCAAAATCTCGTCCATGTCGTGCTGCATCCGGGCCAGTTCGGCCTCATTGAGGCTCAAATTGGCCAGATCCGCCACGTAACGGACTTGGTCCAGTGTGATTTTCATGCCTTGTTCTATTCTATGCGGTGGATCGGCGCCGGGCGGCGCGGTAGATTGCGCCGAGGATCGGGTCGGTGATCGCCTCCGCATCATCCAGCGGGCGGGCCGTCTCGGCCCGGGCGGGCAGCCGTCGGGGGATGCCGAGCCGGACCTCAATGCCCTCGAGCGGCATCTCGCCCAGGCGATCGCGCAGATTGGCCTTGATCTGGCGGGACAGGCTCATCAGGTTGCGGCGCCACAGCTCGTCTTCCACCTCGACCACCACGGTTTTACCGTTGTAACCCCGGAACTGGCACCGCTCGGCCAGCCGCCGGCCCACGGCCAGGGGCCAGGCTGCGCGCACCAGTTCTTCGGCCGGAACGGCGTCTGTGCGGAGCTTGGCGAGAAATCGGGCGGCGCGTTCCATCGGGGCGGGGGGAAGATCGATTGTAGCACGCGTTACGATGGCTTTGTGAGTACTTTTACGCTCGTTCTGGCGTCCAAGTCACCGCGGCGCCGCGAGATTCTGGAGCAGGCCGGGATCCCGTTTGTGGTCCGGACGGCGGAGGTGGAAGAGGTGCGCCGGCCGGCGGAACCGCCCGAAGCCTATGTTCTCCGGTTGGCCCAGGCCAAGGCGCAGGCCGTGGAGCGGCTGGCCGGGGAGCGAGTGCTGGGCGCCGATACCGTGGTGGTGGTGGATGGCGAGGTGCTCGAAAAGCCGTCCGGACGGGAGGATGCGGCGCGCATGATCCGGCTGCTTTCGGGGCGCACCCACACGGTCATCACCGGCGTCTGGATTGAGGCCGAGACGGGCGGCCGGGGCTTTGCGGAACGAACCCACGTCCGGTTCCAGGACCTCTCGGAAGGCCAGATTAAGACTTATACATTAAGCCAGGAGCCCTATGATAAAGCGGGTGGTTATGCCATCCAAGGGCTGGCATCGAAGTTCATTGACCGGGTGGAGGGGTGCTACTTCAACGTGGTCGGATTGCCGGTGGCTCGGGTCTATGCGGCGCTCACCAGCGAAGGCCCGGACGGCGGGCATTGAGCCAGTCGGCGAACTCGGCCGGGGCGGCCATGGTGGAGAGCCGGCTCTGCCGCACCAGGGACCACTGATCGAACAGACCCGACGCCTTGATGTCTCGTAGTGAGACTGGCGGCTCGACGCGGCCCAGGTACTTCAGGTCAACCACGGCGGACTTGGGATTTTTCGGATCGTCGCGAGGCGCCGACACCACGCGTGCCAAGCCCACCACCGCGGCCGCACCCATGGAGTGGTAGATGAAGACCGTATCGCCGGGGGCCATCTGACGGATGGCGCGAACGGCCTGCGGGTTTCGTACGCCGTCCCAGACGGTCTGGCCGTCCTTTTCAAACTGTTCGACTGGGTACGTTTCGGGGTCCGTCTTGGCAAGGAAGTAGTTCATGGCCGCGCTACGCCTATTGTACTGGGGTAGGGCATCCCGCGGAGAGGGGTACGCCTAGCCAAAGGCTAGGGGGATAAAACTCGGGCTATGTGTCGTACAATCAAGAAAGGTCCGAAACTTTGCCGGAATACGCCGATCTGACCTAGCAGATGGGTGTTTTCTCCGCCGGAAGGAACTGAGCGGCGCCCGCCGTCCGCGGGTTGCATGGAACCGGTGTTGAGTTGAAAGCGTAGAGAACTTTGTGGTTTCAAGGGATACGATGAGAGCCATGACATGGATCGCGATTCTGGCGTTGGCCGCCGGGGCGGTGTTGGGGCAGGAGCAGAACAAGCCGGAGAGCGACCCGCCGAAGCCGCCCATTCTGCCCGACCCCAAGCCCGAGGTGACTGCGATGCCGTCCGTCGATCCGAACCAATACGTGATCGGCGTGGAAGACATTCTGTTCATCAACATCTGGCGTGAAAACGAGATGTCGGGGCCGGTGGTGGTGCGGCCGGACGGCAAGATCAGCGTGACGCTGCTGGGTGACGTGGATGCCAAGGGATTGACGCTCCAGCAGCTGCAGCAGAAATTGACGGACGACTTGAAGCAAACGCTGATGAAGAATCCGCAAGTATTTGTGAAGCTACAGGCTGCCCGCAGCAAGAAGTACTGCATCAGCGGCGAGGTCAACCGGAGCGGCTGTTTTGAGATGGCTGTCCCGATCAAGATCTTGGAAGCGCTCAGTAATTCGGGAGGGTTGCGCGAGTTCGCCAACTCGAAGAAAATTCTGATTCTGCGCGGCAGTGAGCGATTGAAGTTCAACTACAAAGACGTGGTGAAGGGCAAAAACATGGAGCAGAACATTGAACTGAAGCCCGGCGACCACGTCATCGTGCCCTAAACCGGGATTTCCATTTTGGGTCTCCCGGACCCCAACAGTCTACACCAACGCCTCACTCCCGTGCCGGATTTGATCAGAATCCCCTTTCCGAGGGCGGGCCAGTGCCTGCGGATGGCTTCTTTCGACCATCGCACAAAAACGAAAACTGACAACATGCCTGTTTCCAGCAGTTCTTTCGACACCTCTCCC
>VFZY01000086.1 GCA_016870915.1 Acidobacteriota bacterium | reverse complement strand
CCTCCCAAGCCTTTGCCCCTGCCATCGGAGGTTTGGATCAACAAGCCGGTCGACACCAGCCCAACAGACAGAGAGGAACGTCAGTAAATTCCCATGCCGGGTGTCTCAAAGTTGTTGACACGCGCCGCGCGAATCGGCGCCGCCACGCTCGACAGGTTCCCGCTCCGGTAGTTGTCCGGCGGCACAACCACATTGATCTGGCTTGCGGCCCGGAACTTCAAGGACTCCCAGGCGCCAAAGAAAAACGTCTTGTTGCGGATCACCGGCCCCCCCGCCGACCCGCCGTAATCGTTCGACACCTTGAACGGAGCCCCCGTCCGCGTCGAAAAGAAATCCCGCGCATCCATTGCGCCATTCTGGTGATACCAGTACAACGACCCGCGAATCTGATTCGTCCCCGATTTCGACGTCGTCGTCACATCGCCCATCTGCGCGAACTCCGCGTTGTTCGACACCGAACTCACCTTGATCTCATCAATGCTTTCCGTCGAGGGAAACATCTCATTGATGATGCCGTTGCCGCGCACGTTGATCGATGAAATCCCGTCGATCGTCGCCGTGGTCTGGAAGGGCATCCCGCCCGCCAGCGAAATGCTGCCGCCGCCCGAATCCGGCTGCACCCCCGGCGTGAACGAAATCGCCGAAAACACCGAATTCGTGCCGCCCGCGCGGAAGTTCACCGGCATCTTCAGAATCTGGTCCGACGTCTTCGAATCGATGATCGTCGCCGTGTCGGTCTGAATCACCTGGCGCGCCGTCGTCACCATCACCTCGGCGGCGGCCGCCGCCACCTCCAATGCCACGTCCGCTCGCGCAATCTCACGCGCACGCACCGCCACGGACTTCACCATCGCCGTGCGGAATCCCGCGTTCTCCACCGTCACGTCATAGCTGCCCGCATCCAGATTCACAAACGCATAGTTGCCCGCGGCGTCCGTCTGGCCCATGCGCGTCTCCCCGGTGCCCGCGTTCCGCGCCGTCACCTTCGCCGTGTTCACCACGGCGCCGGAAGCGTCCGTGATCACGCCACGGATCTCGCCAAAGGTCGACTGCGCCCGCGCCAGGCCGGTGCAAAGCAAGAGAATCATCAACAACGGTTTCATTCAAGAACCCCTTCCATTGTCCGAGAATAGCACCACCCGGAAACTCTGCCCCTACGATAGCGCCTGGCGATGACGCGATGATGACGGCTCCGTAAAAAACGACCCGCTTCTCTTGATAGCTTAGGAGAGAGTCTGCTATCCTAATTAAGTTAGGAGACACCATGCCCACGCCCATTCTTCCCGGCACACTCGACATGCTCATCCTGAAGGCCGTATCCCTGGGCCCGCAACATGGCTACGGAATCCTGCTCCGCATTGAGCAGACCTCCAGCGGCAATCTGCTGATTGAGCAGGGAGCGTTGTATCCCGCGCTCTACCGTCTGGACGCGCAAGGCCTGCTGGATTCGGAGTGGGGCGTTTCGGAGAACAACCGGCGAGCCAAGTTCTACACGCTGACAGCCGCCGGGCGAAAGCGCCTGAAGGAGGAACTGAGTCACTGGAAGCAGTTGACCGCGGCGATGGAACTCGCGCTGGGAGCCGAGGCATGAACGCGGCGAAGTGGATTGCCAGGCTGCTGCGGCGCAACGAAATGGAAGCCGGCGTGCCACGGAGTTCCAGCCAGGCGGGTTCTTAGTCACCTCCCCAAGTCTGACCGCTTCCTGGCAATGCGTACGGGCAGGTGCGGCTGTTTGCGCGGTGCCCAAAACCCGTTCACGAACTAAATTCGCCCCGGAATCAATCGTTTGGCGGGAATCCCTTGGGATTTTCGGAATCGATATGCTATGATCAACCCGAGTCGGCACAGCCACTCCCAAAAGCCTCGGACGAAAACTCCGGGGCTTTTTTATTTTTCAAACCCAGGAGACCCAACACCATGTCCACCCCAGCCCAGGCCGCCGCCAACCAGGCCAACGCCCGCCTCTCCACCGGACCCCGCACCTCCGAAGGCAAAGCCGCCGTCGCGCGCAACGCCCTTCGCCACGGTCTCAACTCCACCCAACTCCTCATCCTCCCCGGTGAGGAAGCCGAATTCCAACGGATCCGCGATGAACTGGCAAGCGAACTCGCCCCGGAAACCACCATTGAGGAGGTTCACTTCAATGACCTCCTTCACGCCGTCTGGAACAAGCGCCGTGTCCGGCTCCTTGAAATCCAACTCGCCGCCAGCCGCCCCGATGCCCTCATCGCACCCGAACTCGCCCCGCAATTCGACCGCCTCCAGCGGCACTACGCCCACCACGATCGCGTCCATCACCGCGCCCAGGCGGAACTGCGCCGCCTCCAGACCGAACGCCTCGCGCGTCTGCCCCGCATCAAGCCGCAAACCAGTCTTCTCGCCCGCAGCCACACCGCGCTGAATCAAGTCTGGGCCCGCAACTTCGGCGCCGACCCAAGCGAGAAAGTCATCTTCGACATGCTCGTCGATCCGGCCATCGAATTCTTCCGCAAGCGCGCCAACGCCCCGGAACCCTCCGCGGAGGTTCACGGAGGTTAAGTGACCGCATCCGAAAGCCGAATTGGCTTTGTTCCGCCGCCCGGTCTCAACCAATCACGAGCCGGAAGAAATCAGCGTCAGGAGGCACCACCACAACAACGCAAACCGGGCGCCGCCCGGCAACCGGCGGAAACCCGCCCGGCCCGAAGTGTGTCCGCGCGCCCGCCGGCGCTAGAACACAATCCGGAGCGCCATCTGAATGCGCCGCGGCTGATTCGCCTGATTGGTGATCTGCCCGAAATTCGCCGCTGTCACACCCAGGTTCGGAGCGGAGAAAATCGGCCGGTTCGTTCCGTTGAAGAACTCGCAGCGATACGTAATCTCCGCCTTCTCCGTCAGGTTGAACGCCTTGATCGCCGAAAAATCGATCTGCCGCACGCCGTCCGACCGCAGGTTCGCGAACCGCGTCGGGAACGTCCGCCGGTTCCACTCCAACTGCTGCGCCGGCGCCCGCACAAACCGGGTTACGTCGAACGAATTGTCCACCTTGTGCGGCGTCAGATTCAACGGGCCGCCCAGATAGATCACGTTGCCCCATCCCAGGGGAGCGCCCGGCTGCAGGGTCAGAATCCAGTTCAGCGTCCAGCCGCCCGCCAACTGCCGCGCCAAGACGTTCGAATTCGACAGGAACTTCTGCCCCTTGCCGAACGGAAGATCGTAGCTGCCGCTCACCACCAGGCGCTGCGGCCGGTCTTCACCGGCGATCCGCTTCTCAAGGAACGGATCGAAGTCGTTCAACCGGCTCCGCTTCTCCATCAGCTTCGACCACTGGTAGTTGGCGATCATCTGGAACCCGTTCGCGAAACGCCGCTCCAGCCGCGCCTGGAATGCATGGAAATGCGAGGATCCGTCATTGCGCTGCTGCGCCACAACGTTCGTGAAGTGCGGGTACGGCCGCAGCAATTGATTCCGCGTCACCGTGCTCCCCGTCAGACCGGTGCCCGGAATCAGACCCGCGAACGGATTCGCCACGTTCGCCGTCATCCGGTCAATGGCGGGCTGATCCCGCACCGGCGAATTCGACAGGTACTGCAGCGGCACGCCGTTCTGGTTGTGATCCACCTGCAACCCGATGGCCTTGTTCGCCATGTAACCCAATTCCAGCACGGTGTTCTTCGACAACTCCCGTTGAATCGAAAGCGTCCAGCGAGCCGAATAGGGAGCATTCACCACGGGGTTGAAGAACGCCACCGCGCGGCCCAGGAACGTGCCCACGCCCTGCGAAGCGCCCGTCGGCTGAAGGATTCCCTGCGGGAACGGATTCGACAGCGTGGCGAAGATAGTCCGGAATCCATCGTTGCTCGGCACCACCGGTGTGTTCTGGCTGAACCCGGGCTGGTTGGTTCCAATCACGCCGTAGGTGAAGTAGTAGATGCCCACGCCGCCGCGCACCACCGTCTTGGTGCCCAGTGCCGCCGGTGTCCACGCAAACCCGAACCGGGGCGAAAACGTAGCCGCCGGTGTATCGTAGATCGCCCGCCGGCCATCGCCCGCGAAACGCACGCCGCCGTTCACGCGGAACTGCCCTGCCGCGATCTCCGCAATCGGATTTCGCGCGTAGGCCGCCTGCGCCGCCGCCGCGATCGGGCTGGCCGTCCCCTGATCGAACCCATTCACCGTACGGTTGAACCGCTCCGTGGTGGGACTCTCGTGTTCGAAACGCAGCCCCAGGTTGAACGTCAGGTTCGATTTCGCGCGGTAGTCGTCCTGCAGGAACAGTGCATAGTAGTTGCTCAGATTGGCGCGCGATGCGTTGATGTCGAAGCCGCCGCCCGTCGGCAAACCCAGCAGGAACGCCGCCCAGTCCTGCCCCAGCGGCGCAGCCGGAGAATTGTCCAGCGGCCCGCGCGTCCACTCCGTGCCGAACGCAAAGTCGCCCGACGTGAAGCCATACGCCGTCTGATTCTCGCGCAACTGCCGGATGTCGCCGCCAAACTTGATGGCGTGCTTGCCAACAATCTTGGTCAGGCCCTCGAACAACTGGAAGGAATCGAACGGGAAGTCCGTTCCTGCGTCGTCGCCCAGGCCGGTATACCGCGAGAAGCGAATCCTCGGCAACACGCGCCGCGCCCCGGCCGTGCCCAGAATCGATGGAAATCCCAGACTTGCCGGGTCGAAGCCAATCGAGTAGTTTCCGCGCGGTTCCACGAACCGCGTCCAGTTCAGCCGCGTGTTCACAATCAGGGTCGGTGTAATCGTGTACACATCGTCCGCCGTGATGCCCCAGTTAATCCGCTGCAGAAAGTCCGTGGCGGTGGGGTTGTCGTTCACCGGCCGGCCAACCGCATTGCCGCCATTGCCCTGCCGGAAGTTGTGCCGCACGCCCACATAGAACTTGTGCTTGTCCGACAGGTTCAAATCCAACCGGCCCAGAAAGTTGTAGAAGCTGTTCTTCTCTCCGTTCGAAAACGAGGTGAAGTTGTCCTGCCCGTCCACGCGCCCCGGCTGGTTCGGGTCGGGATAGTACTGAAGATAGTTCCGCGCAATCGGCGACAAGCGGTTCGGCGGAATGATGTTCCCGGCGAACGGCTGCCGGCGAACGCGTCCGCCCTCGGCCACGCCCGTCAGGGGATCGTAAATCTGATACCCGGCGCCCACCCGCAGCAGGTTCGAAAGGTCGCCGTTCTTCTGCCCCGCCGCTGGCACCGTCGAGATGGAGGGAGCCGGCAGCGCGTCCTTGACGCCCTCGTAGGCAAAGTAGAAGAACACCTTGTTGCGGCCGTCAATCAGTTTGGGCAAACGCACCGGGCCGGAAAAACTCCCGCCCCACTGGTTGTAACGGCTCACCGGCTTCCTGCCGCCCGCGCGATTGGTGAAGAACGGCGTCGCGTTGAACGCCGAATTCTGATTGAACTCGTAGAGCGTGCCGTGGAACTGGTTCGTGCCGCTCTTCAACACCACGTTCACCGTGCCGCCGCCCGTGTGCCCATACGCCGCATCCGCCTGGAACGACTCCGCCTTCAACTCCTGCACCGCGTCCACCGGCGGGTTGTAAGCCACACGATTGTTGCCCGTCGTGTCCGGCGCCCCGTCGATCAGCAGTTCGTTCGAACGCCCCGGCGCCCCACCCATCGAAAATCCGCTCGGTCCCGCGTTGTCGAACGGCCGCGTGAACCGCGGGTCATCGTTCGGCACCACGCCAAACGCCAACTGCGCCAGCGCCAGCGGCGTCCGGCCCGAAATGGGCATCTTGTCAATCTGCCGTGTCGTGATCACCTGGCCCGTGCTCGCCGTGGTGGTCGTCAATACGGGAGCCTCGGCCGTCACCGAAATCGTCTCCGACACCTGGCCCACTTCCAGCCGGATATCCAGGCCCACGCGATCATTCGCGGTCACCGTGAATCCGTCGCGCTGATACCGCTTGAAACCCTCCGCCTGCACGATGATCCGGTACTGCGCCGGCGGCAGGAAGGGCAGGGAATACAGACCGTCGTTGCCGGAAACCGTCTCGAACTTGGCTCCCGTCTCCACCTGAATCGCCGTAATCTTCACGCCCGCAATCACAGCATCCTGCGGGTCGATGACACGGCCCGAAATCGTCGACCGGTACTCCTGCGCGCACAGCGCCCCGGCGGCGGCAAGCAAAACGACTGTCTTACCCATGAGAGACTCCCTTGCAACCTGAAGATCGTTGTGCCCGATGATAGCACGCCGCGGCCGCTATGCTCGGCCGAGGCTGCCGCGCAACGCGGCCAGAATGCGTGCCTTCGTGAAGGGAACACGCCGCAACCGTACGCCGGTCGCATCGAAGATCGCGTTCCCCACCGCCGCCATCAGCGGCTTGCACACCGCCTCGCCCGCCCCGTAGTGCGGCAGATCCTCGCGCCGCGGATTCGGGTCTCCGTTCACCAGCACCACATCAATTCGCTCCGGCGTATCCATGTGTGTCAGCGTCGGGTGGTTCACCCAATCGGTGTCCAACACGCGCTCCGTATCGAACCGCGTTTCCTCATGCAGCGCCCGGCTCAACGAGTGCAGCGTGCCGCCGATCACCGCGCCCTTCGTGCCTTCCGGATTGATCACCAGCCCGCAATCGTGCGCAATCACGATCCGCTTCACCCACAGCCGGCCCGTGGCACGTTCAATCTCCACATCCACCGCCTGCGCCGCAATCGTCTGGCTGCGGAAGCTGTAGGCAAAGCCCCGGCCCGTCAACACCGCGCCCGCATCCAGCTTCTTCGGGTAAGCGCGTGCTTTCCATCCGTACGCCTCGGCGGCCGCCTTCACCACCGCAATCGACCGTGCCCGCCGGAATCCGCCGTCATCCCGGCTGCTCCCCTCAAGCAGCCCCAACCGGAATTCCACCGGATCCGCGCCCGCCGCCGCCGCCACCTCATCAATGAAGCTCTCCGAGGCGAACGTCACCTGCGGACCATTCGGGTCCCGCAAATTCCCCGTTCTCAAAGGCGACTCGTGGATCAGCGGCAAACTTACCACCCGGCTCACCATCCGCCGGTTGGGAATGGCGTACATGTCATCCGGATTCGCACCGCCGCCGGGGTTCGGCGGGTCGCGCCGGATGCCCATCAACTGCGCGATCAGCACCGTGTCAGGTTCGTTGTAACCCACGTGCGCGTAGTTGCAGCACCGCGAATCGTAGTCGTACGCCACCAGTTGTCCCCGGGCATCCAGCCCACCGCGAAACTTGCACGTGAACGCCGGGCCCTTGGTGTCCCACGCCTGCTCCTCATCGCGCATCCACTGCACACGCACCGGCCGCCCGATCTCCTTCGCCAGGAAGGCCGCTTCGAAACCCGCGTCATCGGCCGCCGTGCGTCCATATCCCTGTGGCCCTTCCATCCACACTACCCGAACCTTCTCCTTGGGCATGCCCAGGAATCGCGCTACGCCCAAACGCATCCCGTAGGACTTCATGTCGTTCGAGTAGATGGTCATCAGCCCGTTCGACGGGTCGGCCAGCGCATGCGCCGGCGCAAAGCAGGTGTGGCCCTGGAACGGAATCTCGTACTCGGCCTCCACCACCTTTGCGGCGCTTGCCAGTGCCGCGTCCGGGTCGCCCGCCACCGGCGCCCGCCGCTCCGATGTCGGCTTGGCTTGCCGCATGTAGCGGAACAGATCGTCCGAGGCCGGAAACGGAGACTCGGCCGGTTTCTGCCACTCCACCTTCAGCTTCTTCGCCGCGGCAATCGCCTGCTCTTCGCGCTCGCAGACCACGGCTACGTAGTTGCCCTTGCTCACCACGCGCACCAGACCCGGCATGCCGCGCACCGTCGATTCATCCACCCGAACCAGCCTGGCCCCCGCGAACGGCGGCTTCACGTTGCGCGCATGAACCATGCCCGGCAGCTTCACGTCCACCGCCCACTTCAGGCTTCCGTCCACCTTGGGCGGAATGTCGTAGCGTTCCGGCGACTTGCCAACGATCTTCATGGCGCTCACCGGCTTCACCTTCGCGGCGCCCGTGGTCTGGTCGATATCGTTGCCGCTCAGCACCACGTTGAACCGGCGCCCGCCCACCAGTTCGCCATAGGTGACGCGCCGCCCTGCATCGCCCTTCACGCTCACCACGGCGTCGCTCACCGACAACTGATCCAGCGGTGCGTTCAACCGCTTCGACGCCATCTCCAGCAGCACCCGCCGCGCCTCGGCTGCCACGCGGCGCATCGGCCATCCATCCACCTGAATCGCATCGCTGCCGCCGGAGCCGCCCTGGTTCACCGTCACATCCGTCGAACCCATCACAAGGCTGGTCTTCTCGTACGCGATGTCCAGTTCATCCGCCATCATCTGGCGGAATGCCGTGCCCGTGCCCTGTCCGCAATCGGTCTTGCCCACCGAAAACGTGGCTGTGCCGTTCTCGTGAATGGCGATCCACGAATCAAGCTGCCGGAAGTCCGGGTCCGGATAGGGCGCCGCTGTCTGCCCCGGCAATTCGGTCACCAGCAGCAGGCCGGCGCCGCCCAGGAACACGCGGCGCGACAGCGCCTCCACGCTCTTCGCGCTACCTCGCGGCTTCACGCTTCACCTCCCGCCTCGCCTCTCGCATCAGGCCCGATGCCCGCTTCACGGCCGCCTGCACCTTGTAGTAGGTCATGCAGCGGCACAACGCGCCCGCCATGCCGCGCCGGATCTCGTCGTCGCTTGGATTGGGATTCTTGTCGAGCAGCACCTTCGCCGTCAGGATCTGTCCGTTCTGGCAGAACCCGCACTGCGGCGCCTGCTCGGCGATCCACGCCTTCTGCACCGGGTGTAACTCGGTGCCGCTGGCCAAGCCTTCAAGCGTCGTGATCTCGCTCTTCACCGCGCTCACCGGCATCACGCAGGACCGCACGGCGGCACCCTTGATGATCACCGTGCAGGCCCCGCACTGGCCCAGCCCGCAGCCAAACCGCGGGCCGTGCAAGTCCAGATCATTGCGCAGCACATACAGCAGCGGCGTCGATGGATCCACGTCCACCGTGTGCCGCTTCGCGTTCACCGTCAGTTGAATCCTGCTCATGCCAAACTCCTTACCGGTTCAACCAGCCATGGGCCCGCAGCCAGTCGGCGAGATGCCGCGGCCACGTGCTCAGGATAGGATCGGTTTGCGCCAGGCCAACGCCATGCCGCCCATGCTCGTAGATGTGCATCTCGGTGGCCACGCCATGACGCCTCAACGCCCCGTAGAACAGCAGCGCGTTCTCCACCGGAACGGCCTGATCGTCGGTGGTGTGGAACAGAAACGCCGGCGGCGTCTGCGCCGTCACACGCGTCTCGCTCGACTGCGCCTCAACCGCGGCCGCGTCCGGAGCATCGCCCAACAGGTTTTGCCGCGATCCCTTGTGCGCCACCGGGTCTTTCATCGAGATCACCGGATAACACAGCACAAGGAAGTCCGGCCGGCTCGATGGCCGGTCCAGCGGATCCGCCGCATCGGGCTTCGCCGCTTCGAACTGCGTGCCCGCCATCGATGTCAAATGGCCGCCCGCCGAAAAGCCCCACACGCCAATCCGGTCCGGCGCGATGCCATACTGCGCCGCCCGCGCCCGCACCATCCGCACCGCGCGCCGCACGTCGAGCAACTGGTTCGGATAGCGGTACCGCGGCCCCAGCCGGTACTTGAGAACGAAGGCTGAAATGCCATAGCCGTTCAGCCACTCGGCAATCTGCCTGCCCTCATGGTCCATCGCCAGATTGCGATAGCCGCCGCCGGGGCACACCACCACGGCCGTCGGAACGGCTTTATCCTTGGGAGCCAGGTACGCGGTCAGCGCCGGTTGATCGGCGTCCTCGCCGCCAATCGCGTTCGGCGCGCCGCCCGGCCACATCAATTCGGGCTTCGGCTGCGCCAGGGCGGCCACGGCCGCAAGGGTTGTCAGAAGAATACGGATCACTTGCCTCTCCTGATCCAGACCGGAGATGACCATGCCATCTGGTCGTCCACCTGGATCACGCGTACGTAGTAATAGCTCTCGCCGGCCTTGGGTTTCGGGTCCGCGAACTCGAAGGACGTGTCTTTCTGCATCGGGTTCAGGTTATGGATGAACTGGTTGTTCCGGATCACATCGATCTGCCGGATGGGAGCCGTCCCCAGCACCTTCACCTTGATCCGCACATCGCGGCCATTCTCAATGATGTCGCCCTGCAGATACTCTTTCCCGCCGGATTCCATCCGGTAGTCGAGCACGATGTTGTCCGTCGCGCCATAGGAGTGCCGCTGCTTCATCGCATCGATCAACCCCTGCCGCGTGTAATCGGTGGCGATGGTGCACGCATAGGAGATGTGCGTCGACAGGTGATCGGACGATGCCTGCACGCCAAGCTTGTAGCCCTTCGCCCACGCGTTCCACACATAGCCCAGCGGACGGAGGCCGCCGGGAGCCGATGCCAGATCCTTCGCGAACGCTGCCTTCGGCGCACCCTCATACTCCGCCGACACACGGTCTCCCTGGTAGATCTCAACCAGCGGCTCAACCTCCGGATCGTTGTCGCGCCAGTCCGTGCCCATGCTGCTGGCCGAGGTGTGCGAGATCGCGATGCCCTTGTACTTCTTCAGGTAGGCGTAAAGGGCCTGCGCGCCGTCGGCCGCCTTCTGCTCGGTTGCCGGAATCGGCAGCGTCGGGTTGCCCCGCGTGGCGAAGATCACGTTGCGGTGTCCGTTGGGATATCCCACCGACCGCTCGTAGCCATAAAGCGGCGTGAACTTCCCGCCCAACGCCAGGATGTCCGCCATCTGCTGCAAGAGGAAACTGATGTACTTCTCATCCGGGCCACCCGCGCCGTTGTGCTCGCTGATCATCAGATAGTCGAGTTCCGCCGCGTCCATCGCATAGCGGTAGTTGTGCAGCAGGCTGCCATCGTTGTTCCCATCCATCGAGAACTCGGTGTGCCGGTGCGTATCGCCGCGATAGATGTGATACGTCTTGCCCCCGTTCTGGATGGCATAGCCGCGGATGCGCGCCAGATCGTCCACTTCGCCCGCGTGCATCGGGAAGACATTTAGCTTTGGCATGCGCCGCTCAGCCAGCTCGGGTGGAGCGAGGGTTCCGGACACACCCGTCAGCCGTCCCGCATGCACCTGGGTCTTGCGGAACAGGAACTCCTCGAAGTCGCGCTGATCGGTGGCCCAAGCAGCATACACGTTGCCGCGCTTATCCGCCGTGAAGCCCGCGCGCATGTCCTGCCGCCCCGCGCTCTCAGGCAAAGCGAACGGCCGGCTCCATGCGCCGCCGGTATAGGTGGCGCCCCACCACTCCCACGCCGCGCGGTGCAGAGGTGTGTCGCCGGGCGTATCGGCGATACGAATCGTCCGGTGCCGGAAGAACAGCCACACTTTGCCGTTGGCATCGGCCAGGATGTGCGGATAGTCGTTGAAGCCCTGCAGGTAGTCAGGCAGCACCGCATCCAGATCGGCGCGCGGAGAAAGCCAGCGCCCGCCGTCCAACACCGCCACGTTCATCGCCCGCCAGGAATAGAGCAGCGTCGCCTGCTTCCTGACCAGGAAGCCTGTGTCCTTGCCCCAGTTGTAGCCGCTCTCGTTCCAGGCAAACCAGACGCGGTTCGAAGGGTCGACGGTCAAGGTCACATGGGCCTCGAATTTCGGCGTGCCGGCCACCGTGCCCACCTCACCCCAGCGTGTTCCGTCCCAGGCTCGATACGCGGCATCGTAGTTGCCCTTGTCATAGGTGTCCCACGCCACATAGACGCGGCCCGCGCCATCGGCCGCAATCGACGGCTCCCAGTCGTTGGCCGGCGACGATGACACCTGCATGGCCTCGCCCCACGTGGAGCCATCGTGACGCCTTGCGAAGATGTCGGCCTTGCCGTTGCGGAACCCCTGCCACGCCACCCAGACATTGCCCGCGGAGTCCCTGGCGGCGCTCGGGAAGATGTCGGGCTGCGCGTCCGTCGTCAGCCGCTCCGCCGCACTCCAGCTTCCGCCCGCATGCCGCCGGGCGTGAAGATCCCAGTTGCCGCCCTCCTGCGACGACCAGAAGAACCACACTCCACCCTTGCCATCGCCTGCCGCCTTCACCAGAAAGTAGTCACCTGCCGCCTCCGTCACGGCGATCTCAGGCCCCCAGGCCGCCCCATCGTGACGGCGCGCCATCACCCGGTTCCGGTCCCCCGCGTACGACAACCATGCCACCCACCGCGAACCGTCGTCCATCGCCACCGTCGACGGGTAGTCATTCTGCTCACCACTCGCCGCGGCGGTCTGCGGCGAAGGCGCGGCATCCACCTCCACCTGCCCGTTCAGGAACCGCCCGCCCGCCAGAGTCGTTTCGAAGGCGCCCCGCGGTGTCACCACCTTGAGCCGCGTGGCCGCGCTGCCTCGCACCGAGATGACGACGCCCGGCGTCTGGATGTAGTTGCGCGGCTCCACCAGCCTCTCCGCCTCCCACGGCCGTGTGACGAAGTTTGGCCCCTTGCGGGTCCGCAGCGTCCAGCCCGTGACACCGTTGACCTCATCGCCGGGCCGCGGCCGCCAGTTGCTTAGCGCCACCACGTCGCCGCCGGTTGCGGTCACCGTCCCGGTCCAGTCCGCGGGGGCCTGATCGCGCACCCCAAGCCGCACCAGAACAGCCACCGTGTCGTCGCCCGCACCGGCGCCCGCGCCGCGCGAACCCTGCTGCTGCAATGCGACCAGGGTCGCGACGGCCGAAACGGCCAGAACAACGGGTACCACTCGTATTGTTTTCATGTGTTCCAGGCGATGCTGGCTCCCCAGTATATCGCCGTCGGCAGGCGTCAGCGGCGCGTGAAGCGCACGGTCACGGCCGTGCCGCCATCGGGCGTGAGGTGGGTGGCGAAGGTCTTGTCGCCACGCGCCACGTTGGCCAGCGTCAACGCATCGCTGTAGGCGGCGAAGCCCGCATGCGATGCCGCCGTCTCAATGGCGCCGCCCAGCACGGCTAACCCGGCTACGCCTCTTAGCGCCAGCGTTCCTTCAATGCGGCAGTTTTGGAAGACGATGTCGCCGTAGGCCGCGCCCAGGCCGTCGTTTGCAGGGTGTGTTGAGAACTGCACCGCAAGCTGAGTTCCGGGCACCGGCACCCGCCCGGCGTCCAACCGGGTGTTGGAGAACCGGATGTTCCGCCGTGTCTCAACACCCGCGCGGCGCGGGTTGGCCGGCGTGTAGAAGTAGACCGCTCGTGTCTGGTTGCCGGTGATCGTTGCGCCGATGACGTTCACCGTGTCGAGCCCGCCGCCGGGAGCGTCAAAGTCATTCTCGTACCAGAGTCCGCTGGCGAAGCACGTCCTGTTCACGTGCGCGCAGTGGTTGCCGTGCGAGGCGCCCCCCGCGCCGATGGTCACTCCGTTGTTGGTGATCGTGGTATCGATGATGTTCAGGTTCTGCACACCCTCAAAGGCGATGCCGTCGCGCCGGTTCCAGGAGAAGTCACTCGCGGTCACGGTGATGTTCTGCATCGGAAGCTGATCCGGATCGTCACTCGCGGTGTCGTGCATGCCGCCCAACAGCAGACCGTCGGTGGCGCAATAGGTGCCTGAGGAGCGCTCGATCCGCAGGTTGCTCACGCGGCCCATCACCCGGAAGCAGTGGCGGCCGCCGTCTTCTTCCGACGGCGTCTCGATCTCAAGCTGATTGGCGCGATTGCCGTCCACATGGACGTCGCGGATCACGATCCCCTGCTTCGGCGTCTCGCCACGCCGCGTGCGTCCGTCGATGGTCACCGGCGCCATCAGGTTCCGCGTGCCACCGAGGGCGCGCAGGCGGAACCGCTGCATCGTCATCCGCGACTTCAACCGCAGCGCGGAGACGCGATACTGCAGCCCTTCTCCATCGAGCACGCCATCGGTGGGCAACGCATCGATTGCGGCTTGGATCGCCATTGTGTCATCCGCCATCCCGTCGCCATACGCACCAAAAGACTTGGGGCTCAGTACGACGGTCTGTGCACAAAGCCCTCCCGCCAGTACCAGAAGGACTAAGGTCTTGGCTGGAGTCACACGGAGCATCGGCACCCTATGACTCTGATTCTAGAGTCCTAGCGCCGGACCCTCAAAGCGGAAAAAGACCTTAGATGGCGTTTTTTGGTACCGCCACGGCTAAAGTTTGCCGCGTCTCCGGACGAGGCCGGAACGAAAGTCCTACACGCGCGCCAGACCGGCGAGGTTGCGGCCGGTCTCGGACTCCACGTCGGCATGCAGGCTGTTGCCATGAGAGTCCATGGTGACGATGGCCGCAAAGTTGTTCACCTTGAGGTGCCACATGGCCTCCGGAATGCCGAACTCCAACAGATGCACGCCCAGCACCCGCTCCACGGTGCGGGCGTAGAATTGCGCCGCGCCGCCGATGGCGTTCAGATACACCGCGCCGGATTCCTTGAGCGCGGCCAGCGTCTTGGCGCCCATGCCGCCCTTGCCCACCACGGCGCGCACGCCATAGTTGCGGATGACCGTGCCCTGGTAGGGCTCCTCCCGCGAACTGGTGGTGGGGCCGGCGGCTTTCACCACCCAGTGATCGCCCTGCTTGAGCATCACCGGGCCGCAGTGGTACAGCACGCTGCCCTGCAGGTCGGCCGGCGGCGCGTTTTTCATCAGGTACGCATGGACGTTGTCGCGGCCGGTGAACATCTCGCCCGAGATCAGCACCACGTCGCCCACCTTGAGTGCGCGCACCTGGGCTTCCGTGAGCGGGGCATTAAGCAGCACTTCGCGCCCGCTGAGCGGGAAGCCTTCGCCGCGAGCCATGCGGCGCACCGGCGTTTCGGGGTCGCGGTAGAGCCAGCGGGTGATCGCGCCGGTCTCGGGGTCCAGCATCACGCCAAGGCGGCGGAACGCCCAGCAGTCATACGCCACGGAGACGAAGAAGCTGGCGGGCAGCCGGTTGGCCGAGGTGATCTTGCAGCCGATGAGCGATTGCCCGCCGCCAAAGCCCATGGCGCCCACGCCGATCCGGTTGGCCTCTTCCATGATTTCGGCTTCAAGCCGGGCCAGCACGGGGTCGGGATTCACGTCGTCCAGCGTGCGGAAGAGCTGATACTTGGCCAGCATATAGCCGTGACCACGGTCACTGCCGATGCAGACGCCAAGGGCGCCCGGCGCACAGCCATGGCCCTGGGCCTGCCACACGGCGTGCAGAATGCACTTGCGAACACCTTCCAGGTCACGCCCTGCCTTGCCCAGATGATCCAACTCGGCGGGGAGTGAGTACTGGATGTTCTTGTTCTCACAGCCGCCCCCTTTGAGCAGCAGCTTGATTTCGATCTGGTCCTGTTCCCACTGTTCGAAGTGAACCACGGGCGTCTCTTCGCCCAGATTGTTGCCGCTGTTCTTCCCGGTGATGGAGTCCACCGAGTTCGGGCGCAGCTTGCCCAGGCGCGTCGCCTCCGCCACCGCATCCTGGATGGCACGCTTGATTCGGATCTGGTTGACGCCCACCGGCGTGTGAATGACGAACGTTGGCATCCCCGTGTCCTGACAGATGGGATTGGCATCGTCCGCGGCCATGTCGATGTTGCCCGCTATGATGGCGAGCGCCTGCGAAGCCTGCGTGTCCGGGGTCTCGGCGTCGAGGGCATGGCCCATCGCCGCGCGGACATCCGGCGGCAGGTTCGTCGAGGTCTGAGTGATGAGTTCGAGCAGGCTGGTAGCGAGGAATTCCATGGATCTTCTATCAGTGTACCGGCACGACTGCACCAGTGTGCCGGGACCCGCTACTTCTTCAACGCCTCAAACCGCCTGAGCTGCTCGGCCGCCTTGGCGGCCTCTCCCTGTTTGCGGTAGAGCGCCGCCAACTGATACGCCGCGGCGCTGAGCATCTCATTCGATACCGGCGCCGCACTCACGGCCAGAAGCTCTCTCTCCGCCGCCGCCAGATCGCCCGCCGTGAGCAGCAGCTTGCCCAGTTGAAACCGTGCATCGTGGAGTGACGGGTCACCGGCCACGGCTTGCCCCAGGTAACCGATCGCCTCTTTTGGGCGGCCCAATTGACCGAGCACCAGGCCGTAGCGATACTGCGTCCGCGCATTGCCGGGGTTAAGCGCCAGTTCCTGCCGGTAGCTGGCCGCGGCCTCGTCGAACTTGCTGTCGTTCGCCAGCAGTTCCGCGATGGCGCCGGCGATGCCGGGCAGCTTGGGCGCGGACGCCTGTGCCTTGCGATACTCTTCGATCGCCTCGGTGGAACGGCCGTTGAAGGCGGCGAATTCGGCGGCGGCCATGTGAGCCCGGGCGGAGTCCGGGGCGGCGTCGAGCAGGCGTTGGCGAGCCTCTGCCCCCAGGCGGTCATAGACGCGCGTCAGGTAGAACAGCAGATCCGGGTCGGAGGGTTTCGAGGCGAGGGCGGTTTCAAGATGCCGGGCCGCGGCGCGGTAGTCGCCGGCTTCGAGGTTCGCGAGTCCAAGCCAGGCGCGCGCTTCGTTGTTTGCGGGATTCTCCTCCAACGCCCTTTCGAGTGTTTGCACAGCCTGTTGAACGCGGCCCAGTTGCAGAAGATCGAAACCCATCAGATCGCGAACGCCCGTCAATGCCGGTTTCGCCGCCAGGGCCTGCTCGAAGGCCGCCACGGCGGCGGCGAAGTCCTGGCGTTCGTGCTGCACCAGTCCAAGGTTGAGTTGAATCTCGGCCAGTGACGGCGCGAGTTTGGCCGCGGCCTGCAGTTCCCGCGCGGCGCGATCCAACTGGCCCGCCTGGCGGGCGGCGAGACCTGCCTTGACGTGTTCCACCAGACGCGGATCGGGCTGCAGCAGGAGGATCAGGGCAGTGAGCACGGTCATGGACGGTCCTCATCTTAGCTTAAGCGCTTAAGCGCGTAAGCGGCTTAATCTCCCACGGCTACCGGCTACAATCAGGAGCATGGTGCGCCCAGTCAGTTGGCTTTGTCTCCTTGCCGCCGGAACAGCAATGGCCCAGAAGCAGCCCTTCACGGCGGAAGCGATGTGGCAGTTGACCCGGATCTCGGAGCCGGCGTTGTCGCCGGACGGCAAGACCGTGGCCTTCGTGGCCGGCACCGCGGATCTCGACAAGGGCACCCGGCAGCGCCACATCTACACCGTGCCTCTGGCCGGGGGAACGCCAAAGCAACTCACCCGCGAAGGCAGCGTCAATGAGCGCCCGCGCTGGACCTCGGATTCCAGGCAGATCGCCTTCGGGTCCAATCGCGGCGGCTCCTCGCAGGTATGGCTCATGAACGCGGATGGCAGCGGGCCGAAGCAGATCACGACCCTGGCCACCGAGGCCAGCGGCCTGGTGCTGACCCCCGACGGGAAGAGCGTGCTGGTGGTGAGTGAGGTCTATCCCGGCTGCACCTCCGAGGACTGCAACAAGAAGCGGCTGGCGGAAGACAAGGAGGCGAAGTCCAAGGCCCGCGTCTATACGTCGCTCCTCTACCGGCACTGGACCGAGTGGCAGGGCGCCCGCCGCAAGCACCTTCTTCTGGCACCGCTGGAAGGCGGAGAGGCCCGCGACCTGACGCCCGGGCCGCGAGACGTGCCATCGTTCTCCCTGGGCGGCCCCGACGACTATGCGGTCTCGCCGGACGGCAAGGAGATCGCCTACGTGATGAATCCCGACGCGAACCCGGCGGTGAGCACGAACAACGAGATCTACACCGTGGCTGTGGGTGGCGGCGAACCGCGCCGCATCTCGATTTCCGAGGGAAGCGATGTTTCGCCCTCCTATTCGCCCGACGGCAAGTACATTGCCTGGCGCAGCCAGACACGGGCGGGCTTCGAGGCGGATCGCTGGAAGCTCACCCTCATTGAGCGTTCCACGGGCCGGACCTCCACGCTCACCGATACGCTGGACCGGAACGTTGAGAGTTTCACCTGGTCGCCCGATTCCTCACGCATTTTCTTTGTGATCGAAGACCGGGGCCGGACCGCCCTTCAGATGCTGCCCGTGGCGGGAGGCGCCGCAAGAAGCATCCTGAGCGGTCCCGGCCACGTAGATGACGTTCAGTTCACGCCAGACGGCAAGACGATGATCTATTCGGAGCACACCGGGTCCCGGCCGATTGAGTTGTTCCGGGTGTCGGCGGGCGGCGGGTCGCCTGTGGCGCTCACCGGGTTGAACGACGCTCACCTGTCGCGCCATCACCTCACAGCGCTTGAGGAGATCTGGGTGGAAGGCGCCGATCGTACGCGCGTTCACGCCTTTGTTGTGAAGCCGCCGGACTTCGACGAACGGAAGAAGCACCCGGTGCTGGTTCTCATCCACGGTGGCCCGCAGGGCGCCTGGGGAGAATCGTGGTCCTACCGGTGGAACGCTCAGGTGATGGCGAACGCCGGTTTTCTGGTGGTGATGCCGAATCCGCGCGGGTCCACGGGATATGGCCAGCGCTTTACCGATGAGATCAGCGGCGACTGGGCGGGCAAGGTTTACACGGATCTGATGGCCGTGGTGGATCACGTGGCCGAATTGCCCTACGCCGACAAGGACCGCATGGCGGCGGCCGGCGGCTCATACGGAGGTTACATGGTGAACTGGCTGCTGGGCCACACGGACCGGTTCAAGGCATTCGTGTCGCACGCGGGCGTCTACGACCTGCCCAGCATGGGCGGCGAAACCGAAGAGCTGTGGTTCACCAAGTGGGAGTTCCGCGGGATGCCGTGGGAGAACCCGGAGATGTACGAGAAGTGGTCGCCCAGCCGGTCCGCCAAAGAGTTCAAGACACCGACGCTTGTGTTCCACGGCGAACTGGATTACCGGGTGCCGTATGGGCAGGGCTTACAGTTGTTCACGGCGCTCCAGATGCAGAAGGTGCCGTCGAAGCTGGTGCTCTACCCGGACGAAGGCCACTGGATTCTGAAGCCGCACAACTCGCTGCTCTGGTACAAGAACTTTCTTGACTGGGTGACGGAGTGGACGCGGAAGCCTGCGGGCAATTGATCAGGTGCGCGCGCGCCTCGTGCCATCCCAGAGCAGCTTGACCGGCGCGGTGGCGGGCCGCCCATCCTCAACTTCGACGAACAGCCGGACGGCGCGGAATCCGGTGCGTGTGACGGTGACCCGGTACGTTCCCGCCGGCAGCGGACGGGCGAGGTAACGGCCATCCGGGCCGGTGGCGTGGCGAGATTCGTGGCCGGTTTCGAGGTTCCGGATGACGATCCGGGCTCCGGCGACCGGACTGCCGGCGGCATCCTGGACAACTCCCGAGATCTGGCCTTGTTCGGAGGCCGCGCCCGGGCACGATAGCCAGAGCAGGGCGAATGCGGCCACCACGGCTGCGCGTGTCATATCGAAAAATCTCCCGTCTCCGGCGCTTCGTGAGACTTCAGGTCGAATAGACGCAGCGGAAGCGCCCAGGGTTGCATCGAAGGGCTAACGCAGTTCGATGAGGGAGATCTCTTCGTAGGTGTAGGCGCCTTCCAGCGCCTCGGCGGATTTGTAGAGCAGCGCGCGTGTGCGGAGCGTTCCGCGCCAACGCGCCGGACGGGGCATCCGGAGTTCGAAGACCTGTTCCACGTTGGCCGGAATGAGCGAACTGGCGCTGCCTTTGAGAGCATTGACCCCCGGGACGCCGATCTCGACGCCAACCTCGACGTTCGAAGAGTTGTCGAGCGTGTTGCGCACCCGGACCTTGAGATCGATGGTGTTGAACATGCTTCTGGCTTCCAGGCTGGCGATGAAGACGCGTGGGGTGGAGATGAGGCGGGTGCCGGTGAAGGAAGCGACGGGTCCGGCGATGGCGATGGTGTTGAGCGCGGTGTAGTTGATGTGGGGCGTGAGATCCGCTTCCCGCGCTCCGTCCAGCCGCACCGGTTGCCCGTTCAGCCACAGCCGGGCCTCGGGCGCGATGTTCGAGAAAACCACACGCACGAACCGGCTGGCGCTGGCGGCCGGCGGATTGAAGCGGGCGCGAAACCAGTGGGTTCCGGTCCCCGCGGCGGGGAGTTCGCCACCCTTCCAGGCGCTGTCGTCGAAGGCCGCTTCCTGCCAGCCCGCGGACTCACCGGGCTGGCCCTGCTCCGCCCGCCAGCGCCAGATCCCGGAGACGGGTGTTACGGAGGCCCGGTACTCTTCGGCGAGCAGCGGAACAGCGAGGAGTGCGAGGGTCAAGCGCATGTCAGCCCAGCAGGAACTCCAGGGCTGGGGGACCGATCAACGGCAGGACATCGATCAGTTCATGGTCCGACTCCATGATCCGGAGGGCCGCGTTCGGATGCCGTTGCGCAAATCCGCTGGATGCCTCAACGGGCACCACGTCGTCGTGTCGGCCGTGAAAGACAATCGCCGGTTGGGTGAACGCCGGCTCATCGGGATAGCGCGCTCCATCTTCGATCAGTTGGAAGCCCACGCGCGCGGGGGCGCCCTGTGCGTAGTGGTGGGTGCTCAGGAAGCCGGTACGGCGCCATTCTTCAAACGCCTCCGCGCCCAGACGCCGGGGCCAGCGCCGGATGAAGCCGAAGGCCGGAGCCAGCAGCACAAGCCGGGTGGTTTCCTGGTGAAGCGATGCGTAGAGGGCGGCGAGGTATCCGCCCATGCTGGACCCCATGAGGGCCACCGGTTCACCCGCCGCCAGGCGCTCCACCACATCAAGCTGACCGGTGATGGTGAGAGTTTCGAGGCCGGCCGGTGCAAGATCGGGAATCTCAATGGCCACGCCGCGCGCTTCGAACTGGCGGGCGAACCAGCGGGCCTTTTTCGACGACGGTCCTGAGGCGAAGCCGTGCAGGTACAGGATGCGGTTACTTGGGCGGATCGGGCACCTCGGTGAACTTGATTTCGGCGTCCGCGGAGAAGCGCTGAAAATCCGAATAGGCAAACCGGTTTTCGGCCGCCAGTTCATTGCCCACGAACCGGCGATGGACGGCGGAGGCAGGCAGAAGATAGCCGGAAGCATCCCGGATGTATTCCACGCGGCCTTCGTCGCGCACCTCGACACCGTTGTCCTCGAAACGGGAACTGGTATCGATTCGCAGAGGAAGACCGTCGCTGGCGCGAAGCCAGAGCTTGCCTTCCAGCCGCTGCTTCAACGCACGGTTGCCTTCAAAAACCAGCATGGCCGAATCGCCCCGGTTCTGGCGGTAGGCGATCACCCGGGCGTGCTCCGCCCCCACGTTGTCCAGGCGCTCCTCAATGAAGGTGAAGTTGGCGAGTTCGGAGCGGCGGAACAGCAGGATCATCAACGCAAAGTCCGTGGCGGTGCCGATGAGGCCGTGTTTTTCGAAATCGGAAAGCAGCTTCTTGCGATGGCGGTCGTCGTCGCTGGTGATGCCCATGGTCAGCGTCCGGCGAGCCTTGGCGGCGGTAGTCACCTGCCGGCCATCGACGGCGATCACCTGGCGCACCTCATGCCAGTTGCCGCCGTCGTTGAACCGGGCGTAGCCATATTCCGAGACGATCTCGCGATCCTGGTACACCAGCGGCGGCGCCTGACGGGCGGCCTGGCCCACGCGCGGGCGGAAGCGTTTGCGGGCCTGGGCCGCGCGCTGCTGAAGGGTTTCGCGGCCAATGACGTTGCGGGCGTTCGAGGCAAAAACGCCGGCTTCCTCGGTGAGGCGGTCGAGCAGGGGGTTGATTGCCTGGGCGGCCGAGACAAGCGGCATCGACCAGCAGATCGCCACAAGAACTGGTTGCAGGGTCATGAGCGACTTATCGCCGTTCCGGAGGGCCTTCCCCAGGTTTGACGGGCCAGTGCATGGATTCGGTACGCGCCTGAGCGAACAAGGGTTCGATCCGGGCAAGAACATCCGGGTGTCTGGCGGACACATCGTCGGATTCGCCCACGTCCCGCGCCAGGTCATAGAGCGCGGTGCGTCCGCGGTTGCGGATCGCCTTCCAGGCGCCCATGCGGATGGCCTGCTGGAAGCGCCCTTCGTGAAACTCCCAGTAGAGATACTCGTGGGAGCGCGCGGGTGCTCCGCGCAAGGCGCCGGCGATGGAGATGCCGTCCACATCGCGGGGAGCGGGTGCGCCAGCCAGTTCGGCGAAGGTGGGCAGCAGGTCCCAGAAGGCCACGACATGGTCGCTCACACCCGGCTGGATGGTTCCCGCCCAGCGGGCGATAAAGGGCACGCGGATGCCGCCTTCGGTGAGGTCCCGCTTGGTGCCGGTGAGGGCTCCGCTGCTGGAGAAGAACGCCGCGTCGTGGCCGCCTTCCCTGTGCGGGCCATTGTCGCTGGTAAAGATCACCAGGGTATCCTCGTCCAGGCCGAGTTGCTTCAGCCGGTCGAGAACGCGGCCAACGTCCCGGTCCAGGCGGGTGACCATGGCGGCAAAGTTCTTCTCGGGCTTCGGCCAGGGGCGGCTGCTATACGGCGCGTCCTCCGGGACTTCCATGCCGTTGCCGGTATCCCGGCCCAACTCGTTGTTGGCGTGGGGCGCCGGATGGGACAGATGCAGAAAGAATGGCTGCTGGCGGTTGCGCGCGGCTGCTTCCACGAACCGGACGGCGCGGTCTGTGAAGATGTCGGGGGCGTACTCCTTTTTCTGCGTGCCCATGTTGCCGCGCAGCAGCAGGGAGCCGCGGTTCTCCAGCAAATGCTCCGGGTAATAGTTGTGGGCGTGGGTTTGGCTGAAGAATCCGACGAACTCGTCGAAGCCCTTATCCAGCGGATAGCCGGAGGTGCCCAGTCCGCCGAGGGACCATTTGCCGAAGAGTCCCGTGCGGTAGCCCGCCTGCTTCAGTACTTCGGTGAGTGTGATGTCGGTCTTGCGCAGGGGAAGGTCCGGGTAAAAGTTCCCGCGCACCAGGCAGTGGCCGGTGTGGCGGCCGGTCATCAGGGCGCAGCGCGAGGGGGCACAGACGGTGCAGCCGGCGTAGGCCTGGGTAAAGCGGAGCCCTTCGGAGGCCAACTGGTCGATGCGCGGCGTGGTAATGACTTTCTGGCCATAGCAGCCCAGATCGCCATAGCCCAAGTCGTCGGCGAGGATGAGGACGATGTTCGGGCGCCGCCGTTGAGGGGCTTGCGCCGCAAGGGGGATGGCCACGCTGGAGCTTAGAAACCGGCGCCGATTCATGATGAACTGAAACTCTGTAGACTAGCAGGAATGCTCGATACCGTCATTATCGCTGTTTATTTCCTGGTTGTCTTCGGGATCGGTTTTTACCACTCGCGGCGTGAGCGAACTTCCCAGGACTACTTCCTGGCGGGGAAGAGCGTTGGGTGGTTTGCGATCGGTGCTTCGCTGTTTGCCACCAACATCTCAAGCGAGCACTTTATCGGGCTGGCCGGATCGGGGGCGTCCACCGGTCTGGCCGTGGGGTGCTATGAATGGTCGGCCAGTTTCTGCCTTTTCATGCTGGGTTGGGTCTTTGTGCCGCACTACCTGAAGAGCCGGGTGTTCACAATGCCGGAGTTTCTGGAGAAGCGGTTCAGCGCACGCTGCCGATGGTATCTCACCGTCATCTCGCTGCTGGCCTACGTGTTCACCAAGATCTCGGTATCGCTGTTTGCGGGCGGCATCCTGATCCGGGAGGTGTTCGGCTGGGACTACATGACGTCGGCGGTGCTGCTGGTGGTGGCGACGGGCATCTACACGGTGGCGGGCGGCCTGGCGGCGGTGATCTACACCGATCTGTTCCAGGCGGTGCTACTGGTGTTGGGCGCGGTGGTGCTGACCATGATCGGGCTGGACAAGGCGGGTGGGTTTGAAGGTCTGCGGGCGGCGCTTCCGACGGACTTTTTCCACATCATCAAGCCGATCGACGATCCGGTCTACCCCTGGCTGGGAACGACACTGGGAACGCTGATCCTGGGGATCTGGTACTGGTGCACGGACCAGGTGATCGTCCAGAAAACGTTGAGCGCCAAGGGCCTTGACGATGCTCGCGCAGGCACGTTCTTCTGCGCGGCGCTGAAGGTTCTGCCGGTTTTCATCCTGGTGCTGCCGGGCCTGGTGGCCAAGGCTCTGTGGCCAACGGAGGTGACGGGCGACAACGCGTATCCGCTGCTGGTGCTGCGCCTGCTGCCGCCCGGGGTGATGGGGCTGATGGTGGCGGCGCTGCTGGCCGCGCTGATGTCGTCGCTCAGTTCGGTGTTCAACTCATGTTCCACGTTGATCACCATGGATGTTTACCGCAAGCTGCGTCCGGACGCCGCGGAAGCGCGCCTGGTGATGGTGGGGCGCCTGGTGACCGGGGCGGTGGTGGTGGTGAGCATCCTCTGGATCCCGTTCATCCGGTATCTGAATAACGAGGTGTATCAGTACCTTCAGAGCGTGCAGGCGTACGTTGGGGCGCCCATTACCGCCACGTTCCTGGTGGGCATATTCTGGCGCCGGGCCACCGCGGCGGCGGCTTTCACGACACTGATCTTTGGCGGCCTTGTTGGCGGCGGGCGGTTCGTTCTGGATATTCTTCGGAATGCGCTGAAGTGGGATCTGGGTCCACTGAACGCCGTGGTTTCGTTCAGCTTTCTGAACTTCAGCGTGATTGTGTTCTTCGTGTGCGTGGCACTGATGTTCGTGGTGAGCCGGATGACCGAAGCGCCGCGAGAAGATCAGGTGGCCGGCCTGACGATGGGCGATGGCGCCGTGTTGCATGGGGCGAACCGGGCGCACATTGCGTTGACGGCCGGGGTTGGGGTTTTCATCATCGGGCTCTGGGTGTACTTCGCCTAGGGACGGCGGTCCCATGCGTTCGGGCGATGGATTCCCGTTCCATGGGATTGCAAGGCCGGGAGGATTCAGGCAAACTGGAGTTAAGGCTGTCCGGATCAACTCGCAGGCTGAAGTTTGGCCTGCATCACCAGCCAGAAGTACCTCCGAGGGTTATCCGGGCGGCCACTTATTTTTGGGAACGGGAAGAGAGCGCCTCCCATGGAGGCTGGTCGCGGATGCCGTGCCTGTTCGTGTGATCCTCATCGCCGGGCTCATTTTGAGCCTGGCGATTGTGCTTTTTGGGCTGATTTTGGTCTGCCTGGTTTTGGCCGGTTTCCGGGACCGTGGCGAGACGCACGCACTCATCGATCAGGAAACCGTGATCCTGCTGCCGGGGCTGCTGGTGGCGGGTTGCGTGAGCTGTGGACCTTGTGGTGCGCCGCGCGCGTCAGACGGAGCGGCTGTCGGCCGAGGTGCACCGGGCATCCGCGGCGATGGTGCGTGCGGAAGACGAACGGGCGCGCCGGTGTTCGCACGAACTGTCTGAGGGACTGGGTTCGCGGTGCGAAATGGCCGAGTGGAGTGAAACGTTACGAGGCTGGGGCCGTCTAAGGCCGTTGTTCTGATATGAAACGACCTGTCAACCCACATTTCCGTTTTGAGCCGCGCGTGCGAATCTCCTGGATGCTCGTCCGCATCAATATCGATAGGGGTTTGAAGGCAGCGAAGACCCCTGCGGAGGACAGCACCCAATGGGTGACAAACAAAACCAGCCCTTTCAGCTCTCGTTCAACGGCCTTCTCAAGATCGACTTCCAGGGATCGCGCGTTACTTCCGATGGTGGTCTGATCCTGGTGCGTGAGTTGGATGAACGGCTGGGCTTCGGTGCTCTCATTGCCCAACACCTGACTGACTCACGGCGCGGCAAGAATACCCAGCTTCCGCTGGCGGACCTACTGCGCCAGTCCGTCTACAGCCGGATTGCCGGCTACGAGGATGTCAACGATGCCGAGCGGCTCTCGCAGGATCCAACCTTCCGGCTGA
>VFZY01000085.1 GCA_016870915.1 Acidobacteriota bacterium | reverse complement strand
TTGAACGACCTGACCCGCGATCAGATGGCGCTGGGAGCCGTCAACAGCCAACTGGTGGAGAATCCGTTCTTCGGAGTGATCACCGACCCCACGAGTCCCCTCAGCCAGCGAACCGTCACGCGGGGACAACTCATTCGCCCGTATCCACAATACACGCAGGTCACGACTGTGAACCCGAGCATCGGCAACTCGATGTACCACTCGCTCCAAATGCGCGTCGAGAAGCGATTCGCCACGGGCTTCACGGCTCTGGGCGCCCTGACCGTTGCCAAGAACATCAACGACACCGGACAGGACGCGTCCGGTCCCAGCGCCGGCATCCTGGATCACTACAACCTCCGGCTGGAACGCTCGCTCGATCCGCAGGACGTCTCGAAGCGCCTGGCGCTGTCCGGCCTCTATGAGCTACCGTTCGGTCGCGGCAAGCTCATCGGCAGAAATATGTCGCGGTGGGCCGATCTGCTGATCGGCAACTGGCAGGTCAACGGGATCGCCAGCTTCCAGAGCGGCTTTCCGCTGATCATGGGATCCATTGGCGGTACGCGTCCCAACCGGATCAGCACCGGGTCCAAGCTCACGGGCCCGGCACAGGAGCGCCTGACACGCTGGTTCGACACCTCGGCCTTCGCTGTGCCGGCAGCCTTCACTTTCGGCAACAGCTCCCGGACCACGCCGGACTTCCGTACACACGGCACCGCCAACTTCGACCTGTCTCTCTTCAAGAATTTCCCGCTGAGGGAATCGGTCCGCGTGCAGTTCCGTTTCGAAGCGTTCAACGCTTTCAACCGCGTGCAGTTCGCGGCGCCCAACACTACAGCCGGCAACAACGCGTTTGGGCAGATCACGGCGCAGCAGAACACGCCACGCCAGCTTCAGGTGGCGCTGAAGATCCTGTTCTAAAGCCATGAACCGTCGAACGTTTGCAAAGGCATCCGGCCTCACCGCTCTGGGCTCCAGCGCCGCCCCCGCGCAAAAACTCTCGCCTCCGCGCAACGGCTGGCAGCCCTTCCTCACCACCAGCGACCCCAACTTGAGCCGCGCCTTTCGCATCGCCTGTGGCGACCTCCAGAGCAACATCGTGCCCTGGCCGGCCATCTCGTCGCTGCCGATTCCGCTCCCGGCGAAGAAGTGGGAGACGCTGTCGCAGCGGATTATCCAAGTGGCCGGTACGCGCGAAGTGATCCCGTCGCCGCTGTCGTTCTTGCTGTCCGGTTTGGATTACGGCCTCTATTCGTTTGACGTGATGATGCATGCGTGGGACGGGGCAAGCTTTCTGCATCCTGAGGCGGTCACCGGATCGCTGCTGGCAAACCTGCTTCCCGACGACCCGGGTCTGCGGGCCGACTACTGGATCTCCGGGTTTGGCTGGACGCTCGGGGCCTGGCAGCATTATTTGTGTACGGGCAACCGGCCATTTCTGAAGGTCGCGCTCACCGCTACACTGGCGGCCTTTGAGCACATGGAGCGCGAGGAATTCGATGCCAAGCTGAATCTCTTTCGCGGCGCGGCCGTAATTGGCGATGGCATTTCGTCTTACCCCGACTTCTGGGTGAAGGACACTCCCGGCGTGGGACACATCCGCAAGTGGCCCGAACACCACCCCGAACACAAGGTGCCCACGGGTATGGGCTTGCCGATGCATGTGCTCTCCACCAATTGCGTGAACTATCAGGCCTACGTCATAGCGGCGCTGATGCAGCGCGAACTGGGACTTCCCGTGGACAAGTCGCTCGCACAAAAGGCGGACCGCTTGAAAGCGGCGATCAACCGGCACTTCTGGCGCGAGGACGCTGGGCTCTACCGCTACATCGTGGATCCGTTCGGCGGCAGCGATCAGCAGGAGGGCTTCGGCCATACGTTCGCCATTCTCTTCGGCATCGCGAGCCAGGAGCGGGCCACGAGAATCTTCGAGGGCCTGCACATCACGCCGCACGGGATTCCGCTGAACTGGCCAGTTTATCCGCGCGACGCCTCGGCGGACGGCATGTCGTTCGGGAATCACAACGCCACCGTCTGGCCACCCGTGTGCGGCCTTTGGGCTGAGGCAGCCGCCCGCCACAGCCGCATGAACCAATTCGCCCTCGAGCTGAAGTCGATGGCCGACCGCGCCTGCCGTGACAATCAGTTCGCCGAAATTTACCATCCCGTCACCGGCGAAATCTACGGCGGCATTCAGGAGAGCCGCACCGCCCGCGCGGGCCTCGCCATGCGCGCCTTTGTGGAAGCTCGTCTGGGCGGGACGGGAGAGGTGACGCCCGAAGCACTGACGAAGCTTTTTCCGCCGGAGGCCAGCAAGCCCGGCATCAATCGCTGGCAGGCCTGCGGACGCAACACCTTCAGCGCCACGGCCTACTTACGCACGGTGTTGCACGGACTGATCGGCATACGGATGCAGCCCAGTGGGCTCACCTTCCAGCCTTGCGTTCCGCCGGGCCTCGGCCCAATCGTACTCCAGAACCTGCCGTATCGCGGCGCACTGCTCCAGATCGAAATCACGGGCGCAGGCCAAACGGTGCGCAGGCTGACGATCAATGGCCGTGAAGCCAAGAGCCTGCCCGCCACATCCACCGGAAACCAGGTGCTGAAGATCGAAGTGGTGTCGTAAGATCGAGTTTCAGGTGACAATGAAGCGAACCAACGGGACCACCCTCTCCGACTTGGCCTACGCGTCCATCCGGACAGCGATTCTCGAAGGCCGTTTGACGCCCGGGACACCGCTCTCCCGGCGCAAGTTGGCCGATGGTTTGGGCATGAGCGCCGTTCCCGTGGGCGACGCCATCGCACGCCTGGAGACGGAGGGCCTGGTGGAAAGCCGTCCGCGTGCCGGCACGCGGGTCCGCCTTGCCACGGCGGAAGAGATCCTCGGCAACTATGTTCTCCGTGAAGCGCTGGAGACGCATTCGGCGCGGCTTTTTGCCGAATCGGCCACTGCGGCGCAGCGCAAGAGTCTGTTGCGCGCCGCCGAGAAGCTCGACCTCACCTACAACGCCCTCGCACGGAAGGCATCCGTTTCTCCGGAGCGCAGCGCGGCCGTCGAGCGCCTGCACATGGATTTCCACATGTTGGTCGCGAAAGCGGCCGGCATCCCGGTGCTCATGAGCGCGATCGAGCGAAGCCGCGTGCTTCTCTTCAACTGGTTGTTCTCACGAAGCCCGGCCTTCCAGCCGTTTCCGGAGCGCTGGCACCGCGACTTGGCCGGGATCCTGGTGAGTGGCACTCCGAGTGCGGCGGCCGAGGCCATGCGCCTGCACGTGCGCTTCCGTCTCGACGAAGTTGTCGCCCGGTCTCGAACGCTGGCCGCCGAGCCGGCGCGCATGTCGCGCGGCCCCCAACGCGCCAATGGCCGAGGACGGCCGTGAGACGTCTCAGCCTGTTTTTGAACGTAACGCTCCCGATGACGCGCGCCGTTGTGGTGCTTGCGTGCTTCGTTTCCCAGCATGCGGACGGGCAAAGTCTCGTACCCGCCGTTTGCGGCGGCTGTCACAATGCGCGAAATGCGATGGGCGGGCTCGATCTCGCCATGCTGCCAGGGCGATTCGATGATCGGGCGATTCGGGACCGGTGGATCCGCGTGCATGACCGCGTGGCCAAGGGCGAAATGCCGCCCAAGGGCGTGCCCTTTTCCGAGGCGCAGCGCACGGCCATGCTAGAGCCTTTGCGCCGCGCGATCCACGCGGCCGACTTCGCTGAGGTCCTGCGTGACGGCCGTGGTCCCTTGCGCCGGTTGAATCGCGATGAGTACGAGCAGAATCTGCGCGATGTGCTCCAGTTACCTGACCTCGACATCCGCGACGTGCTGCCGGAGGATCGCGAGGGCCATCGCTTCAACAAGGCGGCCGAAACGCTTGACATGTCGCGGGTGCAACTCACGGCCTATCTCGACGCCGCCGAGGCCGCCCTGCGTCAAGCCACGGCCCCTGAACCAAAGCCTCCTCCCATGGTGAAGTTTCGCGCCGTGGGCACGGCCCTGTTCCCGGAGAAAGTCACGTTCGGCGAGCGCGAAGCGATGTTCTTCGCCCGGAACAACCAGGCGATCGATTCCAAACACCTCGATGCGTTCAAAGACGACCCCACCATCGAAATGGCGCTGTTCCGTTCTGCGCATTGGCCGTACTACGGCTATCCCAAGAAGTTCGTGGCCAAGCTGCCGGGCCAGTATCGCGTGCGATTCTCCGCGCGGGCGGTGGTGCAGCGGGAAGGCTATACGCTCGAGCCGGCGGCTCGACCAATACCGATGACCTTCCGTGCCCGCAAGCCATCCGGGCCCGATGTCTCCGGAGACGTGCGCGCGACCGGCGGTGTAATGGACATCCAGCCGGTTGCCCGGGAATTCGAAACCATCATCCATCTTCGCGAGCAGGAGACCTTCGAGTACAGTCCACTCGGCTTGCCCGTGCCGCTGGCGCGCAACGTGAAAGGCGGACCGCCCACCTATCGCTACCCTCCATTTCCCGAAGGCGGGCAGCCCGGCGTTGCCGTGCAGTGGCTCGAAGTGGAAGGGCCGCTCTCTCCGGCCACCTGGCCTCCACCTTCGCACCGCGTCTTGTTCGACGATCTCGGAGTGGGGCCCGCTCCGGCTCAGCCGAACGGCGCCGCACGCCGCCTGCTGCGGCGCTTCGCTGATCTTGCGGCGCAGGAACCGGTATCGGATGCGACGCTGGCCAAGTTTGAACAACTCGTACTAGCGAAGCTGAACAAGGGCGCGAAGTTCGACGAAGCGATGCTGGCCGGCTACAAGGCGTTCCTCAGTTCTCCGCACTTCCTCTACTTGCGCGAGCCAGAGCCAGCCGGGGACCACTTCACGATTGCCACGCGACTGGCGCACTTTCTCACCAACACGAGGCCCGATGCACAACTGACTCGCTTGGCACAGGAGCGCCTGCTTCGCCATGCCGCCACACTGCGCAGCGAGACCGATCGGCTCATTGCCAGCCCAGGTTTTGAGCGCTTTGTCCGCAACTTCACCGACTATTGGCTGAACCTCCGCCACGTGCGCCGCGATGACCCGGACATCCGGCTGTATCCCGAATACCGCTTCGATAACTACCTCGTCGAGTCGATGGAGCAGGAGACCCGCACCTTCTTCCAGACCATGATTCGCGACAATCTTCCTGCCGCTTCGGTGGTGACCTCGGATTTCATCTATGCCAATGACCGGCTCGCCAGCCACTACGGTCTGCCGCCCATGATTGGCTCGGCGATGCGAGCGGTGAAACTGCCGCCGGAGAGTCCTCGGGGCGGACTCCTCACGCAGGCGGCCATTCTGAAGGTCACCGCCAATGGAACCACGACGTCGCCGGTCATCCGCGGTGCATGGATCATGGAACGCCTCCTTGGTGAGCCGCCGCCACCTCCTCCGGCCAAGGTGCCCGCTGTGGAGCCGGACATTCGCGGCGCCAAGACGATTCGCGATCTGCTCGCCATGCATACCAAGATCGCCTCCTGCGCAGGCTGTCATGCGCGGTTCGACCCCGTTGGATTGGCTTTGGAGAACTTCGACATTCTCGGCGCATGGCGCACGCGCTACCGGGGCATGGAGGAAGGAGAAGCCGTGACAGGTATCGACCGCGCCGGCCACGACTTCGCTTACACACTCGCCGGCCCCGTGGATCCCAGCGGCAAACTGCTGGACGGCAAAACGTTCCGTGACATTCGCGAGCTCAAAGCGATCTTCGCCGCCCAGCCCCGGCAGCTCGCGCGCAATCTGCTGCATCAGTTCACCGTGTATGCCACCGGTTCGCCGATTCGCTTTTCTGATCGTCCTGACGTCGAAGCGATTCTCGATGCGCACGCCGCAACCGGATTTCGCGTGCGAGATCTGATCGTCTCGCTGGTGCAGAGCCCGATTTTCCTCGGCCGAACGGAGGTACAAAGGAAGCCATGAAGACCCGTCGCCGCTTCCTTCGCGCCGCGGGCGTGGCGCTCGCCACGCCGGTGCTCGACTGTTTCGCCGCGGACACCGGGCGCCGCATGCTGCTTATCTCGAACAATCTCGGTGTGTTGCCCAAGCCGTTTTTCCCGCAAACCGCCGGCCGCGACTATGCGTTGTCGCCCTACCTCGCCGCCTTGTCTGAATTCCGTAACGACTTCACCGTTTTCAGCGGTTTGTCCCATCCGGCCGTCGAAGGCGGCCACAGCACGGAGAACTGCTTTTTGACCGGAGCGCGCGGACCAACCAAAAGCGGCTTCCGCAATTCCATCTCGCTCGATCAATTCGCCGCCGAGAAGCTCGGGCAAGTCACGCGCTTCGCTACGCTCAATCTCGGCGTGAATATCGACAAAGCCAACCGGAGCCTTTCGTGGACGCGCGATGGCGTGTTGCTTCCCGCTGAGGACAGCGCCCCGGCGCTTTTCCGTAAGATGTTCGTTCAAGGCGAGCCAGACGAAGTGAAGCGTCAACTTCACCGCCTGGAAGAACGCGGCAGTATTCTGGACACGCTGCTCGACGACACGAAACAGTACAGCCGCACGCTTGGCCATGACGATCGCGCCCGGTTGGATCAGTACCTCACGTCGGTGCGCGAAGTCGAACAGCGGCTCCACATCGCTGGCGAGTGGGAAAAGCGGCCCAAGCCCGCCGCAGCCGTTCCTCCGCCCGCCGACATTCAAGACAAGAAGCTGTTCTTTGAGAAGTTCGACCTGATGCTTTCGATGGCTCGGTTGGCTCTGGAATCGGACTCCACGCGCATTGTCACGCTGATGGTGGATGCGTTTGCCACGCCGGTCTTCAAACTCCACCCTGACCAAGAGACCACCGACGGTTATCACAACCTGAGCCACCATGGGCAGTCCGCCGAGAAGCTGCGGCAGCTCGACGATGCGGACCGCCAACAGATGGCCTTGCTGCGAAAGCTGCTTGAGGGCTTGGCCGGAACCCAGGAACGCGGCCACCGCCTGCTGGATCGCACCATGGTCCTCTACGGCAGCAACATGGGCGACGCGAACACGCACGACAACACGAATCTGCCGATTCTGCTCGCCGGCGGCGGCTTTCGGCACGGGCAGCACATTGCGTTCCGCCGCGACAACAATACACCCCTTGCCAATCTGTTCGTCAGCATGCTGCAGCGGATGGGCGTCGAGACGGACGCTTTCTCCAGCAGCGCCGGGCGTATCGACAGCCTGGAGCAGCAGTCACCTCCCGTCTGACGCCGCTCCCAGGCAAAGAAATCCTCAACTCTGCCGACGCTACGCATCACTCAGTCGCAACCCCTCGCAACTGCTTAAACAAAAGCCGCCCAGCCACGCCCGGCGCAAGGCAGAAAGCTCGAAAAGCATCCACCATCGGGAACGATTCGGGGCTGATTGCGCCCCATCCGGAAAGTGACATCTTTCCTGTATCGCTGCTACCTCAATTCGATTATGCGGGAGGCTCTCGGTCTTCCGCGACCTGCGGGGGCGATTGTATCGCCAAGGAAGGCGGTGTAGAATTCCGTTCATGGGCCGTCAGGTTCGCCAATCGACGTCAGCCGCTGTCGCATCAAGGAAAGGCGTACTGGCGTGACGGACGTTGTCCCAACAGACGTGTTCACCCCAGCTTGGTAGGACAAAAGTGGGACAAACGTGCAGAACAAGTCAAAACGGGGCGAATCCAAGGAGAAGTGAACAAACAGACATCCCACGCTAGATCAACAACTTAGGGATTTCGAATGATCGCCGCCAAACTCTCGCAAACTAGGTTTTTCTGATTCTGGTTCTAGTTCTCGCGGGGAGGCGTATTGTGTGCGCCAGCGATCCAGTTCGACCGATCGACCAACTGTCCGCATGTCCTTCCATTCTTGCCCGGATTGCTACTTGTTGACGCGCTACCCGGAAGTTGGCCGTGCAGGTAGCGGCGGTTAGCCCCCAAGGAACGAGCCTCCCCCCTCCTCAATCCCCCCCCCGGGGGTCATCTGGCGGGTTCAGTGACGTGACCGTTCCGTGACGTGACTGAAGCGAAGGCTGGTTATGACGGCGGCGAGTCCCCGGTTCAAGAACCACTGGGGACCAACTGGGGAGCGCCAAAGGCCTGTGGGTATTGACGATCCCCGGCCTCCCCACTGTCCCCAGTGCTGAGATCTCAAAGTTTCACCTTGTCTGACCTCCCGCGGGCTGGCCAGCGCCTTTGCCGCTAGGCCCGCTTCGTCTCCGGAGAGCTGACCGGCGTTCGATATCGCACCGCGTGCGATGCCCGCGAGGCTGGATTGCTGCACCTTCTCCAGTTCCCCGAGTTCTCCCGGGCCCCGGTGGGCCGCGAACCACAATGCCGATTGACAGGATATCCACCCAGTGGTCGGCGACTTCGGCGTCCGGAACGGGGGCGGATTCCCACGAGAATGCTCAGGGCATACCGAATTCATGCCAAGTCTATGGTGTCACGAGAGACCCATCGCGGTAACTGTTTTCACGAGAATCTCGCCCGATTCGAGTTCGCACTCTGAAGTCGCTCGTGGGGACCTTCGGAGGCAGGTGTCCAGTCTCGCGCCCCCCGGACCTTCCTCAAGTGGATCTGGAGGACCGCAGCTTTGATCCGGTAGGCCGCAGTGGGCGGTAGCCGGTCGATTGCCATCCTCCCTCTTGCGATTCCTGGAAAAAAGGAGCCACCGCCCCTGGGAGGATTCCAAGTCATCGCTCCGCCCAGGCCGAGCGGCCAAGTACATCTTGCCCTTTCGCGGGCAGCACCCGTGCCGGAGAGCCACCTCTAAATCCACTTCCCGATGGAATCAGGCACATGACGCCTGTCACGTGAATTGTCACGTAACCGCACGATTGCGATGCCAGACTCAGGGATTCTGAGCCTTGCTCATTCGTGATAGAAAGTTCCCCTATGCTATTGACAATATGAATACTTCTGCTCAGTTCTGAGCAGTTCTGTGACGTTCAAGGACACACTTCACACGCAGGAGGTCCACGGTTCGAGTCCGTGCGCGCCCACCACTAAAACAAAGCACTTCCTGGTTTCCCAGCAGTTGGTCTTTCGCTGCGTTTTCGCTGCGTTAAGAACAGCGCCAGATTCGGCGCGGGTTCATCAGGCCCTGGCCGAGTCGTATGTGGCGTCCGGGCAGAAGCAGCAGGCGATGGAGGAGTACCGCGAGGCCCTCCGCAAGAATCCGAAACTGCCGGGAGTGCACATGGCTTTGGGCGATCTGCATGGCAACGCCGCCGAGTACGAGTCCGCCGAGAAGGAATTCCGTGCCGAACAAGAGCTGAACCCGCAACACCCGGGTCTGCTTTACCGGTACGGCGTGGCGTTATTGAAGCAGGGCAGCACCAAGGAGGCAGAAGTACGAAGCACTGAAGGGATGGGAGCCCGCGGTCGGGAGGTAGAATTGTCGATATGCTCGCGCCGAGCCACCGTTTCGCATGTTATGGAACCGTGATCCTACTACTGGTTGCGGCGGGCACATTGGCCTCTGTTCGTATTCCGACGGTTGCTGTTCCTCCACCCTCGCCGGACGCCGCCAAAGGTGTCACCTTCGAAGACGTAACGGCGGCATCCGGCCTCGCCGGCTTTCGTCACTCGGCCGGCGAGCCGCTCAAGCCGTTCCTACCTGAAACGACTGGTTCGGGTGTGGCGCTCATCGATTTCGACAACGACGGCTGGCTGGACATCTACCTCGTCAACTCGCTCACCCATGCTGCGCGTAGAGGCGTGGAGAAAGCCAAGCCATCAGCGCTGTTTCGCAATAATCGCGACGGCACGTTCGCCGACGTCACGGCGGCCGCGAGCCTCGGGAACGATCGATGGGGTACGGGAGTCTGCGCCGGCGACTGGGACAACGACGGATGGACGGACCTCTTCGTCGCGAACCTCGGCAAGAGCCGTCTCTACAGGAATCGCGGCGGCAAGTTCGAGGATATCGCGGACAAGGCCGGTGTCCGGATCGATCTTTGGGCCACGGGCTGCGCGTTCGGCGACTACGATGGAGACGGCTTCCTGGACTTGTACGTGGCGGGCTACGTGGATTTCGACTGGAAGAACCCACCGCCGCCTGGCGAGTCGAGCGGCAACATACCCGAGATCAAGACGGTCGCTCCGCTGACAAACGCGGGGAAGCGAGCCGCCGCTGAGGAGAAAGGCGGCATGGGCGGCGCGGCCTACGATCCGGGTCAGCCGTTTTGCACCTTTCTAGGAATGCGTGTGGCGTGCGGTCCCATGGGCATCAAAGGAGCACCCGACTTCCTGTTTCGCAATAAAGGAGACGGGGCGTTCGAAGACGTTACCCAAAGGGCGGGAGTCACCGACAAAGCCCTCTCCTACGGGTTCAGCGTGGGGTGGGTGGATCTCGACAACGACGGCAAGCTGGACCTCGTGGTGGCCAACGATTCCATGCCGAACTACGCGTACCACAATAAGGGAGACGGCACGTTCGACGAAGTCGGATTTCTGGGCGGATTGGGAACCAATGGGGACGGCCGCGCACAAGCGTATATGGGCATGGCCGTGGGCGACTATGACCGCGACGGGCTGAGCGACTTCTTCTTCACGACCTTTTCCAACGACAACTACGCGCTCCACCGGAATCGCGGGAAACTCGACTTCGACGACGTTTCTATGGGAGCCAGGATTGGGGCTCTTACCATCCCGTTCCTCGGTTGGGGCGCCGAGTTCCTAGACTACGACAACGACGGGTGGCTCGACGTCCTCGCGGCCAATGGGCACGTGTATCCGCAAGTGGACCGGCATAGCGCCTTCACCACTTACCGGCAGCGCACTCTGCTACTGCGTAACATCGGCGGCAGGACGTTCGCCGATGTCGGGGGCAATGTTGGGGCGGCGATCAACAAGTCTCGCAGCGCGCGCGGCGCAGCAGTGGGCGACGTGTTCAACGAAGGCAGCGTGGCGATCGTGTTGAACAACGTCGATGACCCACCGGCGTTGTTGAGGAACCGGGGCGCCAACAAGGCGGGACATTGGATCACGCTGAAGCTGGTTGGCGACCCTGCGCGCAAAACGCCCCGCGACGCAATCGGGACGGTGGTCTATTGCGAGGCTGCCGGCGCTCGCCAGAAGGCCGAGGTGGCGTCTGGTCGCGGTTATATTTCGCAGAGCGACCTGCGGGTACGCTTCGGACTCGGCGCTGCTTCTCGGATCGACAAACTCGAGATCCGCTGGGCAAACAGCGCCCCGGAGATCGTGGCGATACCGGCCGTCGACCGGCTCTTCACGATCGTGCAGGGCAAGGGGATCCAATGATGTCCGCCCCGCGCGGATGCGTCGTTCTGTTGATCGCGGCGGCCGGCGCCGCCCAAGAAGACCGGCAGGCGGCCTTGGTTCAGCGCTGGACCGAGGGGATCACCGACGTATCTGGCCTCGCGGCGCTCACTCCCTTCTCGCAGGTACCCTACGATCCCCAGGATCTCGCCAGCATCTGCGCGATGAAGAAGACCGTGCTCGACAACGCGCTGCAGGCAACTACCGACTATCTGGCACATCTGAAATCAGCGCCGGAACCGCAACGCGATTGGCCGGAGATCATGAAACTCAATCATCAATTGGGCCAACTCGCGATGTATCGAGGGGAAGTCAAGGAAGCCATCGCGAACTTCGACGAAGCCCTGGCCGTGGCAACCAAGCTCCGCCAAACCTACTTCGTGCGGTCGCTCGAGGAGAAGCTGGCGATCGCGCATTTGCGGCGCGGCGAAGTAGAAAACTGCCTCCAACACCGCAACGCCAGAAGCTGTGTGTTCCCGATCGGGCCCGACGCGAGACACCGCCTGGTGAGCGGCTCCCGAACGGCGATCGGAATCATTGGGAAACTTTTCCAGGCCGATCCGTCTGACCTTTCGATGCGTTGGTTATTCAACATCGCCCATATGACTGTCGGCGGCTATCCGGCGCAGGTCCCTGCCGAGTACCTCATCCCCCCGGTGGCATTTGCGTCCAAAGCGAGCACTGTCCAATACACCGACGTCGGCGCGGCCACGGGCCTCGACGCGAACAACATGGCCGGTGGCACTATCGTCGAAGACTTCGATCGTGACGGCTTTTTGGACGTCGTGACCTCAACGCAGAACAGTTGCGAGCCGCTTCGATTCCACCGCGCCAACGGCGATGGAACCTATACGGATCGAGCTAGGGCGGCCGGCTTGGCGAATCAACTGGGCGGCTTGAATCTAGTCAGTACGGATTTCGACAACGATGGCTGGATCGACATCTTCGTTCTACGCGGCGGCTGGGAGTTCCCGATGCGGAATTCGTTATTGCGAAACAACGGTAACGGCACGTTTACCGACGTCACGGCGGAGGCCGGCCTTGCCACTCCTGCCACGGCGTCGCAAACGGCGGCATGGGCCGATTACGATCTCGATGGGGACCTCGACGTGTTCGTGGGCAATGAATTCTCGCCCAGTCAACTGTTTCGCAACAACGGCGGCGGCGCCTTCGAAGACGTGGGCTCGAGCACTGGCGTTGCGCGAACCGCCTTCACCAAGGGTGCGTCGTGGGCCGACTACGACAACGACGGCGATCCCGACCTCTACGTGTCGAATTTCGGCGAGCCGAACTTTCTCTATCGCAACAACGGCGACGGTACCTTCTCCGAAGTTGCCGCCGAACTCGGAGTCGAGAAGCCGGCCTACAGCTTTCCGGTGTGGTTCATGGACTACGACAACGACGGCTGGCAAGATCTGTTCGTCTCGGGCTACGTGCAGTCGCTCGGCGACGTGGCTCGCGGGTACCTTGGCGAGGAGCCCAAGGGCGAGACGTTCAAGGTCTACCGCAACGAGAAAGGCAAGTTCACCGATGTGACCAAGGCCGTTGGCATGGCGCGAAACGCGCTCACGATGGGTTGCAACTTTGGAGATATCGACAATGACGGCTACCTCGACTTCTATCTCGGTACCGGCGCGCCTTCCTACGGAGCATTGACGCCGAATCTCCTGTTTCACAACAACGAAGGTAAATCGTTCGCCGACGCGACGTACGCGGCGGGCGTCGGGCATCTCCAGAAGGGGCACGGGATTGCCCTCGCCGACATGGATCACGACGGCGATCAGGACATCTTCCTGCACTCGGGCGGAGCCGTTCCAGGCGACGCATATCCGAACTCGCTGTACGCCAATCCAGGGAACGGAAACCGGTGGCTCGAGGTCCGGCTAACCGGAGTAAAATCGAACCGCGCGGCGATCGGTGCGCGTCTGACTGTGACTCTGGCGGACGGACGGAGAATCCACCGCACGGTGACGGCTGGAACCTCGTTTGGCACATCCACCTTGCGCCAACATTTCGGACTCGGTCCACAAGGCGTGGTGCGCGCGTTGGAAGTTCACTGGCCCGCGAGCCGGACCACGCAGGTGTTTCGCGATATCGGGCCGAACCAGGCTATCGCGATTTCCGAAACAGCGAAGGCGTTCCAGCCCGTGTCCAGAAGGCAGTTCGTTTTGCCGGGTACGGCGAGGCGGTCGCGATGAGACGGCCGGCCGCGGCGCTACTCGGCGCTCTGGCGGCTTGCTGGCTCCTCGCCGCGAATGAGGAGCGTGTGCTCGGGCTGATCTTGGTCACGACCCAAGAGCAGGCAAGCGCGCTCCATGCTAGGATCGAAGCCGGCGAGTCGTTCGAACGGCTCGCGCTGCTTCATTCGATCGACCCTTCGGCCTCGGAAGGCGGCTACCTGGGTAAGGTCAAACTCGAGGACATGCGCCCGGAGTTCCAGGCGGCGGCCAAGACCGTGGCCGCCGGAAAAGTGAGCGCCGTTTTCGCCGCGGGCTCCGCCTGGGGCATTCTGCGCGTGCTCGAGCGGCGGAGGCCCCCGGTGAAACGCGTTCCGAAGACGCAGATACAATTGGCTGCCTACGTGTCGGGATTCGAGGAGAGCGTCCACTTCGTCTCGCGGTATCCGAAGAAGCCGGATTTCGATCGAGACCTGCAAGCAATCTGCGATGTCAAGACAGCCGCGATCGGCCAAGCGATCCGCGAGTCGGCTGACCGGATCGTCTCGGCGCGCGATGCGCAGGACGCAATGCAGGCTCATCACACCGCCGCGCAACTGCACGCTTATCGCGGCGAGATCGAGACGGCGATCGAGCACTTCGAGGGTGCAATGAAGGCCGCGACCGAAGGGAATCTCTCCGGGCACATGCAAGCGCTGCGCGAGAAGCTGGCGATCGCTTGGCTGCGTAAGGGCGAGTGGGACAACTGCATTTCGAACCACAACGTGCGCAGTTGCATTTTCCCGCTCGACGCGGCGGCCCGCCATAAGATGCAGACCGGTTCTCGCAACGCGCTCTCGCTTCTCATCGACTATTTGCGGATTCAGCCGGAAGACCTCGAGGCACGATGGCTCGCGAATCTAGCTGGGCAAACTCTTGGCTCCGCGGAGAAGGATATCCCCGCCGCGTACCTGCTCCCGAAGGAAACGATGGCGGCGCTGGATCCCGCGCGCGAGTTCGCCGACGTGGCTCACGTCACCGGTGTGCATCGCGTGAACAACGCGGGCGGGAGCATTCTGGACGATTTCGATGGCGACGGGCATCCGGACCTGGCGATCACCGTCGTCAACGCCTGCGAGCCGATGGGCATCTATCGCAACAATGGCAAGGGCGTGTTCTCGGAACGAACCAAAGAGGCCGGACTGGCCGGACAACTCGGCGGAATCAACGCCAATCACGCCGACTTCGACAATGACGGCGACCTCGACATCTACGTGATGCGCGGAGGCTGGGAGTTCCCGATGCGGAACTCCTTGCTGAGGAACAACGGAAACGGAACCTTCTCCGACGTGACGGTCGCAGCCGGCTTGGCCGCCCCCGCCTACGCGACACCTACCTCCGCATGGGCCGACTATGACAACGACGGATTCGCCGATCTGTTCGTCGGGAACGAGAACGGGCCTGGGCAGCTTTTCCGCAACAAAGGCGATGGCACGTTCGCCGACGCCGCCGCCGAGGCGGGCGTGGGGCGGGTTGCATTCGCGAAGGGAGCCGCTTGGGGAGACTACGACAACGATGGATTCCCCGATCTCTACGTCTCCAACTATGAGCAGGAGAACTTTTTCTATCGCAACAACGGCGATGGGACCTTCACGGAGATGGCGAAGGCGTTGGGCGTCGAGGGTCCAATTGCGAGCTTTCCCACGTGGTTCTTCGATTACGACAACGATGGCTGCCAGGACTTGTTCGTCTCGAGCTACGTGCAGTCGGTGGCCGAGGTCATGAAAGAACTGCTGCGGCGGCCCGTCGCAGCGGAGACGATGCGGCTCTACAAAAACAATTGCCGGGGCGGATTCGACGATGTCAGCGAGGCCACGGGCGTGAACCGGATCTCGATGGCCATGGGCGCCAACTACGGCGACATCGACAACGACGGTTTCCTGGACTTTTATCTCGGTACTGGTTCTCCGTCTTATGGCGCACTGGTTCCGAACCTGCTCTTTGGAAATGACGGCGGCAAGCGCTTCGTGGACATCACCACGGCAACCGGAACGGGCCATCTGCAAAAGGGGCACGGCATCGCCTTCGCCGACGTGGACGGAGACGGCGACCAAGACATCTTCCTGCATAACGGCGGCGCGATTCCGGGGGACGCATACGGTAATGCGCTATTCCGCAACCCGGGCTCGAAGGGCAATCGCTGGCTGCGTGTGAAACTCACCGGGAGCAAGACCAATCGGGCGGCGATCGGCGCGCGCATCAAGGCTGTGACCGCCGAACCGGACGGCAAAACCAGAGCGATTCACCGCGTTGTTTCGAGCGGTGGCTCCTTTGGAAGTTCGAGTTTCGAGCAGCATATCGGATTGGGCCGCGCGTCCGCGGTCAAGAGCCTCGAGATCCACTGGCCGGTGAGCGGGAAGCGGCAGGTATTCGAGAACGTAGCGGCAGACCAAGCGATCGAGATTGCCGAGACGGGAACCTCCTACCGGCGCCGCGCTCAGTGAGGGATCGTCACCGTGGGATCGAGACGACGGGCGCGGTGGATCAGGTCCATGGCGGCGTCTTTGTCTCCGGCCGTCCAGTGGATCATGCCGAGGTGATATAGCACTTCGACGGATTCGGGGTCGGCTTCGAGCAGACTTTCGAATTGGCGGCGCGCTTCGGCAAGCCGCTGTGCTTTGTGGAGTGCAAGCCCGTGGTTCCTGCGCAAGCCGAGATCCTCGGGGTCGGCGCCGGCCAGCACGCGGAACTCCGCGGCGCTGGCTGAATAGTCCTCGCAATCGAACAGCGCGGAGGCCAGCCGCCGCCGGGCGGCTTCGCGTACCGGTTCGCGATCGAGCAGCGCCCGGAAGAGAGGAATGGCTGTCCGGCACCGGCCAGCTTCCGCTTCCGACCGAGCGCGCATGAACTCCGCGCCGTTGACAGCTTCGAACGTGGCGCGGACCGCGCCACTGGGCCGCCCCGCGCGGTCGAGCTCCGCCGTCACGGCCTCGAAGAGCAACCGGTGCGAAGGATTCCGCCGGAGCGCCGCTTGCCAGATCCGCAATGCTTCAGCGGACTTGCCTTCTGCAACCAGCAGCCGCCCATACTCGAGATGCGCCTCTGAGGGGGCGGCGGCCGCCGCGCAAAGGCGGGAGAATTCCTCGACCGCCGCTGCCCGATCGCCGGAATCGCGCAGCACCCGCGCTAAATTCCACCGAGCCCGCGGGTGGCGCGGCTGAAGCGATACCGCGGCCCGCAGGGACGCGGCGGCCTCGGTCCACCGGCGCTGACTGGCGAACAGGAGTCCGAGATTGAAGTGACCGTCGGCAAATCGCGGCTCGATGGCGATGGCGGCGCGAAACTCGCGCTCAGCCTTGCCGCCCTCGCCCTTGGCCATGGCGAGCGCGCCGTAGTTGAGATGCGCGTCGGGAGAGTTTGGCTCGAGAGCAAGGACGGCCTGGAATTCGGCAGCCGCCTCCTGAACCGATCCCCGCCGCTGATAGGCGATGCCGAGGGCGTTGCGCACGGCGCGCTCGTCGCGGGCGCCCGTCAGGGCATCGTTGAAACGCGCGATGGCGTCGTCGAGGCGTCCCTGTTCCAGCAGCGCGAGCCCTTGCCGGTAGGCGAGATAGCCGCGATCGTTTTCCACCGAAGCTCCGGACTTCAATCGCTCGGCTGCGGAAAACTGAGCGGCGGCTTCGACTTCCTTGCCGTGCTTGCGCAGCAACTGTGCGAGTTGATAGCGCGACTGGAAGTGACCTGGATCCAGCCGCACCGCCGCCTCGAGATGCATCGCGGCTTCTTCGCCGCGCCCGGCTTTGCTCAGCGCCTGACCGAGACGGAACCGGTACATCGGCGAATCCGGCTTCAGGCCAACGGCGCGTTCAAACGCGGCGATTGCAGGGCCGGCCTCGCCGGCCTTCCATCGCACGACTCCGATGTTGAAGTGCGCCTCCGCGTACGCAGGATCCAGTTCCACCGCCTTTCCGAACGCAGCCAGTCCGCGGTGCTCTTCCCCTGGACGGTCTCCCAGGACCAATCCGAGCGCGAAATGGGCCATCGCGAGCCGGGGATTCAGCGCCACGGCCTTGGACAACGCACGTTCGGCGCCCGCCGTATCGCCCCAAAGCCGCAGCGCGTTTCCGAGATTGTGGTGCGCCTCCGCGTTGCCGGGCTCCAGCAGAGCCGCGGCTTCGAACTCGGTGATCGCCGCACCGTAGCGTTTGTTCTCGAGCAAGCGCTGTCCGGCTCCGACGCGTTCGAGATACGAGGGGGGCGCGGCCTGAATCGGTGCGGCCAGAAGGCTAGCGAGAACCGCCAGCGCGTTGGCGCTGCGCCGCTTCGAACTCGCGCTGCGACTCTTCATGGCGTCCTGCGTCGGCCAGCGCCAGGGCGAGCGCTTCCCGGATCCTGGGTTCGTTCGACTTCTCAAGCGCCGTCTTGAAACGCTGAACTGCTACATCATATCTCTTCGACTCGAACGCCGCGACGCCCGCGTTGAACAGAGCGTCGGCCAGATTCGGATCGAGCGCCGCCGCCTTCTCGAAATGCCGCGATGCCTGTGCGAGACCTCCCTCCCTCGCGGCAAGCAGGCCCAGGTAGTTGTGAGTAGCCGCATCGTCCGGAGCCATCGCGAGCGATTTGCCCAGCAACGCTCGTGCCTTTTCCACCGCGCCTTGCTGCAAATGGGCCAGTGCGAGGTTGCGCGCCAGCGCCGCATCGGGCCGCGCTTCGAATGCCTGCTCCAGCGCGCTGATTCCCTGTGCGAGATCTCCTTGCCGGATAGCGCGCCCGGCCGCCCGCTCGAGCGTTTCGGCGCGCCAGCGCGATTCCTGGCTCGCGGTGAGTTCGCGAAACAACCGCTGCTCGGAAGCCGCCTTCTCTTTGTCACCGAGGGCGCGATACATCGCCGATAGCTGAAAGTGCACGCCCGGATGCTCCGGGTCCCGCTGAACCGCTGCCTCCAGATGCTTGCGGGCTCCTTCGCGGTCGAGCGTGCGGAGCAAGGCCGATCCGAGATAGTAGTGCAGCCCGAAATCGTCGAGGCCGCGCGCGGCCGCCGCCTTCAGGCTCGACAACGCTTCATCCCAATTGCCCACTTGAAACAAAGTAACCCCGAGAAAGAAGTGCCCCTGCGGAATCGCCGGAGCCAACCGGACCACTTCGCGGTATTGGCGCAGAGCCGCTTCTTCGTCGCCCGTGCGGGCGAGCGTGAAGGCGTAGTTGAAGCGCAGTTCGGGATCGCGTGGATTCTCCGGCAGCGCCGCGTGATAGGCCTCTGAGGCCGCCTGCATCTTGGATGTGTCGCCGCCGCGCGCCTGCCCGAGCAGCGCATTCCCGAGTTGGACCTTGGCCCGGGCGTGGCGCGGCGCCAGACTCAGCGTCTTGCGAAAGGCATTCTCGGCGTCCATGTTCGCATTCGCATTCAAGAACGCCAGCCCCAGGTTGTAGTAATGGGCGGCGACGCCGGGTTCCAGCTTGACAAGAGTCTGGAATTGCCTGGCGGCTTCGTCGAACTTGCCCGCGCCGGCCAGACAGAGCCCGAGCGAACTCAGGATTTTCGTGTTCCGCGGATTTGCCTTCAGCGCGGTTTGAAAGTGCCGGATCGCGGTTGGATAGTCGCGCGCCTCCATGGCCTGAGCGGCCAGTCGCAATGCCGGATCCTGCGCGGCCTGCAGCGCGAACCATGCCAACGCAATGACAGCGCCCATTGATTCGGGCTCAGGCGAGGACCGGTTTGACAACCGATCCAGCTATGTCGGTCAACCGGTAGTCGCGTCCGCTGTAGCGGTACGTGAGCCGGGTGTGGTCCAGCCCCATGAGATGAAGGATCGTAGCGTGGAGATCGTGTACGTGAACCCGGTCCACCGCGGCCTTGAATCCGAACTCATCGGTGGCGCCGTACGCCATGCCGCCCTTGACGCCGCCGCCTGCGAGCAACGTAGTGTAGCCGTGCACGTTGTGGTCGCGGCCGTTGCAAACACGCTCGAGCCCGCTGTTTTGGATCATCGGCGTCCGCCCGAACTCGCTGCCCACGATCAACAGAGTGTCGTTGAACAGGCCGCGCGCCTTCAGGTCGTCGATCAAGCTGGCGATCGGACCGTCGGCCTGCCCGGCGAGTTCGGCATGGACCCGGATATCGTCATGGCTGTCCCAAGGCTGGAAGTTGCCGAAGTAGACTTGCACCATGCGAACGCCGCGTTCGGCGAGGCGAAGGGCCATTAGGCACCCGCGCCCGAAATCGTGATTGCCGTAGCGGGCCCGCGTGGCTTCGCTCTCCTTGCCGATGTCGAACACCTCCGGAGCTTCGATCTGCATCCGGAACGCGACTTCCATCGACGCGATGCTCGATTCTAGTTGCGGCTGCTGGCCGATCCGCCGCAGGTACGACTGGTTCATTTTGTCGACTAACGCGAGTTGACGCTCCTGCTCGGCGGACGTGTGCCGGTGGTTCCGGATGTTGCGCACCAGCCTCTCGGGCTCGCGTTCGCCGCTCGGAATGTAGGCGCCCTGGTGGCTGGCTGGAAGAAACGCCGAGGTCCACAGTTGCGGGCCGAGCACGGGATATCCGGGACAGAGCACCACGAACCCGGGAAGGTTGCGATTCTCAGACCCCAATCCGTAGGTGAGCCACGAACCCATCGAAGGGCGTCCCGGCAGGCCGTGTCCACAATTCATCATCAGTAGTGAAGGACCGTGATTGCCGTTGTCCGACCAGCAAGACCGAACCACGCAGATGTCGTCGATCCGCTGGGCCACCTTCGGGAAGATCTCGCTCACTTCGAGTCCGCTCTGGCCGTGCCGCTTGAACTTGAACGGCGATCGCATCAGGTTGCCGGAGGCGCGGTCGGTAACGATCTTCGGACCCGGCATAGGCTCGCCGTGGCGTTGATCGAGCACCGGCTTGGGATCGAACGTGTCCACTTGCGACATGCCGCCATTGAGGAAAAGGAAGATCACCCGTTTGGCCTTGGGCTCGAAATGGGGTTGTTTCGCGTCCGAAGCGCCCGCCGCCATCAGCCCGTCGGCCAACGCCACCGTGCCGAAACCGTTGCCCATCCACCGCAGAGCATCGCGCCGAGTCATTGTGGTCACTCCTAGTCTCAGTTTACGGACGAGAATTCCGCTGCTGTCAACAGCGCTTGCGTCAATTGGGACCACGCGCCACCGCTAGCGCGCAGGAAATCTTTTGCCATGCCCGTTTCATCACCGGTTGGAACGCGGCCGAAGGCCAGGCGGTACGCCGTTCGAATGCGGCGGCCGTCGTCAGAACCGGACGCCTTCACACGCTCGGCGAACGCCTCGGCCAAGCCCGCCACGAACTCGTTATTCATGAAGTAGAGCCGCTGCATCGGTCCGAGAGTGACGCTGCGTTGCTCGCTCGTGTTGTTCGGGTTCGGGAAATCGAACAGCGAAAGCATCGGATCGAGCGTCGTGCGTCCCACATAGCCGTAGATGGTGCGGCGCGTATTGGAGCCATCCAGCGGAACCGCCGGACCTCCGCGTTCGTCCGACAGCTTGCCTGCCACGAACAGCATCGAGTCACGGAGCGACTCGGCGTCGAGCCGCTGGGTCAGGTTCGCCCGCCACAGCAGCCGGTTGTCCGGATCGGCCGCGTTGCCTTTCCCGGAACTGGAACTGCTCGTTGAATACGTCTGCGACAACATGATTTCGCGATGCATCGTCTTCAAGGACCATCCGCTCTCGATCAGACGCGCCGACAGATACTCGAGAAGCTCGGGATGCGTGGGCCGCTCACCGAGTTGACCGAAGTTGCTGGGGCTCCGGACAATGCCCTGACCGAAATGCCCTATCCAGATTCGATTGGCCATGACACGCGCCGCCAAAGGATGCCCCGAGATCGCGCGCGCCAGTTCCAGCCGGCCGCTGCCCTTCACGAAGGAACCAGCGGTGTCGCCGCCGAGCACCGTCAGGAATCGCCGGGGAACCTCGGCTCCGAGATTCTGCTCGTCGCCCCGGATCCGGATGCGTGCGTTGCCCGGTTTGTCGCCATCGCGCACGCCATGAAGGAATGGATACTCGGGGGGCATCGCCTTCTCAGCCGTCTCGAGATCGCGGCGCAACCGGTCGAGATGGCTCTTCCAAGGGCCACTGAGGAACCGGTCGATGTCCTTAACCTCGGGAATGTCCACGCCGCGAACTTCGAAGTCGCGCTTCAAGCGGTTGGTGAGGCCGTAGTAGTAAATTCCTCCCGGGAAAAAAACACCGTTGCGTTGGAAAGGATCCGATGCCAAATCGCGCCAGAGATAGTACTTCTCGATTTCGAGCGACTCAAGATTGGTGTACTGGCGCGTGCGCTCGTCCTTGGCACCCTTGGCTCCGCCCAATTTTACGTAGTTGCGATCGTCGATCTCGTGCTTTTCAGCGAACATCGCGGCGGCCTTTGCTTGGAAACCGTCCGCGAACGCTCGCACCTCGTCGCGGGATGCGGCGGCCCCGCGCCGCACGAGTTCGAACCAGCCGTCGAGATCGCGGTGATCTTTCTTCCCTTGTTTCAGGTAAACCAGCCAGCGCTCCAGGATTTCGGGATCGAGCCCCGCAGTGTCCGGCTGCTTTCCTTGCAATTTGTCCCAGGCGGTCATCAGGTAGCGGGAGGTATCGAGCACGAGCATCTCGCCCAGTTCGGTGCTCCGCAACCGGATGAAATCGTCGATCTCCTCGCGCACAGAATCGGCTCTTTCCTTCGCCTTCGAATAGGCCTGCACCTGCACCTGGCCGACCAGCGGAATCTTGCTGTCGGCTGTGCTGGCCAGCACGCCGTAGAGCGAATAATAGTCAGCCGTCGGAATGGGATCGAACTTGTGGTCGTGACACTGCGCGCATCCGACGGTGAGGCCAAGAAAAGTCTTGGTGATCACGTCGAGCCGCTCGTGCGCGTCGCCTCCGAGCGCCTGGAAGCCGAGCCCTGGAAGGTACTTCCGCTTATCCGGGCCGTCCATCAAGTCGGCCGCGATCTGGGCTTCCAGCATTTTTGAGTACGAGAGATCCTCGTTGAGCGAAGAGATGACCCAGTCCCGATACCTGTATGCATTCGCCAGAGGAGTATCCTTGCTAGCGCCGAGCGATCCATCCGCGTAGCGAGCGAAGTCGAGTAAATAGCGGCCCCAGCGCTCTCCATACCGCGGCGACTCGAGCAAACGGTCCACTACTTTTTCGAACGCAGCCCGCGAAGAGTCGGCGACGAACGCGTCCACTTCCTCGGGCGTGGGCGGGAGTCCCGTCAGATCGAACGTTGCGCGGCGGATCAGCGTGACTCGATCGGCCGGGCCGGACGGCCGAAGTCCCTTCTCCTCGAGCTTCGCCAGTATGAACCTATCGATTGCGCCTTTCGTCCACGAGCTGTTCGCCGTGGAAGGAGGCTGCGGTTTTCGTATCGGCTGAAACGACCAAAATGCCCGTCTCTCGGGTCCAATCTTCGAGGTTGGCAGCGCCTGTGCGGACTGAGTGGCGGGCCACAGAGCGCCGTCCTTGATCCACGCTGTGAGCAGCGCGATTTCCGCTTCACTGAGCGGATCGGATGGAGGCATCTTCAGCCGCTCGTGGCGGCGCGAAACCGCTTTCAGCAACAAGCTCTCGTCCGGCTTTCCCGCGGCGATAGCTGGTCCGGACTTGCCACCCGCGACCATGGCCTCGCGCGAGTCCAAGCGAAGCCCACCGAGTTTCGCGTCCGTGTGGCAGGCGAAACACTTGCTTACCAGCAGCGGCCGGATCTTCGCTTCGAAGAACTCCGCACTCACGCCGGAGGGCTGTTGCGAGTGAAGAAGGGCTGGGATCAGGAACCAATACGCCCTCATACCTGCTTGCACGCTATCACAACGCGGACGGCTCAGACAACCGCGATTTTAGCGCTCCGCCGATCGCGCACTCATTGCACCGAACCTTTTCCTTCCACGACGGTGGTGTAGCGTCCAGCCGGCGCCTGAAAACGCTCCACTCGCATGCTGGGAGCCGGCCACCGGATCTCGACCCAGTCCGCCTTTGGCGCGCGTCCCAGACCGAGCACCTCGCGCGGGTCATGCGATGACAGGTAGCTACCTCCATTGGTTTTGAGCCGCGATCGCGTCACTCCTCCCGCGGACCAGGAGATTCGTGCACCCACCGCGTCGCGATTGCAGCCGACGCCGCGCAGCCGCAATCCCAGCCAAGCGTTCCCGGCCCCGGTCTGGTTCTCGAGCAGCAGCGGAGCGGCTCCGTTCACTCCTATCAACACGTCGAGCCGGCCGTCGTTGTTGAAGTCGCCGACGGCGAGTCCACGCGCGGCCAGGGGAACGCCGAACGCGGGCCCGGCGGTGGTGCTGATGTTCCGCAGCTTGCCGTCCTCCTGGCGGAACAGCAACAGCGGCTCGCGATACTTGACTTGCGAGCTGTACATCTCGATCATGTCGTCCGGATGGCCGTTGGCGAGGAACAGGTCTACGGCGCCGTCGTTGTCGTAGTCAAAAAACTTCAGGCCCCAGCCGCTGAGCAACCGGGTCGCCTGCGCGATCCCGTGAGCCTGCGCAACGTCGGAGAACGTGCCGTCGCGATTGTTCCGGTAGAGCGAGAACATTTCGCGATCGACGTTGGCCACGAACAAGTCCTGCCAGCCGTCGCCGTCGAGGTCCACCGCGTCGACGCCCATTCCCGAGCGCGCTTTGCCGTCGCGGGAATACGCCACCTCGGCGCTGAGCGAAGTCTCGCTCCAGCGTCCGCCGCCCCGGTTCATGAATAAGAAGTTCTGCACGGTGTCGTTGGCGACGAACAGATCCATGCGGCCGTCGTTGTCGACATCGGTGGCCACCGCGCCGAGCGCCTTGCCGAGCGCCTTCTCGATCTCGGTCCCCTTGGAGACCTCCGTGAACGTGCCGTCGCCATTGTTGCGAAACAAGAGCGACGCGGTGGGCCGGAAGACCTTCGGAATGCAGTAATAGCGGCGTCCGAGTTTGTTGTCGCCGCAGTATACATGCTTGTCGAGCCCGAACTCGACGAAGCTGCACACGAACAAATCCAGCTTGCCGTCACCGTCGTAGTCGAACCACACCGCGCTCGTCGTCCATCCCGGAATCGAGAGCCCCGCTTTTTCGGTCACGTCGGTGAACGTGCCATCACCGTTGTTTCTGTAAAGAATCGACCGCCGGTAACCAGTGACGAACAAATCGGCGTTGCCGTCGTTATCGAAATCGCCAACGGCCACGCCCATGCCGAAACCACCGCCGGCCACCCCCGCCTCCTCGGTCACATCGGTGAACGTGCCGTCGCGATTGTTGCGATAGAGTGCATTGCGCACGGGCTTCCGCGGTTTGTAAAAGTCGCACTGTCCCGAATTGACGAGGTAGATATCCATCCACCCGTCGTTGTCGTAGTCGAGGAAGGCGCAGCCCGGACCCATGGTTTCCGGCAGGTACCGCTCCGGTGACATCGCGTTGTCATGGATCCACTGGACGCGGCTTCGAGCAGCCGGGACTTCGCGGAAAAGGGGTTGCGAAGCCGGCGCGCGATGACCGAGCGCCACGGCGCCGAGCATTCGGATTAGCGCGCGTCGCGTATGCATGGATGCTCCGCCGACAGTATAGCGTGTACGATTAGGTTGGACATCGCATCATGCGTGGCATCGTCTTCACGGCCGCTCTTCTCTCCCTGGGCTCCGCGGCTGCCCAGCAGCCGCCCGCCTCCGAGTACGCCGGCGTGCTCGCTCAGGCCGAGAAATTGTTCGCCGCCGGCGACCAGGACGGCGTGATTCGGTTGCTCGGTCCCTTGGCCGCCAAGGATCCCAAGCTGGCGGAGGTCCAGCATGGCCTCGGAATCGCCTACTATCAGAAGCCCGATTTCCCGAACGCGATCCGGCATCTCTCGATGGCGTTCCGGCTGGAGCCTGAGAATACCCCCGCGTGGCGCCAGACCGTGGAAATTCTCGCTATGGCGTACTACTTCAGCAACCGCGCCAAGGACGCGCTGCCGTTGCTCGAGATGGCCGCCGCATGGACAGAGGACAACACAAATTTCCGGTACACACTCGCCATGGCGTATCTCGCGACTCACGATCGCGACAACGCGCGGCGCACCTTTGCCGGGATCTTCGGCCTCGCGCCCGAGAGTCCGGCCGGCTACGTCCTGGCCGCGGATCTGATGAGCCAGGAGAAGTACGTGGACGACTCTGAGGCGATGATTCTCGCCGCTTTGAAGCTTCAGCCCGGGCTGCCTCTGGTCAACTACAAGCTCGGTCTGATCGCGCTCACGCGCGGCCGGGCCGAGGAGACCGCCAAACACATGCTGAAGGAACTGGAGACCAATCCCGGACACTCCAACGCGTGGCACTACCTCGGCGATGCATACGTGCGCATGGGCAAGCTCGATGACGCCGTTGTCGCGCTACAGCGCGCCATCTGGCTCAACCTCCAATCCGCCCGCTCGTACCTGCTCCTGGCGAGTGTATACACGCAGCAGGAGCGCTACTTCGTCGCCGAGAACACTCTCAAACGCGTCATTGACATGGATCCTCGCATGTACGAGGCCCATTTCCAATTGGCGCGGATCTACCACAAAACCGGACGCCCGGAACTGGCGCGCAAGGAGATGTCGGTAGCCAATGAGCTGAAAGCGTCGGGTGCGGAACCCCAATAGACGGGGCGAGCTTTATCTATTTAGGAGACGTGTCGGAGACGCTGTCGGAGCCAAGTAGAAAGTTCCTATTCCCGGCCAAGTAGAAAGTTCCGGTTTTGGGAATCCGTTTCGGGACCCCATGGTATGTTCGCATAGCCACGCCGGGGTCGCGCCTGGCGTGGTTGCCCAA
>VFZY01000084.1 GCA_016870915.1 Acidobacteriota bacterium | reverse complement strand
TCAGCCGGAAGGTTGGATCCTGCGAGAGCCGCTCGGCATCGTTGACATCCTCGTAGCCGGCAATCCGGCTGTAGACGGACTGGCGCAGTAGGTCCGCCAGCGGAAGCTGGGTATTCTTGCCGCGCCGTGAGTCAGTCAGGTGTTGGGCAATGAGAGCACCGAAGCCCAGCCGTTCATCCAACTCACGCACCAGGATCAGACCACCATCGGAAGTAACGCGCGATCCCTGGAAGTCGATCTTGAGAAGGCCGTTGAACGAGAGCTGAAAGGGCTGGTTTTGTTTGTCACCCATTGGGTGCTGTCCTCCGCAGGGGTCTTCGCTGCCTTCAAACCCCTATCGATATTGATGCGGACGAGCATCCAGGAGATTCGCACGCGCGGCTCAAAACGGAAATGTGGGCTGAGGTCTCTCGAACATATCACATGGGCGATGGGCATGTTCGCATTCCGCTCGCATTATCTGGCTAAACGGGTTATGATGGGGGCGACTCAGTTGGAGGTGCCTTGAACCGTCGCTTATTATTGAACTCGTCCGCTGCCGCTGCTGTCTGGGCCGCCCTGGACCGCATTGAGCCGCTGCTGGGCGTGCCGCAGTCCGGTGAACAGGTGATTCCGTTTGCCGACGTCCGCCCGCCGAACCCTGACCGGCCCACTCTGCAATGGGGAGAGCTTACATCGTGGCTTACACCCAAGGAGCAGTTCTTTGCCGTCTCCCACTATGGCTTTCCCAAGGAGCTCGGATCCGATTGGCGGCTGGGTGTCAGCGGCCTGGTGAACCGGCCACTCACTCTTTCGCTCGACCAGTTGAAGGCCCGCCCCCGGCGGGAAATGGCCGCGACGATCGAGTGCTCCGGCAACGGGCCCACCGGCGGTCTGATCGCCAACGAGCGCTGGGTTGGGACGCCGCTCGCCCCTATCTTGAAGGAGGCCGGCCTCAAGCCTGGTGCGATTGAAGCGGTCTTCTTCGCCGCGGACACCGGCACCGAAAAGATCCGGAACAACGACTATCCCCAGAACTTTGTCCGCAGTCTTTCGGTGGAAGACGCCATGCGGCGGGAAGTTCTGCTGTGCTACTCGATGAACGGCGAGCCGCTCGATCACAAGCACGGCGCCCCGGTGCGGCTGGTGGTGCCCGGCGCCTACGGCATCTGCTGGGTCAAGTGGCTCACGCGGATCGAACTGCATGACCGCCGCTTCATGGGCAAGTTCATGGGCCGCGACTACGTGACGATTCGAGGCGAAAAGCAGGGCGACCAGACCATCTGGCGCGAAACCTCGGTGGGGCGGATGAACCTCAAGTCCATCGCCGCGCGAGTCACCCGGCAGGCGGATGGCTCCTATCGTGTGACAGGCGCCGCATGGACCGACGGTACACCCCTCACCTCCGTGGAACTGCGTATTAATGACGGGCCATGGCAGTCCGTCAAGTTGGAGCAGAAACCGGGCGGCGCTCCGTTTACCTGGACCTTGTGGTCCCATGAATGGCGCGGCGCCAAACCCGGCGAACATACTTTGACGTCGCGCGCGACCGACGCCAAGGGCCGCAGGCAGCCAGCGGCTGACGATCCGTCCATTGCGATGAAGAAAACCTACTGGGAGGCGAACCAGCAGGCCACGCGCAAGATTACGCTCTAGAGTGATACCCGGGCCGCAGGATCCGCAGTTCGAACACCTGGTTCTAACGGTACTGCAGGAAAGCAGCCCCGACGGCGTCCTGGTGGTTGACGAGATGCGCCGCTGGGTGCTCTGGAATACCCGCTTCGTTGACATGTGGGGCTTGCCGCCGGACGTGGTGGAGTCCCGCTCGAGCGCCCGGGCCTTGGAATTTGTGCGTTCGCGCCTGAAGGACCCGGTGGATTTCGAAGCCCGGGTTCTGGACTACTACCGCAACTCCAGAGCCAAGGGTGTCGATCTGGTGGAAATGAGCGACGGGCGCGTCTTCGAGCGCCATACCGAACCCCTGGTGACTCCCGATGGCCACCTGCGTGGGCGTTTGTGGTTCTTTCGCGATGTCAGTTCGATGGTTGCCGAGCGCGATCAGGCCCAGCGGCATGCCTACCTTTCCGAACTGCGCCTCCGGACGATTATCGAAGCCACGCCGGACCTGCTCTTCCGCATGGACCGCGCTGGCAATTACCGCGACGTGATGGGAGCCACCGGCGAGTTGATGTTGCCACCCTCCCGAATCGTTGGCCGCAACATCCGCGACATGGGCTTTCCCGCGCCGACGGTTCAGACCATTCTTGCCTGCATCGGCAGCGCGCTGGACACGGGCACCATCCAATCCTCAACCTACTCGCTGCAGTTCCAGGGCATGGAACGCCACTACGAAGCCCGTTACGTCAAGATCGATTCCGAGGAAGCGGTCGCTATTGTCCGTGAGACCACGCAGCAGGTGCAGGAGTCCCGCCGCGCCCGCCAATTGGAAGCGAGCCTGATCCAGGCGCAGAAAATGGAAGCGATCGGTACGCTGGCCGGTGGCATCGCGCACGACTTCAATAACATTCTCACCGCCATCATCGGCAACGCGAGTCTGGTCAAGATGGGCCTCAGCCCAACCGACCCGGCGGCAGGACCCGTGGAAGAAATCCTTTTCGCCGGCCAGCGTGCCCAAACCATCATTCGCCGGATCCTTACGTTCAGCCGTCACGAAGAACCGCAACGGTCCCGCGTGAGCCTGAGCGCGGTCACCCGCGATACCCTCAACATGATGGCGGCCACGCTGCCGTCTGGGGTCCGCATTGAGTCCGACTGTGGCCACTCCGGCCATCTGATCTCCGGGGATGCGGGCCAGATCCATCAGGTGGTTCTCAACCTCTGCACCAACGGCGTGCAGGCGATGGAGAACCGGGGAGTGCTCAGTGTCAGTGTCGCCACTGTTTCGGTGGATGCGCCTCTGCGCGCGGTTTCAGGCGAAGTTCTTCCGGGCCGCTACGAACGGCTTCGCGTGGCCGATACGGGGCCTGGAATGGATGAGGCCACTGCGGCGCGAATCTTTGAGCCATTCTTTACCACGAAGGCCCATGGCGCGGGCACGGGCCTCGGGCTCGCCATCGTGCACGGCGTGGTGAACAACCACGGTGCGTTCATGCGGCTGGACACCGCGCCTGGATCCGGCGCCCGGTTCGAAATCTACTTCCAGCCACTGCCCGGCGAACCGGCGTCCCCTGAACACCCAGTGCCGCCGGGTCCTTCCGCACGCAAGATTCTGCTGGTGGACGACGACCCATCCGTTGCTCGTCTCGGCCGCCAACTGCTGGAGACTCTGGGTTACAAGGTCAACGCGTTCACATCGCCCGTGCTTGCTCTGGACGGCTTCCTTAGCGATCCGGATGCCTTTGCCGCTCTGGTCACGGACTACAGCATGCCCGGCATGAACGGGCTCGATTTGGCAGCCCACATGCGCGAGCGCCGGCCTTCGCTTCCGGTGGTGGTTCTGACGGGTTACGGAACGCCGGCCACGCAGGCGCGGGCCCGCACCATGGGGATCGGCCCCTTGCTTGGCAAACCGTTCAGCGCCAGTGAACTTGCCCGTGCCATCCAGGGCGCCCTCAGTTCATAGACCGCGGACGAACAGTTGGCAACAGACAGGAGCATGGAAGCGGGCCGGGCATGATACATTTGCCCTCATGCAATCCACTCGCCGATCCTTCCTCGCCGCGGCCGCCGGCGTTCTTCCTGTTGGCGCGGCCTCGTTCCGTCTCATCGAAACCCGCGCCATCAGCCACCGGCCCGAGTACTATCACGGCTGGCCCACCGTCACCCGCCGGGCTTCCGGCGAGCTTATTCTTGTCGCCTCCGGGGGTCGCGAAGGTCACGTCTGCCCCTTCGGTTGGGTGGAAATGATGCGCTCGAAGGATGACGGCCAGACCTGGTCGTTTCCCGAAATCCTAATGGACACCGCCATTGACGATCGCGACGCCGGTGTCTGTGAAACGGCCAAGGGCTCACTGCTTGTCACAACGTTCACATCGCTGGCCTATCAGCCCATGCTCGACAGGCAGGATTCAGCCGCCTGGCCCGCAGCGCGTCTTGCCCGCTGGCGCGCGGCGGACCGCCGTATTCCGCGCGAGACCCAGAAAGCGATGCTCGGCACCTGGATGCTGCGTTCCACCGATGGAGGCGTCAACTGGTCGGCGCCGTTCCGCGTGCCCGTGAACAGCCCGCATGGGCCCATCGCGGTGAAAGGCGGCCGTCTACTGTATCCAGGCAAGCGGCTTTGGGATAAGGAAACGCATGTCGGTGTCGCCGAATCGCGCGACGACGGGGCCACCTGGCGCTGGCTGGCCGGCATCCCAACACGGCCCGGTGACAGCTTCGAACAGTATCACGAACTGCACGGTGTTGAAGCCGCCAACGGCAAGCTGGTGGTACATATTCGGAACCACAATCCGGCCAATGAACGGGAGACTCTGCAAACCGAGTCGGCGGACGGCGGTAAGACTTGGTCCGTCCCGCGGGCGATCGGCGTCTGGGGCCTGCCTTCGCACCTGCTGCGTTTGCGCGATGGCCGTCTGCTGATGAGCTACAGCCACCGCCGCGCGCCGCGCGGGAATCAGGTGCGTGTCAGCAGCGATCATGGCGCCACCTGGAGCGAGCCACTCCTTCTCTCAACCGACGGCACCGGCGATCTTGGCTACCCCTCCACCGTGGAACTGGCCGATGGGACTCTGCTCACCATCTGGTACGAGAAACAGAATGGGCCCGATGGCGCCATTCTCCGGCAGGCTCGCTGGACCCTTGCGTGACGCGGCGCGCATTCCTTGGCACGGCGGCGGCTGGCATGGCGCGTCCCGCCGCCGCGCGCCCCAACATCCTGCTGATCCTGGCCGATGATCTGGGATTCTCGGACCTTGGGTGCTTCGGCGGCGAAATCTCCACTCCCAATCTCGATGCGCTGGCGGCAGGCGGCTTGCGGCTGACCCAGCTCTACAACAACGCCCGATGCTGCCCCTCGCGCGCCGCGTTGATGACCGGCCAGCACCCACATCGCGTGGGCATGGGCAACATGACCGGCGGCCAGCCGCGCCAGGGCTTTCCTGGCTACTCAGGGCGCGTCAATCCGGACGCGCCGTTCCTGCCCGCCGTTGTGGCCAAGGCGGGTTACACGCCGCTCATGTGTGGCAAGTGGCATCTTGGCCAACCGGGTCCCATTGAGCGCGGCTTCTCTGATTTCTATGGAATGGTCCATGGATTCGATAGCTTCTGGGATGCGTCGAAGTACACCCGGCTGCCGGCAGGACGTCCCGCGCGGGCTTACCCTCAAGACCAGTTCTACGCCACGCGCGCCATCACCGATCACGCGCTGGACCTCCTTGCGGGCGCGCGCCTGGCCAAGAAGCCCTGGCTCCTCTACCTGGCTTACAACGCGCCCCATTTCCCGTTGCACGCCCCCAAGGATCTGATCGACAAGTACCAGCCCATCTACGAACAGGGCTGGGATGCCATCCGGCGGCAGCGCCATGCCCGTCAGCGCCAGATGAATCTCTTCGGGCATTCGGTGCCACTCACTCCTCGCAGCATCGTCGGGCCCAATCGCGTCTCTTCGGCGAACGGCTGGGCGCCCAAGCAGAACCCGGCATGGGACTCGCTGCCCGAAGAGCGCCGCCGCGATCTTGCCCGCCGCATGGCCGTCTTCGCCGCCATGGTGGAGTACATGGATCGCGAGATCGGGCGTGTCGTGGCCAGCCTTAAGACCGCCGGTGAACTCCAGAACACGCTGATCCTGTTTTGTTCCGACAACGGCGCCTGCGCCGAATGGGACCCCCATGGCTTCGACGTCTCAAGCGGGCCGACCAACGTGCTGCACACCGGCGCGATGCTCGAGGGCATGGGACAGCGGGGCACCTATCACAGCTACGGTTCGGCGTGGGCCAATGCCGGCAATACGCCCCTGCGCCTGTACAAGCACTATACGCATGAGGGCGGCATCTCGACGCCCTGCATCGCCCACTGGCCCAACGGGGTGCCCGCGCGCGGCGGCATCAATCATCAGCCGTGGCACTTCATCGATCTGCTACCCACCCTGGCCCAGGTTGCCGGTGCGGCAGCGCCCCCGGGGATTGCCGGTGTCAGCATGGCCAGGCGGCTGGCCGGTAAACGCGCGCCGCGCGGACCGCTTTTCTGGGAGCACGAAGGCAGCCGCGCGGTCCGCGATGGCCGGTGGAAGCTCACCGCGGTGCATCCGGAAGGCGCCTGGGAACTCTACGACATCGAGCGGGACCGCACCGAAACCGCAGACCTAGCCGCCCGCCATCCAGAGATAGTGCGGCGCCTTTCCACGGCATGGGACCAGTGGGCGCGCGCGAATCAGGTGATCCCGTGGATCTGGAATCCGCCGTATCAGCCTAAAAGCTGAAGCCCACTTCGATAAAGCTGTTCACCCACAAATCCCGGGACCGGATCGCGGGAAGGCTTCCCAGGCTGTCTCCGTTCGTGCGTCCGCGCACCACGCGGGTTGTGCCACCCAGCCAGATCTGGCGGTTCCGGTCCAAGGCTACCCGGAATCCGGCCAGCGCATAGTAACCGGGTCCCGATCGCCCGCGGCATGGCGGACATTCCACGCGAATGTAGTCGCCCGGCTGCCGTAACTGCTCGCGGTACCACATGTAGGCGTCGCCGCCGCCCGCTGAAATCTGTGCGCGCCCATCGGCGAAGGGCAGAATCACGCGGCCGCCCACGGGCAACAGATATTGAAAATCGCGGATGCGCAGATCGCCGAATCCCGTGGTGAGATAGTCCCGCACACGGGCCGAGCCCAGCAAGGTGTCAAGCCCGGCATCCACCTGGAAATTGCGGTGCGGCCGGTAGCCGTAGCCCACGTGAAACACGGCGCTCTGGCTGAAGTAGGGCTTTAACTGATCCCCTGGCACTCCTCCGCCGGCGCCGAAATTGAACGAGTGTTGGTTGTAGCTTTCGGCCGAGCCCAAAGGCGCCAGAACAGCGAGGGCTGCAAGGGGAGCGAGGAGCGAATGGGACATCGCATCGAAGGACGCCGCACGTGGTCCAGGCGTTTCAGAGAATCCGGATTTTGTAGCGCCGAATCAGCACTGCGCCCAACGAAGCATCCACACTCAGCGCGGTGGCCAACGCATCTGCCGTCATGCCGTCCCGCGCCAGCACCGTCACTTCGTCCGTTCCTGTCACCGCGCGCCCGGTGCGTGGATCGACGATGTGCGAATAGCGAGTGCCATTGAAATCCAGAAACTGCTCGCGGCTGCCTGAGGTGGAGATCGCGCCGTAACGCAGTTGGTGGACCCGGCCTCCCGCTTCCACGCGCCAGGCCGTTCGGTCGGGTGGCGCGTCACCTGCGGCAATGTCGCCGCTCACCGCCACCAGGGCACGCCGGATGCCATGGCGCCGCAAGGCAGCCAGCGCTTCATCGGCGGCGTAGCCTTTCGCCACGCCGCCCAGGTCCAGTTGCATTCCGGGCCTGGTCAGCCGTGCCTGCGCGCCGCGCCACTCGATTCCCATGCTGCCCACGGCCGGGCGCGCGGCCTCGATATCGGCTTCCCCGGGCGGCCGTCCGTTCCGGCGAGCCGCGCGCCACAGCCGGACGTATGGCCCCGCCGTGATGTCGAACGCGCCGTTGCTCCGCCGGGCCAACTCCTGGCTGAAACGCAACACGCGCGCGAGATCATGGCTCACCGGCCGCCACGCGGCGCCAAGGCTGTTTAACTCGCTACTGGGCTTGTAGTCGGAGAGCCGTTCGTCGATCCCGGCGATTCGCGCGAACGCCGCCAAAAACGCCCGCTGCGCTTGCCCGGCGGAGTTCGCGTACAGCGTGATGCGCACCACGGTGCCCATGTGGGGCTCGGAGGCTTCATACCGTTCGAGCGGTGCGGCGGTCACCGGCCCACAAAGGCAGGCCAGCACCAACGCCGTGTTAGAAATCCTTCTCGACGCCACTGTTCCAGTACGCGTGCATTTCAGCGGCCGGCGGCACCTTCACCGGACGCACCAGCCGGAACCCCACCCACTGCGCGTCGGTGTGATACCAAATGCTCTTGGGCAGTTGCGGGTCCTGCATTTTCCACGATGGATCCGACGCCGCGCGTGCTCCGCACCGGCATGCCGCCGCGTCGTCGTTCCAGGAGCCGCCCCGCACCACGTGGGGATACGGTTTGGCAGCCCGCTGCCAGATGTCCGGCTTTGAATACGCCGCCGCGTCGTACCCATCCAGCACCCACTCCGTTACGTTGCCGTGCATGTCGAACAGGCCAAACGCGTTCGGCTTCTTCTTCCCGGTCAATTGATACTTGCCGTTCGCGTTGTCCGCAAACCAGCCATATTCGCCGAGAGCTGCTGCGTTGGCGCCGAAGGAATAGGCGTCAGCCGAGCCGGCGCGGCAGGCGTATTCCCACTCGGCTTCCGTCGGCAACCGGTAGAAGTGGCCGGTGCGGGAACTCAACCACTGCGCGTACTTGTTCGCTGCATGCTGCGTCATGCTGATCGCCGGGTAGCCGTTGATCCCCATGCCGAAACTCATCTCGACGTACGGGCGCGTCGGCCGGCTCACCGCGTCCACCGTGCCATCCTTCTCCTCCGCTTTCTGGGCGAACATGAACAGCCGGTACTCGTCCCAGGTCACCTCCATGGCCTGCATCCAGAATGCCTCCACACGGATGCGCCGCTGTGGCCCTTCATCCTCCCTCCGTCCGCGTTCCCCGGTTGGCGTGCCCAGTTGGAACTCGCCCGGGGGAATGGGCACCATCTCAAAACTCACGTCGGAGCCGGGGATCACCGATTTGTAGCGTTCGAACTTCGCTGTCCCCGCCGCAACAACCTTGCGGTGGATTCGTTCCGTCAGCGCCAGATCATCCGCCGGCCGCGCCGGTTGCTTGCGGCCAATGAACACTCCGCCCGGCCACACCGCACCCTCGGCAATCCACTGCTTCAACGCGCCACTTTCGGTCTGGCTGATCTGAGGGCCGCCCGGAGGCATCGCGCCGCGCGATGTTGGCGCCATCTGCGTCACCAGGTACAGCCGGCTCGACTCGGGCTGGCCTGGTGTCACCACCTTCCGTAATCCGAACGCGTTGTCCAGCCGCAGTCCGCCCAGGGATTTCAACTCGTCGTGGCAGGACAGACAGTGTTTCTCGAAGATAGGCTGAATGTCGCGGGCGAAGTCCACCGCCGCCCACGTGGGCACGGTCGCGGCCAGCCAGAAAGCCCATCGCATCGCACTACACAAATTTGGTTACGCCCGGAATCGGCGTGGGCGGAACAGCCAAACTGTCGGACCAGCGGATGCCTTCCGGGAAAACCTTCTCCTGCGAGTTCAATGCCTGATCCCAGGTGATCTGCTGGCCTGTGTAAGCAGCCATCCGGCCCATGATGGCCAGCATGGAACTGGTCGCCATCCACACGCCGTCGTTGACCGGCTGCCCTTTGCGGATGGAGGCGAACAACGCGTCGTGCTCCGCCTGGTACATGTCGTTCTTCTGGCCCGTGAAGGTCCATGCGTTGGCGCCTTCGATGCGCGGATTCGGTCCACGCCCGATGATCGCCTGGCCCTTCGTACCCATGATGTAATCCGAGTTCTCGTTGTAGCAGCCCTCGATCTGCCGGCAGCCAAGGAACGCCCGAACACCGTTCGGATAAAGGTAGTTCACCTGGAAATGATCGTAGATGTTACCGCCCGGCTGCGGATTCTGCCTTCCGCCCGTGGCCACGCAACTCACCGGAGGCTGGTCGCGCATGGTCCAGGCGATCTTGTCCACGCTGTGAACCGCCTGCTCCACCAGACCATCGCCGCTCAACCACACGAAGTTGTACCAGTTGCGGATCTGCCACTCAACGTCGCTCATGCCCGCGGGCCGTGTGTCCGCCGGGGGCATCGGCTTCACCGGGCTGGTGTAGAACGTGGCGTAGTGGGCCATCACGTCGCCCACTTCCCCGCCCAGCACCCGCTCAAACGTTGCCTTGACGTGCGCCGAATAGCGCCAGCAGAACCCGGCTACCAGCGAGAGGTTCTTTTCCTTCGCCATGCGGGCCGTTTCCAGAACGCTTCGCACCCCCGGCGCATCCACCGCGATCGGCTTTTCGCAGAATACGTGCTTGCCGGCCTCAATCGCCGCGCGCAGATGATAGGGCCGGAAACCAGGCGGCGTCGCCAGGAGCACCACATCCACGCCGCTCTCGATCACCTGTTTGTAGGCGTCCAGACCGGTGAACTTACGGCTGTCCTCCACCTTCACCTTTGCCGCCTGCACACGCCGCAACTGGCCCAGGGAGGATTCGATTCGGTCCATATCGATATCCGCCACCGCGTGCAGTTCGCTCAGGTCGTCGGCTTTCAGCGCCTGCGCCGCGGCGCCCGTGCCGCGCCCGCCGCAACCCACCAGCCCGACTTTGAGGGCCCGTGCCGATTGTGCATTGAGCAGCACCGCCGGAAATCCCAGTGCGCCGGCTTTCAAGAGTTCGCGGCGGCCGGTTGCTCCACCTGGAAGGAGAATCTCACTCATTTGACCGCTATTCTACCGCCCCGCCCGTCTCACCTGCCATCGAGATCGGCCACCACCTGCCGAATCAGGGCCTCCAGCAAAGCCGCGCGGGGAAACCGGGTCTTGTCCATCGACTGCCGGATCATGGCATCCGGCGACTTGTCAAAGGGCAATGCCAGCGCGAAGTGATCGCTGCGGACCACCCCCAGAACCTTCGACCCAGGTACGGTCGCGTCGCCGCGGGTCAGCTGCCCGTCATTGTCCCTGTCGTAGGCCGCCATCACCATCGCCGTCTTCTCCAGCGACTTCGAGATGTTCCCCTTCTCCGCCACTGCAGCCAGCGAGTAGGTGGGCACCAACGGGTCAGGATACCGGCTGAGGAATGCTTGCCGCACCTCCCGCTTCAGGCTCTTGAACCCCGCCGAGGCATCGCCCTCGCACTTGGAGAGCTTAAACTGCCGGATGTACTGCTCCGCCATCTGCGGCATCGTATCCGCCACGGGCGACCCGCCCGAAGCGCCAGCCACGCTGATGAACGCCGCCACACCGCTCGCGATGCCTTCCATGGCCAGCGCGGTCTGAACATCCGGTGCGCCCTTGCTGTAACCAATCACGATGAACTTCCTGGGGTCCTTCGCGCGTTGCTCCCGAATGAACTGCCCGATCTTCTTCGCGTTGTCTTCCGAACTGTCGTTCGGCATCCCCAATAGGTCCACCGTCAGGCCCATCTTCTTCAGAGACTCCTGGCCTTCGGCAAACGCTGAGCTTTCGGGGAAACAGGAACTGAAGAAACCCGGAATGATCAGAACACGATAGCGGTTCGGCAGTGCGGGAAGTGCCGCTGCGGTCTTGCCCTCGCCGCGCAGGTACGCGCCGCACGGGCCCCAATCGCCGCCATCCGGATTCCTGCGCAGGACGCTGCAGAACAGATCGCCGAAACTCGACGACTGATCGCCGCCTTCGGGTGTCAGGTAAATCACCAGCGTCCGCCCGTCCGAGCGGAACGTCCCGCCATGCGCTGTCTTTGCGTCGTTCACCGGGTTGCCAGGCGTCAGGTACTCGGTCTTCACGACCTTGCCCGTCTGGCGTAGTGACTCCCCGATGTACTCGCGCTCTTTGTCCACCTCCGGGTCGATCTTGTGCGTGAGCTTGCCATTTCTCTGGTCCCGGTCGAAACCGATATCGTGCGTGCCCGCTCCCACCCAGACCTGCCTGCCTTCCGCCGTGAAAGGCGCCCGCCAGAGGCGGAAATGGTGGCGCGCCGCGATCACCTTCACCGGGTCCCCTTGGGCGAAGCCGTAATCCTGCACGCGCCCGAACAACCGCAGCAGGCTCATTGGAAGCGTGACATAGGCCTGGCGCGAGAGCGCACCCAGCGCGCCGCGCAGAATCGAGCTCTTCACATCGCGATCCACGCGAACCCAGCCCGCGTCCTCAAACGCCCGCACCACGTTCTGTTCATCGCCCACGATCAGGAAGTTCGTCCGGTCGCCTGGGGTGCCCGCGTCGTCCTCCACTCGCCGCGGCACACTGTCGATCATCTGCTGGGTGATCTTGGGCAGCGGTTTGTCCACCGGCTCCGCCTTGATGCCCGCCGTCTTTTCCACCGTGATCGTGAAAGCTCCCGTCGCCGGCTCACCGGCGGGCTGGTTGATGCCCAGAAACAGCCGCCCCGCGATGGGAGAGCGCAGATCGCGCCCCGCGCCAATCACGAACGGGCGCACCGCGGCGCTGTCACCAATGCGTCCGATGGCCGCCCCGCGCGGTGAGTTGTTCAGCGGCAGCGTCCGCATCAGATCCATCCAGCGGCGGTCCGCCCCCTCCGGCCCAATCTCCTGGCCCGCTGCATAGGCGATCTTTCCCGACGCCGTCAGCTTCAGCGTATCGCCCGCCGCAACAACGATGCCGGAGTCCACCCAGCCCTTGTTGCCCGCGACTTCAATGTCCTTCTTCTGCGCCGCGAGCGGCAGGGTCAACAACCAGGCAACTGCCAGACTGTGTCTCACCATGTTTCCTATTGTGCGCCCTCCGGCGCTTCCCCCATCAGCGACTCCCGGATCAAAGACTCAACGCGCAGCCAGACGCGAGGATCGGCCTCCATCCGTGCGTGGCCGCCGCCGAACGTCCGGCGCATCCAGGACTCCGGACTTGGCCACGGCAACAGCGCCGGATAGTGAATCTGTTCGTTGGCCAGAATCCGGGTTCTCGTGGGGTCCTGCGCGCGGATTCGCGTCTCACCTTGGAAGGTGAACCACTCATGCTGGTAAAAGTTGGCCGCCGCGCGCACATTGTCGGGAATCACTCCGTCGCGCAGTCCCACGGAGTCCACCTGCACCGTCAAGCTGACCGGGATGCCATGCCGCCTGAGATCGCGCGCCGTGGCAATAGCGGCCGCGCCACCCAGGCTTTGCCCAAACAGGATCACGCGCGCCGGCCGGGCGCCGCGACCAAGAGCTTGCAGAATCCAATCTCTACCCACGCGCCGGTGCCTGTTCTCCACGGACTCCGCATGAACCCCTGGCAAGTCTCGCAAGTGCAACACCGTTTGGCGCACGCCGCGGTTGCCATCGTTCCAGCGCTCGAAGCCGCCCAGGTATCCAACCACCAGGGTGTCCCCGGGCGCGGGGTCCACTGGCGTCAGGTCCCGTAGTGTTTGCGTGCGCGCTGTCATGGCCAGCCCCAGTAGGGCCGTGGCTGTCGAAACAGTCATACCTAACCATTGGACGCTGATCCGGTGCAAACCGGTTCCACTCCCATTACAATTGGAACTAGTCCGCAGACCGAGGTTCCATACTTGCATCGCCGGTTTCTTCATAACGACACACTTCACGACATCGCCGATCCGGTTCTGGCGGCAGGACAGGCCGGTCTGCTCAACGGCTGGGGTGTCTTCACCACCTTTCGTGTCGACGATGGCGTGCTCTTCGCCTACGACCGCCATTGGGCTCGGATGGAGCGCGATGCCCGCATCTACGGAATCCCGTTCAACGTGGATCCCGGCCTGGTTCAGTCGCGCCTTGCGCGGCTGATCGAAGCCAATCAGGCTTACACCGCTACGCTCCGTCTGGCTTTTGTCCGCAACTTGGGTGGCCAGTTCTTCGACGATGCCCAGAACCGGCCGCTCGACATGATCGCCTTTACGACGAATCGAAAACAGTGGGGCGAATCGGTCTCACTCGGTCTGCTGCCAGACGCCCGTCATGCGGGTAGTGCTTTTGCCGGCACCAAGATGCTCTCCTGGAGCCACAATCTCACCATGCTGGAGCAGGCCCAGGCACGCGGTTTTGATGAAGTGGTGCTCTTGAATGAGCGAGGCGAAGTCAGCGAGTGCACCTCGGCCAACATCTTCGCCATGTTTGGCTCTCGCGCTGTCACACCTCCGCTCAGTTCGGGCGGGTTGCCGGGCATCACCCGTGCGGTGATTCTCGAAGAGATTCGCGTGCCGGGCATTGAGATTGCCGAAGCTGTCCTGATGCCCGCCGATCTCGAGGCGGCTGACGAAGTTTTCATCACCTCGTCTACCCGGGAACTGCTGCCTGTTCGCGCTATTGACGGCCTGAACATCCGCTATGGACGCACCCGTCAGGCGGGGTTGCTTGCCGCGTTCCAGGCCTTTGCCGCCGAATACACAACGCGTCATCGGGCAGCGCAGGAATTGGTCCGATAAGGACAGAGTAGGCGATGCCGATTCCTTGTCCAGCCTGCCAGGGCCGCTCACCCCGTCTGGCGGGTGCGCGCGGTGTGAGGGACAAGATCGCCCGTATCTTCGGCATCTATTGGCTGCGCTGCACCGATTGCGGCCACCGCTTCCGTGACGATCTATGGGACTTCCGCCGCTGGCGCTACGCACGCTGCCCGCGCTGCTACCGTCTGGAACTCTCCTCATGGTCCGAGAAGCACTACCAGGCCACCACATGGATGCAGTGCGAAATTGCGCTCGGTGCTCACCGCTACCGCTGCGACGCCTGCCGTCACAACTTCGCCAGCTTTCTGCCGCCCTACACCCGGGAGGGATCCCGTGCCAGAAACCCCGTCCGGCGCATCGCGGCCGACTGAGCGGCTCTCCCTTCCTGAAGCTCGTCAGGCCGCCCTGGCTGCTCAGGGCTTCACCACTGCGTTCCCCTCACCTGAAGCCGTTGTGCGCCATCTTGGACTGCTTCAATTCGACCCGGTGGGCGTCTTCGTACCCGCTCACTACCTTGTTCTGTACTCCCGGCTCGGGCCGTATGACCGCGCACTGGCTGATGGTGCCATCCGGTACAGCCGCCAGTTCACCGAGCAGTGGGCCCACGAGGCGTCCATCATCCCGGTCGAGACTTGGCCCCTCCTCAAGCACCGCATGGCGCAGCACCGGCTGCGTCCCTGGCCATTTGACCAGTTGTTGGAGCGCCATCCGGGCTACCTGGAGAGTGTGCTCGAAGCATTGCGGCAACGCGGCCCCCTAACGCCTGCCGAGATCGAACCGCCTGCCGGTGTGGCGCGCCGCCTGACCTCCGATTGGGGAGGTTCCGTGCCACGTGCGGCGCTCGAAGCCCTGTTCGGCCGCGGCCTGGCGGCAAGTTCGGCGCGGTTGCCCAATCACGCCCGCGTCTATGACCTGCCGGAGCAACTGATCCCCTCCAAACACCGCAACCGGACCATCGCGCCCGGCGCCGCGCGTCGCGAACTGCTCACCATCGCCGCGCGTGCACTGGGCGTTGCAACGGCGGCGGACCTGGCGGACTATTTCCGCCTGAGGCGCACCGATGCCAAGCCCGCCATCCAGGAGTTGGTGGAGGCAGGAACCCTTTCACCCGTGGCGGTGGAGGGTTGGAAGGAATCGGCTTACCTCGCGCCCGAAGCCCAAACGGGCGGCATGCGGCAAGGCGCGCTCCTGATCTCGCCGTTCGACCCACTGGTCTGGTTCCGCCCACGCACCCTGCGCCTGTTCGGATTCCACTACCGCATCGGGATCTACACGCCGGCCGCCAAGCGCGAGTACGGCTACTATGACATTCCGGTGTTGCTCGACGATCAACTGGTGGCCAGGCTCGACCTGCGTGCCAATGTTCGAGGAAAACTGGAAGTCCAGGGAGCCTGGGCCGAACCCGGCCGCGATCCCGAGCAAATCGCGTTGCCCATCGCCCGGGAACTGCACCGGGCCGCTGCCTGGCTCGACCAGGAAGGCATCCGCGTCCTGCGCAAAGGGAATCTCAGCGGAGCGCTTCGCCGCGCCGTGTCACGCTAAGAAAACCTGAGTCTAATTCGTCTGCGCCGCTCGCTTGTACGGTTCCTTCAGATACCGGGCCGCCTCTTCCTGCGCACCCTGGGTATTGTCCTTGGTGCGAATCGCCAGGTTGTACTCGTTCACCGCACGTTCGCGCTGGCCCGTGATGTCGAAGATCTTGCCCAGGTTGATGCGGCTCCACACCTCAACCCACTTCGGTTCCAGGTCACCGGCCAAGGCCTCGCGATACTCGTTGGCTGCGGCCTGATAGTTGTTCTGAAGGAAGAAAACATCGGCCACGCGATACCGGGCAAGTGAGCTGTTCCGGGCCACGTCCAGTGCTTTCTGATACTCCTTCAGAGCTTCGCTAAAGTCGTTCACTTCCGCCAACTGCTCGCCGCGCCGGATGGCCACCGCCACGCGGATCTCGTTGTCGAACCGCAAGACCTTGTGGGCCGGGTCGAGCGCTGCTTTTACCGGCTTGCCGAACGTCTCCACCGTGAACTCGGAGGAAGTGCCCGACACGTCAACCCTCTTGTCTTCGGGATTGCCCTCGGTCTCAATGCGAAGCTCCACGGGCATTCGGAACGTGTCCAGATCCTGAGCCACCTTGCCCATCACGCGGAAACCCTTCTTCGTCCGGAACACCGTGTACTCCAGTTTGAATTCCGGCGCCCCGCTTGATTCGATCCACTGGATGAAGAAGTATCCCAGATCCTGTCCGTGAATCTGCTCGGTGAGCTTACGCAGTTGCTCCGTATTGATCTGCTTGTTGGCGAACTGTTCCGGGATCGCCTTCAGAAGCTGCGCGAACTGCTCATTGCCAATCAGGTAGCGCAGCATGTTGATCACTGCCGCGCCCTTGCCCGCCGTCGCCGCCCAGAACTCCGGGGCATAGTCTTCCAGGCGTGCCGATTGAATCAATGGGGGCTGGTCCACCGTCAGCGCCTCCACGTAGATATCGCGCAATTCCGGTTCGGTGGCCGTGGGTCCCGCGCTCTGCTCAAACCAGAGCACCTCGGCGTAGCGAGCCAAGCCGTTGATGATCCAGGTGTGATTCCGCGTCGCCGGCGATACCAACCCGCCCAGCCACTGCCGCGCGATCTGGTTCACCAGCATCCGCGAGCTCACGCCATCGGCCAGCGCCCCTGGGGAGACGAACAGCACACCCGGCGCCGAAAAAGCATTCGGTGCTCCCTTTTCGGTCTCAACCACGGTGAGCGACGATTGCGGCGGCAACCCGAACACAGTGCTGAGGAACGCCAGCACCTTGCCCATCTCCTCGCCATAGGGGCCCGCTGCACTTGCCGCCTCGCGCAAATAGAACTGAGTGTTCTGGGACCGCGCCGCTGCCCCTTTCACCAAGGCCAGGCTTCCAGCGATTTGCGGCCGAAGGAAACGCGTGGAGTAGATGGTCTTGCCACCTTCCTCGGACCGCGTATCGGTGCCGCCGCTCACGATGCTGAACCCGGCCGGGCCCGCAAGGCGAATATCCATGGTGTACCGGTCGCAGGTGTAGTCGCTCACCGGGAACCACCGCGCGGGGTATAGAAGGTAGCTGTAATCGGCGCGAATCGCGGCGAACCGGATTCCATACACCGGCGACTCTTCAATGCCCGCCAGCCGTCCGTCATAGACGAACTTCAGCGTGAACGCCTGGCCCTTTGGCAGCGGTGACTCGAACGACACGCGAACGGTGTGGTCCTGGTTGCCGCGGCTGGCGGCGAGCTGCCTGCCTGAGCCGTCCTCGACGCGTGCCAGCTTCAGCGCGTCATTCAGCTCAAAGACCGCGAAATTGATGTTGTTATCCAGCGGCGCGAACCGCACCGTCGCCTGCGCCGTCAGCGTCTGCGTTCGTGGGTTCAACTCCGCTTCGATCGCATAGTGCTCAACGTCAATGCGTGTGCGGCGGTCGGCCTGCCCCTGCGCGATCTGCGCCAATCCAATCAGCGCCAGCCCCAATGTGAGTTTCTCGGACAAGCATCGTCTCCTTGGCCATTCGTTCGTGCTTATTATTGTTGCGGATTCGCGCCCGTGAGCGCGTCCACAATCCCGGCCGCCCGTTCAATCGGGTCGTGCCCGGTGGCCAGCTGTGCGGCCACCATTCTCAAATCTTCCTTCATCCGCGCCCGCCGCGAAGGGCTGCTCAACAGGTCCATGACCTCCGCGGCCAGGGTCTCAGGCGTGGCTGCGTCTTGGATCAGCTCCGGAACCACAGGGCGCTCAGCCACCAGATTCACCATCGTGAGAAACGGGGCCTTCACCAGCCACCGTCCCATCATCCAACTGAACCCGGATACCTGGTAGAAAGTCACCATCGGGGTACCCAGCAAAGCCGCTTCCATCGTCACCGTTCCACTGGCCGCCAGCACCACGTCTGCGTGCGCCATGAGATCCCAGGCCATGGCGCGCACGGGCGACACGCCGACCGCAAGCAGCGGCTCATACACCGGCTGCGGGGCCGACGGGGGGATGCCCACAGCGAAGGTCACCGCGGCCTCCCGCATCCTGCGAACCGCTCCCGCAACCACGGGGATGTGCCGCGCCACTTCCCCTGCTCGGCTGCCGGGCATGAGAGCCACCAGCGGCCGGTCGAGGGGAAATCGGTGCCGTTCGAAAAACTCCTCGCGGCTGGTCCCGGCCGCCACACGGCGAGCCAGCGGGTGCCCGATAAAACTTGCATCCACGCCGCGATCACGAAAGAACTTCTCCTCAAAAGGAAAGATGCACAACAACTTGCGGACGTTTCGGCGGAGTTGCTTCACTCGCCCTTCGCGCCACGCCCAGGCCTGCGGCGCCACCAGATAGACCACTGGAATGCCCAGCCGCGCGCAACGCCTGGCCACGGGCAGGTGGAAGTCCGGGCTGTCCGTGAGGATCGCCAGGTCCGGCTTCTCCCGCGCCGCTTCCGCAATCAGCCGCCGGTACTCGCCGCAGATTCTCGGGATGTGGGCCACCACCTCCACCAATCCCACAACGCCCAGGCTTTCTGCCCTGACCACAGCCCTGACGCCAGCTTCCCGCATCAGCGGGCCCGCGCAACCAAACAAAGCCAATTCCGGGTGTCGCCGGCTCAATTCGGCGGCAAGAGCGGCGGCGTAGCGATCGCCGGAGGACTCTCCGGCGGAGATCAGAATCTTCAAGGCAGTCTTACATCAGTGTAGCCAGATCCCGCCACGGCTTCCCCTGCGATTCGGCCACGGGCGCGCAGGTGATCTGTCCCGCATAGGTGTTCACGCCGCCGCGCAGCGATTCGCTCGCCTCCGCGGCCCGCTCCAGACCCCGGTTTGCCAGCTCCAACAAATAAGGAAGGGTCGCATTGGTCAACGCATACGTGGAGGTGTGGGGCACCGCGGCCGGCATGTTGGTGACGCAATAGTGCAGCACGCCCTCGTCCAGGTACACGGGGTCCGTGTGGGTGGTGGGCCGGGAGCTTTCGAAGCAGCCCCCCTGGTCGATCGCTACGTCCACCATCACGGCGCCCGGCTTCATCCCGGCCAGCATCTCCCGCCGGACCAGTTTGGGCGCCGCGGCACCTGGAATCAGCACGGCCCCGATCACCAGATCCGCTTCCGCCAGGGACTCGGCCAGGGTGTACTGGTTCGGCGCCAGCGTCGTCACCCGGCCCCCAAAAAGGTCGTCCAACTGTCGCAAGCGGGCCGGATTCCGGTCCAAAATCGAAACGAACCCACCCATTCCCACGGCAATTCGCGCGGCATTTAGACCCACGACACCCCCGCCCAGCACCACCACACGGCCCGGGGCCACGCCCGGCACGCCACCCAACAGGGTTCCGCGGCCTCCGTGAGAGGCGGTCAGGTAGTGGGCGCCCATCTGGGTGGCCAGCCGCCCGGCTACCTCGCTCATCGGTGTCAGCAGGGGCAGGGAACCGTCCCTCTCCCGGATGGTCTCGTAGGCCACCGCGTTCACCCGGCTTTCGACCAGACGGGTGGTCAATTCCGGCAGCGGCGCCAGATGCAGGTAGGTGAACAGCGTAAGCCCCGGACGAAACTGGGGATATTCGGAAGGCTGGGGCTCCTTAACCTTCACAACCAGGTCGGCTGTGCTCCAGACCTCCGCTGCCGTGGATGCCACCCGGGCGCCGGCCCGCGCGTAGGCCTCGTCCGGGATCGAACTGCCGAGTCCGGCGCCGGCCTCAACCACCACCTGATGGCCGCTTTCGCGCAAGGCGGCTACGCCGCCAGGTACCACGCCCACACGGGTTTCGTGGTCCTTCACTTCCTTCGGAATACCGATGGTCATGGGTATCTAATCTGCTTATCGTCGGTTCAGCGTCGGGGTTTCAGCGGCCGGAATCAGCGCTGATTGGCTTCGTTTTCGCCCAGAACCGCCAGGTTGGTGTTCGGTCCCACCACCACTTCGGCCGCGCGGGGACGCTTTGGGCCCAACCCCAAGGCGATCACCGACATCGCGCTCAGCTTGCCGTCGGCTCGCAGGCTCTGCTGTTCCTGAAATCTCTTCATGGCGGCAATTGATTCCGCGCCCCACTCCCCGGTTGGCGTTCCGGCCATGAGCCCCCGGTCGATCAGCGCCTGCTGGATCTCGCGATACCGTTCGGGTGCTGGCTGCTGCTGCCGGGCAGGACCCCGGGCAGCGCGCCGGGTTCCTTTCTTCGCTCCGCCCTTCTTGGCGGCCGAAGCGCTTCGGGGCGAGGTGGGCTTCTTCGCGGCCGGCCGTGCCGGTGCGGACCACAACAGGCCAGCCACCAAACACAGCGCCGCGCAGGCTACCGCTTTCATCACCGTTAGCATACCAGAACCGGATTCCAAAAATGGAAGACGGGCCGCCACCCCCCACCGGTGCCATAATCGAAATGGGCCCGAGTGGCGAAACCGGCAGACGCAACGGACTTAAAATCCGTTTCCCGGCAACGGGAGTGTGGGTTCAAGTCCCACCTCGGGCACCAGTCAGACCGTTTGTGGACGGTACCCCGCCTCGCGCATCGCCGCATGGCAGCGTTCCAGGTCTTCGGGCAGCACGTAGAAGAAGGCCCCGGTTCGCTGCCCCCGGAAAATTACCCCGCCCAGGTAGGTGTCCGTCTCGACGGCGTAATCAAGCCCGGCGGCAGTCAGCGCCTCTTCCAGCTTCAAGGCATAACGGAGCCGCTTGGCGATGTAGACCAAGTCCATTTCCTGATCGCCGAAGTGCTCCGGGTCCCGGCGCAAGCCTAGCCACCGATCCGTTTGACGAACTTCTCGTAGGCGCCGGGGGCCTCATGTTCCCACCACTTGATGTAATCCATGGCCGCGATTTCCAGGTTCCGCAGTTCCGCCGGATTCCCCACAAACTCGCGGAGGGCGGGCAGGATGGGCTTGATCCGGACGTAGCACAACAGCAGTTCGCGGCCGCTTTGGAAAAAAATCTCGTAGTTCAGAACACCCGAGACCAGGAACGAGGCCACCATCTCCCAATAGGTACTCACCTGCCTGTAGTACGCATTCTCCTGCGATCCCATGGGTACCAGTTGGCCCATCTCTTCGAAGGTCTTGGGCTTGAAATTCCGCACGAACCAGTCGCGGGCGGTGCGCAGTTTCTCCTCGCGGCGCATGTCGTACAGGCGCAGAATGAGGTTGACGTCGTCGTAGGTGGGGATTGCCATGCTCTTTGCCCAGGGTACCGCATTTCGGTGAGAGTACTCCCCGGTTCGACGCACCATTCTTTCGAGGGGGGTTGTTTCCATGACCGCGGCCGCACCAGTCCGATCCATCCTTTCGCGCGAAGACGAACTGCACTGGTTGGCTTTGCGTCTGATACCGGGGCTTGGCACCCGGCGATCCGTGGAACTGGTGCGCCACTTCAGGTCTGCCACCGCGGTCTTCCGGGCGTCGGAAGGTGCGCTCGATGGGGCTGGAGTGAGCGGTTCGCTTGCCCGGTCCATCGCCAGCGGCTGCACATTTGACGACGCCGTCAGCCAGCAGGAGAAGTTGGCCGCGTCTGGCACGGTGCTGATTCCGTTCCTCGACCCCATCTTTCCCCAGGCGCTTCGCGAGATCTTTGACCCGCCGCTGGTGCTGTTCGCCCGGGGGAGGCTCGAACTGCTGGAGTCCGTGATGATTGCCGTGGTGGGCACGCGTCGCCCATCCGCCTACGGCCAGGCGGCCACGTCACGGTTGAGCGAGGATCTGGCCAAGGCTGGCGTCACGATCGTCAGCGGCATGGCCCGCGGCATCGACACCACCGCGCACCAGGCTGCCCTCAAGGCCAAGGGAGCCACCATCGCCGTGTTCGGCTGCGGCGCCGACATGATCTATCCCGCTGAGAATCGCAAGCTTGCCGCCCAGATCGCCGCCGAAGGTTTGTTGTTGAGTGAGTTCCCCATGGGCACGCCTGCGTATCCGCAGAACTTCCCCATCCGCAACCGCATTGTGAGTGGCATGAGTTCCGGCGTGTTGGTGGTGGAAGGGGCGCAGTATAGCGGCTCAGCGATCACGGCCCGGTTAGCGCTGGACCAGGGCCGGGACGTTTTTGCCGTGCCGGGGAACATCACCTCCAAGATGAGTTGGGGTCCGAATCTGCTGATCAAGCAGGGCTGCAAACTGGTACAGGACTGGCAGGATGTGGTGAACGAGCTGCCGGACACTCTTCGGCGCCGGTTGGCCGATAGCCGTCCGCAGAAGATGCTGGAACTGCTGGAAAATCAGCCCTCCGGTGAGGTTTCGGCGGGTGTTGTGGTGGCCGGCGCGCCGGTGACCCGGGCCATCCTGGGACAACTCCGATTTGACAACGCCCTCCATTTGGATGAATTAATGGAATCGTTGGAGGGTTTTTCCTCCTCCGAAATAATCGCCGCCCTGTTCGACCTGGAACTGGAAGGTCTGGTGCGCCAGCTTCCCGGAAAAAACTTCGTCAAGGTATGGGTGGACTGAAAGGCGTATCATTACTCATTCATGGGCAGATCTCTCGTCATCGTGGAGTCTCCAGCCAAGGCGAAGACCATTGGCAAATACCTGGGCAAGCAGTTCGTGGTCAAGGCGTCGCTGGGGCATATCAAGGATCTCCCCAAACGCGACCTCGCCGTTGATGTCGATGGCGCGTTTGCCCCAAAGTACACAGTCATCGAGGGCAAGAAGAAGCTCATCTCGGAACTGAAGAGCGCCGCCAAGGAAGCCGAAGCCATCTATTTGGCGGCTGACCCGGATCGCGAAGGCGAAGCGATCTGCTACCACCTGCAGGAAGAACTCACCGCGCGAAACGGCGCACCCGTCTACCGCGTGATGTTCAACGAGATCACCGCCACGGCCGTCAGGAAAGCGTTCGACAAGCCGCTGCAGGTGAACGTGAATCTGGTGGACGCCCAGCAGGCGCGCCGCGTGCTGGACCGTTTGGTGGGGTACAAAATCTCGCCGCTCCTGTGGGACAAGGTTCGGCGCGGGCTTTCGGCCGGCCGCGTGCAGACGGTTGCTTTGCGGCTGATTGTTGAGCGGGAGCGCGAGATCCGCGCATTCCAGAAGCGCGAATACTGGACGCTCGATGTGGAACTGAACGGCCGCAAGCCTCCCGTTCTGACAGCGCGCCTGGCCAAGCGCGCCGGTGAAAACGTCGAGATTCCCGATGAAGCCGCTTCGGACGCGCTGGTGGCGGACCTGGACGGCGTGGGCTATCGGGTGGCGAGCGTCGCCACGCGTGAGAAGCGCCGCAACGCCGTGCCGCCGTTCATTACCTCAACGCTGCAACAGGAAAGCGCTCGCAAGCTTCGGTTCAGCGTGAAGCGCACGATGATGATCGCCCAGCGCCTCTATGAAGGTGTCGAGCTCGGATCCGAGGGGTCGGTGGGTCTCATCACGTACATGCGTACCGATTCGACGCGCGTCTCGAACGAAGCGCTGGATGAAGTGCGCGGGCTGATCGGCAGCCGCTTCGGCACGTCATACCTTCCCGAAAAGCCGAACTTCTTCCGTTCGAAGAAAGACGCTCAGGATGCCCACGAAGCCATCCGGCCGTCGTCCGCCCTGCGCACTCCGGAGCAGATGCAGCCCTATCTGCAGGAGGACGAGTTTAAGCTCTACCGGCTGATCTGGATGCGTTTCGTGGCGTCGCAGATGGCTCCCGCAGTCTTCGACCAGACGACGATCGAGGTGGCCGCCAGCGGCCGGTCCGGCGTGGACTATCTGTTCCGCGCCACGGGCACGGTGCCCAAATTCGACGGTTTCCTGGCCGTCTACGAGGAGGGCAAGGACGCCAAGGACGAGGACGACGAGGAACTGAAGCACAAACTGCCTCAGGTGGAACAGGGCGAGACCCTGCGCTTCAAGGCCATGGCGCCCGAGCAGCACTTCACCGAGCCGCCGCCGCGCTTTAACGAAGCAACGCTGGTGAAGGAACTGGAATCGGACGGCGTGGGCCGGCCGTCCACCTACGCGTCGATTCTTTCCACCATTCAGGAACGCGAGTATGTCCAGAAAGACGGTGGTAAGTTCAAGCCCACCGAACTGGGCATGGTGGTGACCGATCTGTTACTGGAGTCCTTCAACGACCTCTTCGATGTCCGCTACACCGCGCGCATGGAAGAGGAACTGGACGAGATTGAAGAGGGCAAGCTCGACTGGCGCGCCGCCATGGGTGAGTTCTGGGACCGCTTCACCAAGGACCTGGAACGCGCCGAAAGCGAGATGACCAACATCAAGCGGATGGAGCGCCCCACCGACCTGATCTGCGACAAGTGCGGCAAACCAATGGTGATCCGCTGGGGGCGCCACGGCAGCTTCATCGCCTGTACCGGCTACCCGGAATGCACCAGTACACGCGAACTCACCGTGGACCTGCCCGATGTGGACGGCGCCGCGGCGCTCACTGAGCAGGACTCCGAGGAGTACTGCGAGAACTGCGGCCGCACCATGGTGCTGAAGAAGGGCCGTTTCGGGACCTTCTACGCCTGCTCCGGCTATCCCGACTGCAAGACCACCAAACGCATTGGCGGCGAGCAGAAAAAGGCCGATGTGGTGCTGGACGAAAAGTGCCCGCAGTGCGACTCCCCTCTGGCCCGGAAGTACGGCCGTTATGGCGAGTTCGTTTCCTGCACCAACTACCCTTCCTGCAAGTACATCAAGCAGAACCTGATCGGCGTGAAGTGCCCTACCTGCACCGACGGCGACATCGCCGAGCGGCGGTCCAAGCGCGGGCGCACCTTTTACGGCTGCGTGCGCTACCCCAAGTGCGACTTCGTGGCCTGGGGCAAGCCGGTGCACGAAGCCTGCCCGGCCTGCGGCAGCCCGTACCTCATCGACAAGGTGCTGAAGTCCGGCCCGGTGCGCCAGTGCGCCAACAAGGATTGCAAGTACAAACGGCCGCTTGAAGCGGCCGAGGTTGCCGCCGAGCCGGCTGCCGTTTGATTCAGAACGCCGTGGACCACGCCGCCGAGCAGCATCAATCATCCGGGTCCAGCACACGGGTGCGGGTGGACGTGTTGGACGACGACGCCGATTTCCGCACCTACATGGACGACCTTCTGAACGATGAAGGTCTCTACACCGTGCGGACATTCGGGCACCCGGACGACCTCTACCACGCCGTGGAAGCCGAACCGCCGCACATCGTCCTGCTCGACATGAAGATGGGTGAGTTCCGAGGCGAGCGCGTCATTGAGCAAATTCAGGCGCGATGGCCATCGATCTGCATCATCATCGTGACCGGCTATCCGTCGCTTGAAGACATGCGGGCCACCTTCCGGATGAAGGTGTTCGATTACCTGGCCAAGCCGTTTTCCATCAACCAGCTTCGTCAGACGCTGGCCAATGCCATTGAAACGTTCGGGTTGGGCCGCGCGCCGCAGGAGATTCTGCGTGAGCGTCTGGGGCACCGAGTGAAAATCCTGCGGACTGAGCGCGACTGGTCTCTGAAGGATCTGGCCGCGATGACCCGGTTGAGCGTCTCACAGATCAGTTCCATTGAGCGCGGCGCGAACCTGCCGAGCATCGAGAGTCTGCTGGCTATCTCGAAGGCGTTCGAGAAGAAGCCATCCGAGATTCTCGGGTCGATCGATTTTTAAGCGATCGATTTCTAACCAGTTGACTTCTAGTTGGGCAGCCGCAAGGACTGGTGCGCCACCATCTGCCACTGGCCCTTCTGGTGCACCCAGACATGGATGAACCGCAGGTGCGCAGGCGCAGGCGCCCCGCCCTTCTGTGAGGTTTCGATCCGCGCGGTGGCGGTCACGACGGCCGTGTTGCCATAAACGCGCGCGTCGATCTTCTCGTGTTCCACCTTGTGATACCGGCGGGCGCCGCTCTTCATGTTGCCGATGAATTGCGTCTTGTTGTCGGCGTCGCCATTGGAATGGACGTAGTCCAGGTCCGCGGCCAGAAGCTTGTTGAGGGCGGTTTCATCGGCCTTGGCGGTGGCAGCGGCCCACGCTTTCTCGGCGGCGGTGACGCCATCCACGGTCTTCGGGTCGGCGGCCCAGGTGGCGCCGGCGAGCAGCAGGCTGATAGCAGCGATTCGTTTCATGAGTTCCAGGGTATCCGAAATCCCGGGTGGGACGTCAACTTCGGATCAGGAAGACACTATACGCCGTTCGCTGAAAATTAGTGGACCGGCAAAACAAGATTAGCGCAAACTGATGATCGGTTGGCGAAGCGGAAGCGGGCTCT
>VFZY01000083.1 GCA_016870915.1 Acidobacteriota bacterium | reverse complement strand
TGCGGGGGTTGGCGGTTGGCGCGCGGGCCCGCGTTGCGCGTGCGGGGGTTGGCGGTTGGCGCGCGGGCCCGCGTTGCGCGTGCGGGGGTTGGCGGTTGGCGGGCGGGACTCGCGGTGTGCGTGCGGGGGTGGGCGGTTGGCGGCGGGACTCGCGTTGTGTGTGCGGGCCTTGGGCGGTTGCCTGGCAGGACTCGCGTTGCGCGAGCGGGCCTTGGGCGGTTGCCCGGCAGGACTCGTGTTGTGTGGGCGGGTCGTGGGGCGTTGCCGGACGTTGCGCGAGCGAGTCGTGGGGCGTTGGCGGGCGGGACTCGCGTTGTGTGTGCGGGCGTTGGGCGGTTGGCGGGCGGGACTCGCGTTGTGTGTGCGGGCGTTGGGCGTTGCCGGGCGGGACTCGGGTTGCGCTTGCGGCACTGACCTACGCTGGTAGCATGGGCTGAGATGAACCGGCGATCCTTCCTTAAGAGTGCTACCGCTTTCGGTGTCTCTGCGCTCGCGCCGGCGTGGGCGCTGGATGTGCGGGTGGCGGCGATGGATGTCATCCGCATTCCGGTGAACCGGCGCGGCCAGTGGCTTCTGGTGCGGCTTACGGCATCGAATGGGTTGACTGGCGTGGGGGATGCTTCCCATGGCGCAGACGACGCCCGCATCAGCGCTGGTCTCAAGCAGATCCATGGGCTGATCCGGGGCCAGAGTATTTTCGGGGTGGAGAGGCTGCGGACGGAAACGGAGTCGCGCGGGTGGGCCGGACAGTTGCTGATGGGCTCCGCCTTGAGCGGCATTGAGCAGGCACTTTGGGACCTGCAGGGCAAGACGCTGGGCGTGCCGTGCTACGAGCTGTTTGGCGGGAAGCTCCGCGACCGCATTCGCCTCTACGCCAACATCAACCGCTCCACGGAGGAGCGTTCGCCCGAAGGCTTCGCGCGGATGGCCGCAGCGGCCGCGGCCGCCGGCTTCGATGCGATCAAGCTTGCGCCGTGGGACGACATGCCCAAGCCGAACGCGCCGGCGGCCCAACTGGATGCCGTCACCAATCTGGGCGCCGCCCGGGCTCGCGCGGTGCGGGATGCCATTGGCTCGCGCCAGCTTCTTCTTGACGCGCATTCGCACTTCACGCTGGAACGCGGCCTTGAGCTGGCACGCCGCATGGAAGAGCTGAACCTGTTCTGGCTTGAGGAAGTGACTCCCGCCACCACGCTGGCCGATCTGGCCGCCATCAACCGGGCCGCCAAGATGCCCACCGCGGGCGGCGAATCGATCTACGGCATTCGCGGCTTTGCTCCGTATATCGCGGCGGGCTGCGCGGATATCATGATGCCCGATGTGAAGTACTGCGGCGGCATGCTGGAGCTTAAGAAGATCGCCGCGATGTGCGAATCGGCCGGTCTTCAGGTTTCGCCCCACGGCCCCGCCAGCCCCATCGGCAACCTGGCCGCCGCGCATGTGTGCGCCGGTCTTCCGAACTTCCTTATTCTGGAGCACGCATTCGGCGAAACGACATGGCGCCAGGACCTCACTACTCCGGGCGAAGTCGTCGAGAAAGGCCACATGACACTCAGCACGCGCCCGGGCTTGGGCGTCGAACTCAATTCCAAGACACTGGCCGCGCAGGGGGCTGTATGGGTGTAGGTCGAACTTTGACGCGCCGCGAGCTTCTGTTTGGGGCGGCCGCCACGGCCACCGCCGCCGGTGCTCCACCGAAGCTCATCCGGCCCAAGGCTCTGCGCCCCGGCGACACGATTGGCCTGATCACACCGTCCGCCTATGTGGCCGACCCGGACCGGATGCTGCTGGCCGAGCGCACGCTGGCGCACTTCGGCCTGAAGGCCCGCCTGGGCCGCAATGTGCGCAAGAAGAGCGGCTACGTGGGCGGTTCAGCCGAAGAGCGCGCGGCGGACGTTCATGAGATGTTCGCCAACCCGGAGATCAAGGGCATCTTGGCCATTCGTGGCGGCTATGGCGCCGCCCACCTTCTGGACCGCCTGGACTACGGCCTGATTGCGCGCAACCCCAAGGTCTTCGCCGGCTATTCCGACATCACCGCCCTGCACCTGGCCCTGCACGGCAAGACCGGGCTGGTGACCTTTCACGGGCCGGTGACACTTTCGCGTTTCACCGAGTACACGCAGAAACACTTCCGGTCCGTTCTGTTTGAAACAAAAGCGCTGGGAACCGTGAGCAATCCACCCGACACGAACCCGCTGCGCCCCGCTCATCTCACGCGCGCCGTGCGGCCCGGCCGGGCCACGGGACCGCTGATTGGCGGCAACCTGACCCTGATCGCCTCCACGATGGGAACGCCCTATGAGATGGACACGCGCGGACGCATTCTTTTCATCGAAGACGTTGGGGAAGAGCCGTATAGCATCGACCGGATGCTGACGCAGCTCAAGCTTTCGGGCAAGCTGGATGCGGCCGCGGGCATCGTGTGGGGCGAATGCTCCGGCTGCCGCCCGCGCCAGTTTGAGCCGAGCTTCGAATCGACGTTCTCGACAGGCGAGGTGGTGGACAACATCCTGGGCGGCTTGCGCATTCCGGTGTTGAGCGGCCTGGTGATTGGCCATACCGACGACCAGCTCACGCTGCCGCTGGGAATTCGCGCGACGTTGGATGCCGATGCGGCCACGCTCACCTTGGAGGAATCGGCTTGCGTTTCCTGAGCTTTTGTTTCTTTCTTTTTTGTTTCTTTCTTGGTACTGCCGCGGCGCAGGTGCAGTTCGTTGGCCCGACGAAGTGGCTCAACGGCGCACGCGCCGCGGTGAGCCACACGATTGACGACTCGACGAAGTTCGTCCCCGCCGCCATCGACGCCATGGACAAACACGGCATCAAGGCGACGATCTTCGTCAGCACGGCCCGCAGCCCGATCGCCGAACTGTGGCCGCGCCTGCGTGCGGCGATCGCCAATGGACACGAAGTGGGCTCCCATTCACGGACGCATCAGTGCAAGTGGCCGGACGATGCCGGGTTCTGTTCCGCCGCGTATAGCGAGGCCGAAATCGCGGGGTCGCGCGACGACATTCTGAAGAACACGAATCAGCCGCATGTGTGGTCCTGGTGCTACCCGTGCGGCAACTGCGCGGGCCAGGAAGAGATCCAGAAGCGGCTGAGCGCGGCCGGTTACATTGTGGCTCGCAATTATCCGGACGAGGCCAATGACGGGCATCTTGTGCCGAACATGAACACGTTCGCGGCCAACCCGATGAACGCCGCGTACACGCAGAGCGTTCAGGTGAAGGGCGGTATCGCGAAGAATGGCAACACGGATGTGGCGAAGCTGAACGCGAAGTTCGACGAGGTGCTGGCCGCCGGTGGAATCTACAACTTCCTTTCGCACCCGCAGTGGCTGGAATACGGCCCGGAACAGTTCTACGAACGGCACATGGCCTATGTTGGGAACCGGAAAGAGGTCTGGTATGTGCCTATGGGTCCGCTGTACGCCTACCAGACGCTGCGCGCGAGCGTGCAAGTGCAGCCGGTGGCGGCGAACGGCTTCCGGGTGGCGGTGTCCGCGGATCGCGAGGTCTACAACGGGTCCGTGACGCTTGAATTCAGGGACGCTGCAGGTATGAGCGTACTGGCCAACGGCAAGGCGCTGCCGCCCGCGCCCGCCATCACCAGCGGCTGGACCGGCAGCTACGTCCGCCACGAGGGCGGCCGCACGCTGGTGACGGTTCCACCCGGCGCGACGATCGAGTTCCGGGGCCGCTGACCGCTACTCGATAGCCATCAACTCCGCGTACAGCTCGATGCCATCCCAGAGATTCCGCAGCCGGATGTTCTCATTGGAGCTGTGCTGATTGTTGTCGTGATTGGCGATGGGCACGCCGATGACGGGCGCGCCCAGGCGTTCGAACACGTAGATGGGCACACTGCCGCCGAGGGTTGGCATGCGCACTACGGGTCCCCGGGCACGGGCCGCGGCTGCGAGCACGTCTTGAGCCACCGGTAGATCCATGGGTGTGCGCACCGCATTGTAGCCGCCCCGCTTGACCACACGGGCAATCTTTGCGTGCCGCCGGCGCTCCTCCGCGGTGGGCTCATCGGCGGTGACGTGGTAGCCCTGCTTCCGGAGATGGGCGATGACCCGTTCCACCTGCCGCGCGTGATCCAGCCCTTTGACGAGCCGGATGTCGATGGAGGCCGTTGCCGACGCGGGAACCACATTGCGAGCCTGTGCTCCCACGCCCACGCTTTCCAGACCGCGCACGTTGAAGGACGGCAGATTGATCAGCTCATGAAGCTTGCGCCCGCTGCCGTCCGCCGCGGCGAGCCCCAGTTCACGCTTCAACTCTTCGTCAAAATCGGGGGCCTCCGCCAGCGCCTTCCGCTCCAGTTCCGTCAATGGCTGGATTCCGTCGTAGAAGCCGTCGATGAGCACGCGCCCTTCGCCATCGGTGATGGTGGCGAGGAGCCGGGCCAGCATCATCGCCGGGTTGGGGGCCCAGTTTCCATAGTGGCCGCTGTGCAGTTCTCGGAGGGCGCCATAGACGGTGAGTTCCAACCCGGTGACTCCGCGGGCCCCGAAGTAGATCTGCTGTTGGCGGTTCTGATGCACGGGCCCGTCGCAGATGAGCCAGGCGTCGCCGGCGAGCAGCGGCTTGTGCCGTTCAACAATGGCCTCCAGATTCGGTGACCCCGCTTCTTCTTCACCCTCCAGGAAGAACTTGATGTTCGACCGCGGCTTTAACCCTCGCGCCGCCAAGGCATCCAGCACCGCGAGAAAGGCGACGACGGGAGCCTTGTCGTCCGAAGCCGAGCGCCCATACAGCCGCCACTCCGGGTTGTAGTGCGGCTGTTCCAGTGCGAACTCCGTCCGGGCGCCCGCGCGCAGCACCGGGCGCCACGGGTCGCCGTTCAGCCACTTTTGCGGCTCAACCGGCTGGCCGTCGTAATGGGCATAGAAGATGAGGGTGCGGCGCGCCCCCGGCACGGTCAGTTCGCCGTAGAGGGAAGGCGGCGCGCCGGGCACGGCAAGCTCCCGCAGGGTGACGCCGCGCCGTGCGTACATCGCGATGATGGCTTCGGCGTTGCGCCGGATGTCGCCCAGGTTCGAGGCGACGTTCGGCAGCCGGATGAGCGACGCGAGTTCGCCCAGGATGGCGCTTTCGTGGGACTGGCGCCAGGCTCGCGCGGCCTCTATGTAAGGGGTCTGCGCGCAGGCGCCACAGGCCAGAATCAGGGTGGTTAAGGGTGCACGCACTTGCTCTATGTACCACAGTCCAAATGCTGGTCCAACTGGCGCAAGTGGTGTTCGAGGTGGCGCAGGTAGTCCTCTACGAGCGCGGCGAGAGTGATGGGGGTGCGGTCGCCCACGGTGACGAGCTTGCCCGCGTGCTCAGGCGTGATGCGCTCGATGATGTGAGCCAAGTGGAGGTTGTAGTTCGCCCAGAGCGCGGCGAGTACGGGCCAGGGCGCGTCGTGGTACGCCTGGACGCGGTTCCACGAGATCTGTTCATAGCCTGGGGAGGTCAGCGAATCCGCCAACTGGGCGCGTACGAAGCGCTGGTGGTTGTTCGAAGCCGAGTCGATGAGGTGGCCGAGGATCTGTTTGGCGGACCAGCGGTCCGGTTCGCGCCGTGTCAGTTGGTGAGGGGGCAGCGCGCGCAGCCAGGGCTCGCGCTGCTCGACAATCTCCCGTATCCGCGCAGCCACCTGCATTTCCTCATAATGGCACTATGTTCGAGACGACGCGCTACGAGGTGACGGACATGCACACCGCGGGCGAGCCCGTCCGGATTGTGACGGCGGGGTACCCGGTGCTGGAGGGCGCGACGATTCTTGAGAAACGCCGCGAGGCCCGGGCCCGGTTCGACCACATCCGGCGCGTCCTGATGCTGGAACCGCGCGGGCACGCGGGGATGTATGGGGTGATTCCGGTGCCGGTGTCGAGCGCGGAGGCCGATCTGGCCGTGCTCTTCACGCACAACGAAGGCTATAGCACGATGTGCGGCCACGCGACGATCGCTATTGGGCGCTGGGCGGTGGAGGCCGGCCTGGTTCCCGCGCGGGAACCGGTGACGCGCTTCCGCCTGGAGGTGCCGTGCGGCGTGGTTGATGTGGCCGTGGAGGTGACGGATGGCCAGCCTGGCGCGACATCGTTCGACAGCGTGCCGGCGTTCGTTCACGGGCTGGGCTACGAGACCGAGGTGCCGGGTTTCGGCCGCACTGCGTTCGACATCGCCTTTGGGGGAGCGTATTACGCGATCCTTCCCGCCTCGGCGCTCGGGCTCCGGTTCCGCGATGCTCCGCTTTCCACGCTGATCGACGCCGGGGCGGCGGTGACCCGGGCTGTTCGCAGCGCGATTCCGATTGCGCATCCCGAGGAGCCGGATCTGGGCTTCCTCTACGGCACGATCCTGACGGACGGTTCTTCCGCGCCAGCGCCTTCGGCGAACCTCTGCATTTTCGCGGAAGGCCAGATCGACCGATCGCCGACGGGCAGCGGCTTGACCGCCCGCATGGCGCTGGATCATGCCAAGGGCCTGATCGCGTGCGGGGTGAGCCGCGAATTCCGCGGCGTGTCCGGGGTTCCGTTCACAGGCCGGATCATTCAGGCCGAAGGCGGGTGGGTGCGCGTGCGGGTGCGCGGCACGTCGAGCGTTACCGCCCACGCCACGTTCCATGTGGAGCCCGGCGATCCGCTGGCTGCGGGGTTTGAACTGCCGGTGTCGTTTGCCGCCGTGCAGGGTGCTGGAGACTGATTGGGTACACTCAAGAAAACCGATGATCCAACTGAAAGTCAACGGCAACACACGCCAGTTCGATGGCGACCTCGAGATGCCTCTGCTGTGGTTCCTGAGAGACGATCTCTCGCTTACCGGCACCAAGTTCGGCTGCGGCCAGGGACTGTGCGGCGCCTGCACAGTGCACATCAACGGCACGGCGCAGCGCAGTTGCGTCACCACGATGAAGGCCGCCGCGGGCAAGACCATCACAACGATTGAGGGCCTCTCTCCGCAAGGCGATCACCCGGTGCAGCAGGCCTGGAAATCCTGCAACGTGCCGCAGTGCGGCTACTGCCAGAGCGGCCAGATCATGCAGGCTGTTTCGCTGCTGAAGCAGAAGCCGAAACCGACGGATCGCGATATCGATCAGGCGATGCAGGGCAATATCTGCCGCTGCGGGACCTATCAGAGAATACGGCAGGCTATCAAGCAGGCCGCGGGGGTGAAGGCATGAGCGCCCCTGTCACGCGGGTCCGCCGCCGGGCGTTTCTACAGCAGATTTTTTCCGCCGGGGCCTTTGTGCTGAGTGCACGTTTGCCGCGGGCGGCGTTCGCCGCGGCCGAGCAGGCAGCGTGGTCGCCGAGCGTGTACTTCGGGCTTGAGACCGACGGCACGCTGATCCTGGTGACGCATCGCTCCGAGATGGGCACGGGCATTCGCAGCGTGCTGCCGCTGGTGCTGGCTGACGAACTGGAAGCGGACTCGACGAGGGTCCGTTACGAGCAGGCGATCGGGCACACGAAGTACGGGTCCCAGAACACCGACGGCTCATGTTCGATCCGGGATTTCTACGACATCATGCGGACGGCCGGCGCTTCGGCGCGGCTGATGCTGGAACGGGCGGCCGCGGCGCAGTGGGGGGTCCCCGCGGGGGAGTGCAAGGCGCAACTCCACCAGGTGGTGCACGCCGCTTCCGGACGCCGCGCCGGCTACGGCGAACTCGCGGCACTCGCCAAGCGGCAGCCGGTGCCGAAACCCGGGGAGCTTCGCCTTAAGACGCCGGACCAGTTCCGTTACATCGGCAAGGAACTGCCGACGATCGACCGCGATGACCTGTGCCAGGGCAAGGGGACGTTCGGCATGGACGCGAAGGTGCCCGGGATGGTCTACGCTTCCATTGAGCGTTCCCCGATCTACGGCGCCAAGCTGGCCCGCTTCGACGATTCCGCCGCCAAGGCGGTGAAGGGCGTGGAGACCGTGGCTGTGGTGGACCCGTTCAAGCCGCCGCACGTCTTCCAGCCTTTGGGCGGCGTTGCCGTGATCGCCAACAGCACGTGGGCCGCCATGCAGGGCCGGCGGAAGCTGAAGGTGGAGTGGGAGAACGGCCCGCACGCGGCGTTTGATTCCGCCGCCTACAAGCAGTCACTGTTTGAGGCAGCGCGCAAGCCGCAAAAGGCCGTGCGCAACCAGGGCGATGTGGACAGGGCGTTCGCGGCTGCGGCGCGCACGCACGAGGCGGAGTACTACGTTCCGCTGCTGGCGCACGCCCCGATGGAGCCGCCGGCGGCAGTGGCGGAGTTCAAGGACGGCAAGGTGACGGCGTGGGCGGCCACGCAGAACCCGCAAGCGGTTCAGGAAGCGGTCTCCGCTTCGATGGGCATTCCGAAGGAAGCCGTTACTTGCCACGTCACGCTGCTGGGCGGCGGTTTTGGCCGCAAGTCGAAGCCCGATTACGTGGTTGAGGCGGCCATGCTCTCGAAGAAAGTAGGCAAGCCGGTGAAGGTGGTCTGGAGCCGCGAGGAGGACATTCGCTTCGACTTCTACCACGCCGTGGCGGGCATGTACTTCAAAGCCGGCACGGACGCCAAAGGCAAGCCGACCGCGTGGCTGCAGCGTAGCGTATTTCCCACCATCGGCTCCACGTTCGACGCTTCCGCCGAGTACGGCCAGGAGTTCGAAATGGGCATGGGCTGGGTGGACCTGCCGTTCGACATCGCGAACCACCGGTCCGAGAACGGCGCCGCGAAGAATCATGTCCGCATCGGGTGGATGCGCGCCGTGGCGAACATTTATCACGCTTTCGGAATCCACTCCTTCGCCGACGAACTGGCCCACGCCGCGGGCCGTGACCGGGTGGAGTTCCTGCTGGACCTGATTGGCCCGGACCGCCGCATTCCGATTGAGCCGATTGGCATGGGGTACTGGAACAACACCAAGTCCCAGCAGGACTACCCGGTGGATACCGGGCGTCTCAAGCGCGTCATTCAGCTTGTGGCCGAGAAGTCGAACTGGGCGAGTAAGAAGCCGGGTGGCGGACGCGCGCTTGGGATCGCCGCGCACCGCAGCTTCCTGAGCTACGTGGCTGCTGTCGCCGAAGTGGAAGTGGATAAGGCGGGCAAGCTCTCCATTCCGCGCATTGATATCGCGGTGGATGCCGGCACCACGATCAACCCGGACCGTGTTCGCGCCCAGTTTGAAGGCGCGGCGGTGTTCGGCGCCAGCATCGCTCTGATGGGCGAGATCACTGCCGCCGGCGGACGAATCCAGCAATCGAACTTTCACGACTATCCGGTGGCTCGCATGCATGAAGCGCCGCGCGAGACGCATGTCCACGTGGTTCCAAGCACCGGCCTTCCGGCCGGTGTGGGCGAGCCGGGGGTGCCGCCCATCATGCCGGCGATCGCCAACGCTGTTTTTGCCGCCACCGGGAAGCGGATTCGGGAACTGCCACTGCGGAAACACAAGCTGGTCTGATCCGAACTCCCCGGAACAAATGCGAACGTTCGTGCGTATAATGGATGCACGCCAGGAGTCCAGGCTGCATGAACATCATTACCGACGCCCGTCACGCCGCCCGTTCGCTGGCCCGTTCCCGGTTCTACGCGCCCTTGGCGCTGGCGCTGATCGTGCTGGCCATTGGAGCGAACACCGCGACGCTGGCCATTGTTGAAGCGATGACGCGGGCTTGGGGCCCGGGAGCGCCCGGCGCACGTCCGGTGTGGGCCTTGGCCGCGGCCGCGCTGCTGCTGCTGGTGGTGGTGTTCCTTGCCGTCACGCACATGGCGCTTGACCGGGCGGCCTCGCGCCGGCGCGAGTTCGCTATCCGCCGGGCGCTGGGCGCGGGCCCGGCGCAGATCATGAGCCTGATGCTGGTGGAGAGCCTGTTCCTGGCGGCGGGCGGCGGCTCGCTGGGGATCGTGGTGGGGTACCTGGGTGTCCGCGCGATGACCGCGTGGACATCGATCCCGGGATTCATCGAGCTGATGTTCACGCCGGCGACAGCGGGCCTGGCGCTGCTGCTGGCTGTTTCCACGGGCCTGATCTTCGGCATTGCTCCGGCGGTCTACGCCACGCGGATCCGGCTGCACGACACGCTGAAGCAGGCCAACCGCACCGCCCCCAACCGCGTGCCGCGCGCGTTCCGGCGGGCGCTGCTGGCGGGAGTGGCGGTCTCGCTGGTGTTTGTGGTGATGGCCGGTGTTTCCACTGGCCGCCACCTGCTGAACCGCAAGGTGTTTGATCACACCTGCCCCGGCTGAGGGCTTGGCGGGTATTCCGTGCGCCCCGCCGCCGTGCAAAGATACCAGTACGCACTCACGCGCCGGACGCATGAAAACAGCCCTTCAGCCCCGCATTCTGGTTGCCGACGATCAGCCCGGTGTCATTGAAGCCTTGCGCCTTCTGTTGAAGGCCGAGGGGTATCAGGTGGAGTCCGTGAACGCCCCGGCCGCGATTCTGCACTCGCTGGAGGCTCGTGAATACGACCTGTTGCTGATGGACCTGAACTACACGCGGGACACCACCAGCGGCCAGGAGGGTCTTGATCTGCTGACACGCATCGGCCAACTGGACGCGGTGGTCCCGGTGGTGGTGATGACCGCCTGGGGCAGCGTGGAGCTGGCGGTGGAGGCCATGCGGCGCGGGGCGCGCGATTTCGTCACCAAGCCCTGGGACAACCCGCGCCTGCTGGCCATAGTGCGCACGCAGATCCAACTGAGCGAGGCCCTGAAGCGCGGCCAGCGCCTGGAGGCGGAGAACCGGGTGCTGCGCGCCGACGGCCCGGCGCTTATCGCCGAAGCGCCGTCGATGCAGCCTGTGCTGCAGCTGATCGCGCGCGTGGGCCCCTCTGACGCCAACGTACTGATCACGGGCGAACCGGGCACGGGCAAGGAAGTGGTGGCGCGGTCCCTGCACGCGGTCTCGCTGCGCAATGCCAAGCCGATGGTGACGGTGAACGCGGGCGGCCTGGCCGAGGGCGTGTTCGAAAGCGAGTTGTTCGGCCATGTGAAGGGCGCCTTCACTGACGCCAAAGCGGATCGCGTGGGCCGGTTCGAGCTGGCCGACACGGGGACGCTGTTCCTGGATGAGATCGCCAACGTCTCGATGGCGCTTCAGGCGAAGCTGCTCCGGGTGCTCGAAACCGGCTAGATGGAGCGGGTGGGCTCCAGCCGCACCCGCCGCGTGGATGTCCGGGTGATTTCCGCCACCAACGCCGGCCTGGAGGATGAGGTGTCCGGCGGGCGCTTCCGGCAGGATCTGCTGTTCCGGCTGAATACGATCGAGATCCACCTGCCCCCGCTGCGTGAGCGCCGCGAGGACATCCCGCTGCTGGCGGCCCACTTCCTGAAAGCGCACGCGGCGCGTTATCGCAAGCCTCTGGCGGGGTTCGAGAATGCGGCGCTTCAGGCGCTGTTGGACAACCCCTGGAAGGGCAACGTGCGTGAGCTGAACCACGTGGTGGAGCGCGCCGTGCTGATGTCGGCGGGGAACCAGATCCGCGCCGCCGATCTGGTGCTGCGCGCGGCTCGCGAGACACCGGCGCGCCTGGAAGACATGAGCCTGGAGGAGGTGGAATCCTTCCTCATCAAGAAGGCGCTTCAGCGCTACAGCGGCAACGTGAGCCACGCCGCCAACGCGCTGGGTTTGAGCCGCAGCGCGCTTTACCGGCGCTTGCAGCGTTATGGTCTTTAGAGATGCCGCCTCCCCCGCGGCAGCGGCTTTTCCATGAGCAGCGCATTCAGCTCATCGCGCTTGCCGGCGCGCTTCCCGCGGTGGCTACATCGCTGATCATTCTCTGGACCGCCGACTATTCCGAGAAGGTCCGCTGGACGCTGACCATCGCGATCGCCACGGCTCTGCTGATTGCGCTGTCCGTCATTGCGCACCGGGTCTCGAACCCGTTGCGGACGCTGGCCAATCTTCTGGAAGCGATGCGCGAGGGCGACTATTCCATCCGGGCCCGCGGCGCGCGCAACGAAGACGCGCTGGGCGAGGTGATGCAGCAGGTGAATGCCATGGGCGCGACGCTGCGCGCGCAGCGCCTGGGCGCGCTTGAGGCCACCACGCTGCTGCGCAAGGTGATGGAGGAGATCGACGTCGCGGTGTTCGCCTTCGATGAGAGCAAGCGCCTGCGGCTGGTGAACCGGGCCGGCGAACGCCTGCTGGCGCAGCCGGCCGAGCGGCTATTGACGCGCACCGCCGCCGACATCGGCCTGGACGAAGTGCTCACCACCGGGCGGGGCACCATGCAGCGTGCTTTTCCGGGCGGCGCCGGCCGTTGGGGGATCAACTGCTCGGATTTCCGGGAGGGGGGGCTGCCGCATCAACTGCTGGTGCTGGCCGACATCACGCGCCCGCTGCGGGAAGAGGAACTGCAGGCCTGGCAGCGCCTGGTGCGCGTGCTGGGCCATGAACTCAACAACTCGCTGACGCCGATCAAGTCCATCGCCGGCAGTCTTCACACGCTTCTGGGCCGCACGGAAGCGCCGCCCGACTGGCGCGAGGACACGCTGCGCGGCCTTGAGATTATCGCTTCACGCTCGGAATCGCTGGCGCGCTTCATGGCCGCCTACGCGCAGCTTGCGCGCCTGCCCCGGCCCACGCTGGCCACGGTGGATGCCGGGGCGCTCGTCCGCCGCACCGCGGCGCTTGAGACGCGGATGGAGGTGGCGATCCACGCCGGACCCGCGGTGATGCTTGAAGCGGATGCCGATCAGCTTGAGCAGGCCCTGATCAACCTGATTCGCAATGCGGTGGACGCAGCGCTTGAGACCGGCGGCACTGTGAGCCTGACGTGGCTGCGCACCACCGGCCACTTTGAACTTAGGATTACCGATGGCGGCCCTGGCCTGGCGAACACCGCCAACCTTTTCGTGCCATTCTTCACGACGAAGCCCGGAGGCACCGGGATCGGTTTGGTGCTGGCGCGGCAGATCGCGGAGGCCCACGGCGGTTCGCTGGAGCTGGCCAACCGGACGGATGGCGCCGGCTGCCAGGCGCGCCTTGTGCTTCCTCTGTAGCGGCTACTGTAGCGGCTACTGTTCCTCGGGCGGCTTAATGGCCCGGAAGCCGCGCCACAAGGCCAGATCGTAGGTGATCTTCAACACCCCTCCGGCCACAAACGGCGCCGCCATCCATCCCGACGCGAAGAGCACGCCGGTGATGCCGGGCGCGACGGCGTTCGCGATGCTCTTGGCCAGCCCCGTGACGCCGCCCGCCGCCGAACGCTCGCCCGGCTGCACGACGGCCATGAGGTAGCTCTGGCGCGCGGGAACGTCCATTTGCGACAGGCAGCCGCGCAGCAGCAGGATGACGACGGCTGGCGCCAGATCCGGCGTCCAGGGGAGGAGGATCAGGAGCAGGTTGGCTGGAATGTGGGTCCAGACCATGGTGTTGATCAGCCCGATGCGGGCGGCCAGACGCCCGGCCACCATCGCCGAGAGAGCGGCCAGCAGGTTCATGCCGAAGAAGACCGCCCCCACGGCGCCCGCACCCGCGCCAAACCGCCGCTCAAGCCAGTAAGCGAGAAAGCTCTGCAGCACCAGCCCGGAACCGAGCGTATCCACCATGAACAGGCCGGCCAGACGCAGCACAATGCTTCACGAGGGTCCCAACCCGAATCGAGCCCCGCTCGCCACGCTGTGCGCTTCGATCTCCGGCGGCAGACGGAGCGCAAGAATCCAGAGCACGATACCGCATGCCGCGTAGAGCGCCAGCACCCACGCCGGGCGCGCCGCGAATCCGGCGGCGAGCGCCCCCAGCGCGGCCGCCATGGAGCCGGCCAGCGTGTACCAGGCGATCGCCGTGGTGCGCCGGTCCGGCGGCACGGTTTCCGTAAGCGCGGCTTGTTCGATGGCGAGGAACGGACCGGTCTCGCCACCATTCAAACTGATGGCGCCGGCGAACATGACGAGCGCGGCCGCCGCGAAGTTCGATGTGAAGGGAAGGGCGGCGCCGGCCAGAATCATCAGGCTCGCGCTTAGCATCAGCGTACGTCTGCGGCCGAACCGGTCAGCATGCAGCGTGGCCCAGAGTGTCACCGCAATATCGCCCGTCAAAGTGATGGCGAACAACTGGCCCACCACCGCTTCGCTCCATCCGAAGCCGGCAAGATGAGACGCCATCACCACGGGCAGCGCGCCGAATGCGAACAAGCGCACGGCGCGTGCCGCAAGGATGAGGCGTCCGCCTGGTGAGAGCGTGCGCAGTGTTTCCAGTTCAGCCATGCAGAGGCCGAAGCCCGGCTTTCAGAATAGCCGGATGGACCACCCTTGCCATGCACCCTCGCGGCCTGACATAATCTCCCTGCTATGACCCGCCGCGAACTTCTGTCCCTACTCCCTGGCGCCGCCGCCGTACCCGCACTGCCCGCTCTGGCCTGGCAGCAGGAGAAGAGCAAGCTCAAGATCACCGGAATGCGTCTGGTGCGTACACGCCCCAAGAAGCCGTACCCGGCTTACACGCCGTCCGCGGGCGCCTGGTCGACGCAGGGCGTTGAGGTTGCCAACCCGGTCTCGATCTACCCCGAATACAAGCCGCGGCGTGAGCTGTTCGCCGCCACCAACGTCCCAAGCTTCACCGTGGAGGTGACGACCGACAAGGGCATCACGGGCTACGGCAACGGCGGACCGGGCGGCGGACCCATCGTCACCGGCCACCTGGCCAAGCTGATGGTAGGGCGCGACCCGTTTGACATTGAGCGGAACTGGGACATCTGCTGGCGCTCCACGATGTCGTACGGCCGGATGGGCGTGACAATGAACGCCATCAGCGGCTTTGACATCGCGCTTTGGGACATTGTGGGCAAGGCGCTCAACATGCCGGTCTACAAGCTGCTGGGCGGAGAGACCAAGGACCGCATTCCAACCTACTGCACAGGCAACGACATTGAGCAGCACGTGGAGTTCGGCTACAAGATGTTGAAGCTGGCGATTCCCCACGGCCCGGCCAGCGGACGCGCGGGCATGAAGGAGAACGTCGATCTGGTGAAGCGCGCCCGGCAGGCGCTGGGCCCCGATGGCGAGATCATGCTGGATTGCTGGATGGCGTGGACCGAGCGCTACACCATTGAGATGGCAGAGATGATGGCGCCGTACCGGGTCTACTGGATGGAGGAAGTGCTGCAGCCCCACGATTATGCGGGTTTCGGCCGCCTGAACACGTCGATCAAGTCGACGCGGATCGCAACAGGCGAGCACGAGTACGGCCGCTACGGCTTCCGCTACCTGCTGGAAGCGAACGGCGCCTCCATCTGGCAGCCTGACATTCAATGGTGCGGCGGCCTGAGCGAACTGCGGCGCATCGGCGCCATGGCGTCCGCCTACGATATCCCTGTGATTCCACATGGGGGCGGGTTGAACGGCGCCGTTCACTGGTCCATGGCCAACGTCAACGCGCCGTGGTGCGAGCTCTTCCTGCCCGCGCCGGGCGGCCCGGCTTCGGTGTACAAGCTGTTTGAGGAGAACTACAACATCTCCCGCGGCCCCGACGGAATCTACATGCGCCCGCCCGATCGCCCGGGTTGGGGTTGGGAACTCGAAGTACAGAGTTAGCGATGGGCCCCCGGCCGGCCTCGATGGACGACTATCTGGCGGGCGTGCCGGAAGCCGCCCGCATCACGCTGGAACGCGTGCGCCAGTCGATTCGCAAGGCCGCGCCCAAGGAAGCCGTGGAGTGCATCACCTACGGCATGCCGGGCTTCCATTACAAGGGAGGCCTGGTGGCGTTTGCCGCGTTCAAGGCGCACTGCAGCCTGTTCCCGATGAGCGGGCGCGTGATCGAGGCGCTTGGGGATGAACTGGCCGGTTACAGGACGTCGAAGGGCACCATCCAGTTTCCGATTGGCAAGCCGCTTCCGGCGGTGCTGATTCGCCGGATCGTCCAAATGCGGGTGGCCGAGAACGAAGCCCGCGAGGGCGCCCGGCGCACCCGGAAGCGATGACCGAGGTCCGCGCGGACAAGTGGTTGTGGGCGGCCCGCTTTTACAAGACGCGTGCACTGGCGGCCAAGGCCTGCGAACTGGGCCGCGTGACGTGGCGGGAGCAACCTGTGAAGCCGGCACGGCCGGTGCGCCCCGGCGATACCCTCCGCATCCGCACCGAGGGCGGCGACTTCGAAGTGGAAGTGCTGGCCCTCAGCGATCAGCGAGGCCCCGCGCCGGTGGCGCAGACGCTGTATCACGAGACGGACGAGAGCCGCGAGCGGCGTCGCCGCGCGGCCGAGGTACGCAGGCTGCAACCCGCCTTTGAGCCCGCGCCGGAAACCCGGCCCACGAAGCGCGACCGCAGGGAACTGAAGCGGTTGCGCTGGGAGCCCTAGGCTAGGAGAAGCGTGGACTGGTTCTCAGTGCCGGTGCGTCATGGGATCGGACTTCGCTCGGCACTTGCGCCGCCGCTCGATTTTCTTCTCTCCTCGAAGGCTTGGCGCGCCGCCTGAGCCTCCGCGGGCTTGCCGAGCCGCCGGTAGAGGATCCACAGGCGGTAATGCGGGGTTGGGTCCCTGGGTGATATGGCCGCCACCTTCTTCAAGTGCAGCAGCGCCTTGTCGACCTTTCCCGCCGCGGAAGCGATCCGTTCCAGCGCCAGGTGGGCTTCCGGCATGGCGGGTGCATACCGGATGGCTTCTTCGAAGTGTTTTTCAGCCGCGGCCGTCTGGCCGTTCGAGAAATGAATATCGGCGATCTCGTAGTGGGCCTGGGCATCGCGCGGGTTGAGCTTCAACTCGGCTTCCAGTTCAGGCAACGCTTCCTCCGGACGCCCCTTCCGCCAATAGAGGTTGCCGATGGCGAAGTGAATGGTCCGCAAGTCAGGCTTGCGGGCGAGCACTTCCCGGTATTCGGCAACGGCTTCATCGAGTCTGCCGGCGGCCTCCAGGGACTGTGCCCGCAACTGATGCGCGCGGTAGGAACCGGGTCCGGTCTGGAGCACCCAAAGGGACGAGAGAAACGAGAGAGCCTGATATCCTTCGGCGAGCCGGTAGAGGGCCTGGCGGCCTGATGACGGCAGGTTCTTTCCGGCCTCTACGACCTCAGACCTTTCCGCGGCCACGGCGCTCTGGATGGCGGCACCGGACGGCGGATGGTACAGGTAGCGCGTGGCGCCGTCTTCCTCACGAGCAGGCTCACCTGCGGGCGCAACCGAGGGCGGCTGCGGGGTTTCGCCCGCGGCTCGCCGGCCCAGCCACTCGATTCGTCCGCGAACCGCGTGGTTCTCCGGCTGTTGCGCCAGGGCGAGGGAGAGCTCATTGCGGGCATCAACCCAATTGCCGGCCGATTCCTGAAAGTGCGCACGGACGAGATGCGTTTCGAAGGCCCCGGCGAACTCAGTCTGCAAGCGCTCCAGGTACTGCCGGGAGAGTTGACCGTAGGCCATGCTCAAGTGGTACCAGGCGTCCGCGTTGCCGCCGTCCTGCTCCGCCGTTTTCTCAAGGAACCGGACCGCTTCCGAGTAGTTTTTCCTGGCGTAGTGCGTGTACCCGAGATACAACTGGGCCATGGCGTTGGCCGGTTCCAGTTTCAGGGATGCGGCGAGTTGCGAGGCAGCCTGATCAAGCTCACCGCGATTGAAGTGGATGACGCCCAGCAGAAGGCGTGGAGCCGCGAGGCCGGGCTTCAGGCGGAGCGCCTTCCTGAACGAGACCTCGGCGCGATCCTGGTGGCCTTGCACGTAGTAAAGGTTGCCCAGGTTGGCGTGTGCTTCGGCCATGTCCGGCCGCATCGCCACGATGCGTTCATACCGCTGCGCCGCAGCGGGATACCTGCCCGCGGCTTCGGCGGCGCGGGCCTCCGAATAGAGCCGGACCAACTCATTCTGCGCCGCCTCGTCTTGCGCCGCCTCACCTTGGGCCGCGCCCTGGTGCGGCGCAAGCACGAACAACGCTGCGCACCACATCGCCGTCACGCTTGCCGGGTGCATGATAGACTCTAATGGTATTGCGATGAGGTTCTTGGGTCAAGCCTTGGCCGGAATCACGCTCTTATTGGGCTTGGCTGGCTTGGACAAACCTTTGATGGCCGCAGCCGACACTGCGCCGCCAAGTGGTGGACCGGGTACTTTGCCGGGGCTGGCCGAACTGATCCGGCAGCGCGATTGGGTGCGCGCCGGTGAGACGGTTGACCGGGCGCTCGAACAGAGTCCTGACAGTCTTCCGGCCCTCTACTGGAAGTCATTTCTGCTGTTCCAGACCGGACGCTATCGCGAGTCAGCGGTAGCCGCGAGCCGGTACCTTGAGCGGAATCCCTCGAGCGGCGAAGGGCGCAAGATCCTGGGCCTTGCCTATTTCATGCTGGGCCAGGCCGCGCCGGCCGAGGTGGAACTGCAGAAGGCCAGTCAACTCGCCGCGTCGGATGCCGACATACGGTACTATCTGGGCCGAATCCAGTTTGAAAGGCAGAACCTGCCGGCGGCCCTTGAGTCCTTCCGGACGGCGGTGGCGCTTGATGCCCAGAGCGTGAAGGGCTTCAACCAATTGGGCCAGACTTACGAGGGTTTGGCCCGTTTCGACGAAGCCCGCGCAGCCTACGAGAAAGCGATCGAGATCGACCGCCGGCAGGCGAAGCGATCGGAGTGGCCGTACTTCAACCTGGGTGTGTTGCTGATCAAGGAAGGGCGTGCCGGCGATGCCGCGGGTTGGCTTCGGGAGGCGCTTACCGTGAAGCCTTCCTGGCCGGAAGCGAGGGTTCAGTTCGCTGTCGCCCTGGGATCGGCCAACCAACTTGGGGACGCCAGGCTGGTGCTTGAGGAGTTGCTGCGCGCCGAGCCGAACAATGCCCAGGCACACTATCAATTGGCCCGGCTGCTGGTGAAGCTCCAGTTGCCGGAAGAGGCCCGCCGGCATTTCCGGCTGTTCGCCGAGTCGAAGCAGCCGTGAGGTACGTGGGTGCGGCGTGGGCGGTGCTGCTGTGCGCCGCCGCTTCCGGCGCCGGACCACCCGACGGACTCCGCTTTGCCGACATCGCCGCGCAGGCGGGCTTGCGGGTGGAGATGGTCTGCGGCGGGCCGGAGAAGCGGTGGATCACCGAAGCGAATGGCAGCGGCGCGGCCTGGCTTGACTATGATCGCGACGGGCGGCTGGATGTGTTGATCGTTAACGGGTCCACGCTTCCGCGCCTGATCCAGATGATGGAGGGAGCCCCGCCCGCGCCGCCCGCCGGCGCGCTCCACCTGTTTCGCAACCTGGGCAATGGCCGTTTTGCCGACGTGACGGCCAAGGTAGGTCTGTTCAACCCGTACTGGGGCACGGGAGCCAACGCGGCCGACTTCGACAATGACGGATTCACCGATATTCTGGTGACCAACATCGGCGTGGACCTTCTGTTTCGCAACAACGGCAACGGCACGTTTTCGGAGATGGGAAAATCCGCCGGGTTGACCCGCCGTACGCACTGGCATACGGGGAGCGCTTTCGGAGACTATGACAACGATGGCCACGCTGATCTCTATGTGGCGGGCTATGTTGACGTACGGTCTCTGAACTTTCGTGCGGCACCCGGCGTCTGCAACTACCGGGGCCTGCCGGGTTTTTGCGGGCCGTTGAATCTGAAGGGCGAAGCAGACATTCTTTACCGGAACAATGGCGACGGAACCTTCTCTGACGTGACCGCCCGGGCCAAGGTGGCCGACCGGGAAGCGCGCTATGGCTTTACGGTGGTTTTTGAGGACCTGAATCAGGATTCGCGACCGGACATTTTTGTGGCCAACGATTCCGGTGCGAATTACCTCTACCTCAATTCAGGCGACGGAACGTTCCAGGAATCGGCCCTGGTGAGCGGCCTGGCGTTCAACAAGGACGGGCGCAGCCAGGCGAACATGGGCGTCGCTGCCGGGGACTATGACAACGACGGCCGGCTGGACCTGCTGACGACTACGTTTTCCGAAGACCACTTTCCGCTCTTTCGTCAGGCCTCGCCCGGTCTCTTTGAAGATGTCTCCGGGCAGGCGGGGCTGGAGGCAGCCACCATTCCCTATCTTGGCTGGGCGGCGGGCTTCGCCGATTTCGACAACGACGGCGTGCGTGAGCTATGGGTGGCCAACGGTCACGTTTATCCGGCGGCGGAGAAGCTTGGCAGCACCACGTACCACCAGCCTTTCTCGGTGTTTCAGAACCGGGGCGGGCGTTTCGCCGAGGTCCGGCTGGGTGTGCCGAAGAACTCATATCGCGGCGCCGCCACCGGGGATTTCGATAACGATGGACGGATGGATGTGATTGTGCTGCCGGTGGCGGGCGCACCGATGCTGCTTTCCAACCAGAGCGTGCGGACGGGTTTCTGGATGGGCCTCTCGCTGACGGGTACGCGAAGCAATCGCGATGCCCTGGGAGCGCGAGTGGAAGTGGAGGGTTGCGGCCGGAAGTGGTTTGATACCGTGCGCAACGGCGGAAGCTATCTTTCGCGCAACGATCCCCGCCTGCACTTCGGCCTTGGGTCGTGCCGCACTGTGGATCGGGTCTCCATCGTCTGGCCGTCCGGTGCGCGGCAGGTGATCGCCAAGCCCGCCGTGAACCGCTACATCGCCGTGCGGGAAGGGCTACACTGACTTCGATGGTGGCGGCGTTCCGGCTTCTGGCTTGCCTGGTGACCGCCTGGCCGCTGATGGCTGCCGGGGCTTCCAGTGTTTGTGCGGCGTGCCATCCGAAGCAGGTGAATGGCTATCGCCGCACCGGGATGGCGAATTCACTGTTTCGGCCGGTGAAACAAACCCCGGGGGAGTTTACTCACGTACTCTCCGATAGCCGTTTCAGGATTGAGTCGACCACGGCGGGAATGCGCCAGTTCATTGAGCGCAACGGGATTGAGGCGGACTACCCCGCCGCTTATGTCATCGGGTCAGGCAATCATGCATTCGGCTACTTGATTCAGATCGGCGGGTATCTGTTCCAGTCTCCGGTATCGTATTACTCCAAGCGCGCGATTTGGGACATGGCGCCGGGCTATGAGCGCGACCGGGAGCCCGATTTCACACGGCCGGTGACGATGGAGTGCGTTCTGTGCCACTCAGGCCAGCCAAAGCCCGTGGCCGGCACTTTGAACCGGTACGAACCGGAGCCGTTCGCCGAAATGGCCATTTCCTGTGACCGCTGCCATGGATCCACTGCGGCGCACCTTGCCAAGCCGGGGCCGGGCAACATCGTGAATCCAGCCAAGCTGCCCGTGCGTGCGCGCGACAGTGTGTGTGAGCAGTGCCATTTGGGCGGCGAAGCAAGGATTCCGAACCCCGGGCGGAAGATCGCCGATTTCCACCCAGGGCAGAATCTGGAGGAGGTTTTTTCGGTGTATGTGTTCGACGCGCCTGTGGCCGGGGGCCTGAAGGTGGTGAGCCATGTCGAGCAACTGGCACAAAGCCTGTGCGTGCGCCGAAGTTCGGAGAAGATGTGGTGCGGCACGTGCCATGATCCGCACGATAAGCCGGCCGATCCGGTGCGTTACTACCGCGCCAAGTGCGTTGGGTGCCATGCGCAGCCTTTGGGGAAATCACATCCGGCGGCGTCCGCCAACTGTGTGGGGTGCCATATGCCGCAGCGGCAGACCAAGGATGGAGGACACACGGCCTTTACCGACCACCGGATCACGCGTGTTGCGACGGCGGCAGCCCCCGCCGGTCTTCAACCTCGCAAGCTGGTGGCATGGCGTGAGCCGGCGCCCGCCGTGGCCGCCCGCAATCTGGGGCTGGCGAACGTCCTGGTGGGAGAACGTGACGAATCCGCCCCGCACATGGACGCCGGTTTCCGCGCGCTTGCCGACTTCTATGAGTCGCAGAGTTCCGATCCGGCGGTGTTGACCAGTCTTGGCCTGGTGATCCTGCGCAAGGGCGGAGCCACCGAGGCCGCGCGCCTCTATGAACGCGCCGTGGAGTTGGATCCCGCCTATGCACCGTACCGGATCAACGCCGCGACAGCGTGGACGCAGGCGGGCGACCTGGAGAAGGCGATTGAGCACCTGGAGACGGCCATCCGCATGGATCCTTCGCTAGAGCGGGCGTATCGCAAGCTGGGCGAGATCCATGCGCGGATGAAGCAGCCGGCCAAGGCACGGCAGGTGTTTGAGCGGTATCTCAAGTTCATGCCGGGGAACGTCACGGCGCGGACCGCGATGGACTCGCCGTAGGGCCGCGGGAACGGACTACGATATCATGGCTCCACTCCTACACGGAGACATCGCATGGACTCGACATTTTCTCCCTTGCTTTCGCGGCGCAATCTGCTGGAACTGTCCGGTCTCGGCATGGGCTCGCTTGCGCTGCGCGGTCTGCTTCAGGCGGACTCGCGGGTTCCCATGGATCTGGCACCGCGCCCCACCCACTTCGCGCCTCGGGCGAAGGCCGTCATTCAATTTGTGATGAACGGGGGTCCCAGCCAGATGGACCTCTTCGATCCCAAGCCGATGCTGACGAAGTATTCGGGCAAGCCGCACCCGGACGGGGTGGAGATCCATCAGCCGAACAACGCGAACGTGCTGATGGGAAGTCCGTTCCAGTTCCGGCGCGCGGGACAATCGGGCATCGAGATCTCGGAGGCGCTGCCGCAACTGGCGACGATCGCCGATGACCTGTGCGTGATCCGGTCGATGTATTCCGAACACAACAACCATCCGGAAGGGTTGAATCAACTCCAGACCTGCCGGATTTTTCCGGGCCGGCCCGTGATGGGCGCATGGATCAGCTATGCGCTGGGCAGCGTGAATCGGAACCTGCCGGCGTTCGTGGTGCTTCGAGATCCCGAGGGATACCCGGTCAGCGGAAAGCAGTTGTGGTCGAGTGGCTGGCTGCCCGCGTTGTTTCAGGGCGTTGAGTTCAGTCCTACGGGACCTCCGGTGCGGAACCTGAACCCGTTGAAGCCGCTGCCGCCGGGCGTGCAACGCGAACAGTTGGATTTTCTGGCCGAGGTCAACAAGCGCCATCTGGCCAACCATGCCGGCGACACAGAACTCGAGGCGCGCATTCAGAACTACGAACTGGCCGCGCGGATGCAATTGGCCGCCGCGGAGGTGCTGGACCTTTCGCGCGAGTCCGACGCCACGCGCAAACTCTACGGGCTGGATAACACGCTCACGGCCCCCTTTGGCGCGCGGTGCATGATGGCGCGGCGGCTGGTGGAATCCGGCGTACGATTCGTGCAGGTTTTCTCGGGGCCCGGCCAGCCGTGGGACCATCATTCCAGAATCAAGACCGACCTTCCGAAGATCTGCGCCAAGACGGACCTGCCGGTGGTGGGGCTGATCAAGGACCTGCAAAGCCGCGGACTGTTCGATTCGACGATCGTTCTGTGGAGCGGCGAGTTCGGCCGCTTACCGACGACTCAGAATTCCGACGGGCGCGACCACAATCGAAACGCATTCAGCCTCTTCCTGGCCGGCGGAGGATTCAAGAGGGGCCTGGCCTACGGCGAGACGGATGAGTTCGGCTATAAAGCGACGGTGAACCGCGTGGGCACACCGGATCTGCAGGCGACGATCCTTCATGCTCTGGGACTGGACCATATGCGCATGACGTTTTCGCATGGAGGGCGCGCCGAGACGCCCACCGACGCCACGGTGACGGGCGCGAAGCCGGTGACGGGATTGCTGTCATGATGCGCTATGGACTGCTTCCCGCGCTGTGCGGCATGGCGATGGCGCAGACACCGCTGTTCGAACGCGATGTGCTTCCCATTTTCACGGCGAACTGCTTCAGTTGCCATGGCGGCACGGCGATGGTGGGGCTGGATCTTCGCACCCGCGCCTCCGTGCTGCACGGCAGCCATCAAGGCAAGATCGTGAAGCCGGGCAACGCCGCGGAGAGCCCTTTGTACGACAAGGTGAAGTCGAAGGCGATGCCGCCCCCGGCATTCAACTTCAAGCTCACAGACGCCCAGGTGGAGACAATCCGGCAGTGGATTGAGGCGGGAGCGAAGGGCGAGGAGAGGCAGGCCGCTGTTTCGCGAGAGCACACGGAGCGTTTCGAGAAGGAGGCGAAGCCGGTGCTGGCCGCGCGCTGCGTGCAATGCCATGGTTCCGGCAAGCCCGCCGCCGGGCTGGATTTGCGAACGTTGGCGGGCGTGTTGGACGGCAGCGGCAACGGGCCGGTGATTGTGGAAGGGGCTTCGGACAAGAGTCTGCTGGTGCGCAAGATCATGAGCCGGTCGATGCCGCCTGCCGGGGCGGGCCAGCCCGTGACAGAGGCCGAGTTGCACTCGCTTCGCCAGTGGATTGACACGTCGAAGTTCAATGTGCGGCTGGAGCGTCCCGCGGAATTGCGGGAGACCTTCACCGAGGCGGAGGCGCCTCGGGTGAAGGATGCCGACCGCCAGGCATGGGCGTTTCGCAAGCCCGCTGGTGCGGCGCTTCCGGAGGTGAAGAACAGGGCCAGGGTGCGCACGCCGATCGACCGGTTCCTGCTGGCGCGGCTGGAAGGCAAGGGCCTTGAGTTCTCGCCCGACGCGCCGCCACTCACGCTGGTGCGCCGCGCGTATTTCGACCTGCACGGGCTGCCTCCCACCCAGCCGGAGATGGATGCGTTCCTCGCCGATACCAAACCGGGCGCCTGGGAGCGTCTTATTGACAAGCTGCTTGAGTCGCCGCACTACGGTGAGCGTTGGGCGCGCCACTGGCTGGACGCGGCAGGCTACGTGGATGTGGCCGGATTCGACAATGACCTGGTTGGAATGGAGATGTTCGATGGCATCTGGCGCTATCGCGACTGGGTGGTGAATGCCTTCAACAGCGGCAAGCCGTATGACCGGTTTCTTGTGGAGCAACTGGCGGGCGACGAACTGACGGACTGGCGGAGTGCCGCGAAGTACTCGCCTGAAACTATCGATCTGCTGACCGCGACCGGGTATCTGCGGAGCGTTTTCGACCGCACCGATCCCGACATTGTGAATCTTCCGGGCGAGCGCTTCGACGTGCTGTTCCACCTGATGGAGAAAGTCTCCACCAATCTGATGGGACTGACGGTGGGCTGCGCGCGGTGCCACAGCCATCGGTACGATCCGATCCCGCAGCGCGACTATTACCGGATGCTGGCCGTATTCACGCCTTCGTACAACCCCTGGAACTGGAAGCAGCCCAAGAATCGCCATCTTGCCGATGTCTCGAAGGAAGAAGAGAAGCGGATCACCGAACACAACAAGGGCGTCGACGCGCAGACGGCGCGCCTGGACGAAGAGATGGCAAGGTTGCGGAAGCCCGCGGAAGAGAAGCTGCTGGAGGCAAATCTGGCGAAGCTGCCTGAGAACATCCGGACCGAGACGCGCGAGGCGCTGGCAACGGCGGAGGACAAGCGCGACGAGGTGCAGAAGTTCCTGTTTCGCAAGTTCGAGAAACAGGTACGCCCACCGGTGGACAGCATCGACAAGGCACTGAACGAAGCCGATCGAGCGGCGGTGGCACGGCTGACGGAACAGGCGAAGGTGCTCCGGGGATACCGGCGGACGGTGGAGAAAGTTCAGGCGCTCTGGGACGTGGGCCCGCCGCCGGTGACGCGGCTTCTGCAGCGGGGCATGGTGGAATCGCCGGGCCCGCGGGTGACGGCGGGCGGGCTCGAGGTTCTTGGCGGCGGCGAGTTCGCGAAACCGGCCGAGGCGCGCGGCGAGACGACGGGGCACCGGCTGGCGTTCGCGCGCTGGCTGACGAGCCCGGAGAATCCGTTGACGGCCCGGGTGATGGTGAATCGCGTATGGCAGCATCATTTCGGCGTGGGCATCGTGGCGACGCCGGAGAACTTCGGCAAGTTGGGCGCGCCGCCGACGCATCCCGAACTGCTCGATTGGCTAACAGCGGACTTCATGGCGAATGGCTGGAAGCTGAAGCGCCTGCACCGCATGATCATGCTGTCGACGGCGTACCGGCAGTCGTCGCGGTCCAGTGGGTCTAGTGGGTCCAGCGCGGCCGATCCGGAGAACAAGCTGCTGGCACGGATGAACCTGCGCCGGCTTGAGGCGGAAGCGCTGCGGGACGCGATTCTGACAGCGAGTGGAAAGCTGGACCGGGCGATGGGAGGACCCGCGATCGCGCTGAAGCCACAGCCGGACGGCGGCCAGGTGCTGGATCCATCGCCGAAGTCGGGATCGGCGAACCGGCGCAGCCTGTACATTGCGGCCCGCCGGAACTATCCGCACCAGCTGTTGCAAGTGTTCGACTTTCCCGCGGTTCAGGTGAACTGCACGCGGCGGGTGAACTCGGCGACGCCGCTCCAATCGTTGACGATGATGAACGACGAGTTCGTGGTGGAGCAGGCGGAGGCGTTGGCGAGGCGCCTCGCGGAAACCGCCGCGGCGGACACGGACCGGCGGATCGAACTCGCGTGGCGGCTGACCTTGAGCCGGCCGCCGGAACCGGAAGAGGTTCGTGTGGCGAAGGGACATCTTGAGAAGCAGAAGCAGGCTTATTTGTTCGCCAATGCGAAGCCCGGGGACGCGGAGATTTCCGCTCTGGCCAGCCTGTGCCAGATGCTGTTCGCCGCCAACGAATTCCTGTACGTCGAGTAGGGATGGCGCGTCATCGTGACCGCTTGATCGTCCCGGGATCATCGACGAATGCGGGGTATGGTTCGGACATTTCTACTTTGCCTTGACAAACGGAAATGTGGGGTGTCACAGCAAAGTGATAATGTCCCCTTAGAGCAAAGTAGAAATGTCCCCTTGACAGCCTCAGGCTTGGAGGATGCAAGAGGACCAGCTACTGATGACCCAGCGTGAGCGGGACCGATTGGGGACGC
>VFZY01000082.1 GCA_016870915.1 Acidobacteriota bacterium | reverse complement strand
GAAAGAAGCCATCCGCAGGCACTGGCCCGCCCTCGGAAAGGGGATTCTGATCAAATCCGGCACGGGAGTGAGGCGTTGGTGTATACTGTCGGGGTCCGGGAGACCCAAAATGGAAATCCCGGCTCAGCTCAGAGTTGACGGGAGAACACACCATGCCCACTCGCATTCTGCTTAGTTTTTTGGCTGCGGCTGCCGCGGCGTTCGCCCAGGTGGATACCGGGCGCCTTCAAGGCGCCGTACGGGACTCTCAGGGCGGAGCCATTGTTGGCGCCAAGGTCACCATCACGAATGAAGGCACGGGCATCCGGGCGACGGGTGAAACGCGCGAGGATGGCAACTATATTTTCACGCCCGTTCGTCCCGGCTCCTATAGCATCGAAGTGGAGTTTGCCGGTTTCCAGAAGGCGCGGCGCTCAGCCGTGCAGGTCAACGTGCAACAGCAGACCGTGGTGGATTTCGGGCTCAGTCCCGGCGAACTGACCACCACAGTGGATGTCACCGAGTCGCTGCCGGTGTTGCAGACCCAGAACGGATCCGTGGGCGAAACCATCACGGCGCGGACCATCGCGAATCTTCCGTTGTCGGGCCGTAACTACAATTTCCTGGCACGGTTGACCGCCGGAGTGACGCATCCGCAACCGGAAGGACGAGGCCTGAACGCGAACGGCTGGTTCACGGCCAATGGCACCCGGCCGGCGCAGAACAACTTTCTTTTGGACGGAATCGACAACAACTCGAACAACGTCGACTTTCTGACCGGCGCGGCCTATGTGCTGCGGCCCCCGGTGGACGCCCTTGGTGAGTTCAAGCTGCAAACCAACTCGTTCAACGCGGAGTTCGGGCGGGCCGGCGGCGCGGTGCTGAACGCCACCATCAAGTCAGGCACAAACCAGTTCCATGGCGCGCTGTGGGAGTTTCTGCGGAACGACAAGTTCGACGCCGCGGACTTCTTCCTGAACGCACGCGGCCAACGCAAGGGATCGTACCGGCAGAACCAGTTCGGCGCGTCGATCGGCGGCCCCATCGTGCGGAACAAGACATTCTTCTTCGCGGATTACGAAGGGATGCGGGTGCGGCAGGGTGTGCCGGTCTCGGTGCATGTCCCCACCATGGCGCACCGGAATTCGGGGTACACGGACTATACGGACCTGATCGCGTTTCAGAGCGGCAGCCGGACCGATCTGGATGGCCGGGCATTTCCGTCGGGCACCGTATTCGACCCGTCCACCACCCGGGCCTCGCGCGATGGCCGGGGGTTCGTTCGGGACATCTTCCCGGGCAACATTGTGCCCCGGTCGCGCCTCAACGCCAACGCCGTCAAGCTGCTGGAATTGTACCCCGCGCCCACGAACACCGGGATTTTCAACAACTACAACGTGACCCGCAAGTTCACCGACGATCCTGACCAGTTCGACGTTCGCATCGACCACAACTTCAGCGAGAAGGACCAGATCTTCGGCCGGTACAGCTTCGCCGATATCACCCGCTTCAAGCCGGGTCCGTTTGACGGCGTGGCGGACGGCGGTGGGTTCAACAATGGAAATGAGTCTGTGCGGACGCAGGGCGCGGCGGTGAGCTACACCCACATGTTCAGCCCCACGTTGATCAACGAAGTTCGCGCCGGATTCAATCGCGAGAATTCCCTCCGCATGCAGCCGTTCGGTGAGGACACGTCGAACATTCCCGCCAAATTCGGCATCCAGGGCATTCCCCAGGCTAGCGGCAACGGGGGCCTTCCAGGCCTCAGCATCGGCGGCCTGCAGAACCTGGGTCCCTCGGACTGGATTGTGAGCCAGCGGTTCTCAAACACCGTGCAGCTTTCCGAAAATCTGACCAAGGTCTATCGCAATCACACGTTCAAAGGGGGATGGGAAGGCCAATTGATCGACTTCCCCTGGCTGGCGCCGCCCACATCACGCGGCCGGTTCAACTTCGGCGGGGCGTACACGTCGGTTCCGAATCAGATCGACAACTCAACGGGCCGGGTACAGTTCCTGCTAAACCCCACCGACGCGCGGGGCACCGGCGGAATCGGTGCTCAATCCGTGTCGGCCGCCAATTTCGGCGGCGTGGCAAACCGCAAGTACTACACCGGGCTCTACTTCCAGGACGACTGGAAGGTCTCGCGCAAGCTGACGTTGAACGTTGGCCTGCGGTGGGATCACTTTGGGCTGGTGGGCGAACGATACGGAGCGCAGGCTAATTTCGTCCCATCGCTCACCAATCCGCAGTTCATCATTCCGGCATCGCGCAAGGACCGCCCAGTGCTGTCCACCACGTTCCAGCAACTGCTGGCGAGCAACGGCATCAAACTGGTGCACAGCGATGAGTTCGGCAGCGGCTTGGGCAAGGCCCAAAAATTGAACTTCGCACCGCGCTTCGGGTTTGCCTACCAGATGACCAGCAAGCTTGTGGTCCGGGGCGGGTACGGACTCTACTACGGCGCGTTTGAGAATCGCGGCGGCGCGCCCAACCTGGGCTACAACTACCCGTTCCAGTTCGATTTCAACTTCCAGCCGGCCAACAATTGGAGCCCGGTACTCTACCCGGATGGCAACATCGCCACCCTGGAGCGCGGCCTGGCCAGCGTGCCGTTCGAGCCCCGGTTCGTCAACGGCCGGTTCCTGAACCTGCGCGGTATCGAATTCAACTACATCACGCCGTACACGCAGTCCTTCAACCTGACCCTGCAGCAGGAGATCATGGCAAATACCTCACTCGAAGTGGGCTATGTGGCCTCGCTCGGCCGCCATCTGGAGACATTCTCCGGTACCAACCATGTGATGCAGGTACTGCCGCCCACGGCCAATCCGCAGAACTTCATCGCATGGCCCGATTTCGCGCGCGGCTCATCCTATGCCACCACGAACGGCAATAGCCACTACCATTCCATGCAGACCAAACTGACCAGACGGTTTGGCAACGGGCTGGATTTCCTCACCGCGTACACGTGGGCAAAAACGCTCACCAATGCAGGCGACCTCCTGAATGGTGGCAACGTGGGCGGCTTTCGGGGCGTGATGATCCCCGGCATGGGGATTGAGGCCGAAATGGCGCTGGCCTCCTTCCACATCAACCACGCACTGACATGGAGCGGCACCTACGAGCTTCCGTTCGGCAAAGGCCGCCGTTTCCTGAGCGGCGCCGGGCGGGCGGTGGACGCGGTGCTGGGAGGATGGAGCACGAACTGGATCACCACGCACTACAGTGGCCAGCCGCAGTCCATCGGCTGCGCCATTGCCACCACGGCAGGCGCCGGCTGCTTTGCCTTCCAGGTGCCCGGCCAGGAAAAATACGTAGGCCGCGTGGAGCAGTTCTACAATGCTTCAGCGTTCCGCAATCCGCCGGTGGCCACCCAGATCGGCCAAAGCGACCTCTCCCCACTGGGCGGCAAACGCACCCAGGTGACCGGGCCGGGTTATCACAAGCTGGACTTGTCCATCTTCAAGACCTTCCGGATGGGTGAGCGCAAACGGTTCGAGTTCCGCGCCGAGAGCTTCAACATCACCAATACCCCGGCGTTCGCGAACCCGGCCTTCACCACCTTTATCGATACGCGCAACTTCGGGCGCATCACGGCCACACGGAACAACCCGAACGATGCGCGGCAGATCCAGTTCGCCTTGAAGTTTTACTATTAGGGCGTGCGGCTCGCGGCGGCCTTCATCCTGACTCTCGGCGGTCTTGCCGCGCAGGCGCCCGGTGACTTCGCGGCGGATCATCGCGCGGGCGAAGCGCTGATCAAGCAGGGACGGCTCGCCGAAGCGATCCCGCACCTGGAGCGCGCCGCGAAAATCGACCCGTTGCACTATGCCAACGGCTGGGATCTGGCGCTCTGCTATCTGGAAACGCGGCGCCTCGCCGCCGCACGCCGGCAGATCCAGGGCATGCTGGCCCGTGGCGAGAAGGCTGAGTTGCACAACCTGCTGGGTGATGTCGAGGCACGTGCCGGGCAACCGCTGGAAGCGGCCAAAGCGTTCGAGCGGGCGGCGCGGCTTGAGCCGTCGGAGAAGCATCTCCACGATCTCGGCATGCACCTGGTGCGGCATCACGCCGGCCCGGCCGCCGCGGAGGTTCTTCGCGAGGGCACACGCATCTTCCCCAACTCCGCACCCTTGCGAATTGGGCTCGCCATGGCGGACTATGCCACGGGCCGGTTCGAGGAAGCGGTTCGCGCGGCTTGCGAAGGGGCAGATCTGGACCCCGCCGATCCCCGCCCCATCGGCTTCCTGGGCAGCCTGCTGGATGTAGCCCCTGCCCAACGGCTTGAGGTGGCGCGCCGTCTGGCTCTCTACGCCGCCCGCTTTCCCAGGAACGCCGATGCGCGCTTCTATCATGGGTTGAGCGCCGCGCCGGAGAAGCCTGACCTGGCGGAACGTGAGTTGAAGGCGGCCGTCCTCATCAATCCCCGCTACCCCGGGGCGCATCTGCAGTTGGGCATCCTGCAAGCCGCCGCGGGGCGCCACCGCGAAGCCATCGTCAATCTCCAGACAGCCGCCCGGTTGGACCCGGGCAGTTCCGCGGTCCACTATCGGCTGGGCCAGTTGTATCAGAAAACGGGACAGGCGGCGCTGGCCCGCGAAACGCTGGAAGTTTCGCGCAAACTGAGGGACCAGGAACTGGCCCGCGCGCGGGAGAATGCCGCCCGCGAAAAAGCCCTGGTTGTCCGCTGATCGGAACCCAGCCGAGGCTTCCTTGAGCAACACGCATGAGCAGTAAAAACGCGAACGCGACCTCTGATCTTCCGCGTCTTCTACGCCCCAACCACTATCATGCCAAGCGCCACCAGATAGAGGGGGATCCGGCCGAACGCCTCTACTAGGCTGGTGGTTCGCCACCAGCAGCCGCCCCGCCCCCGCAAACGACAGAATCATAGCCACCAACCCGGCCGTGTGGACCCCTGTCGCGATGGTGTATTGCCCATGCGCCCGTTGGACACGAGTAGCGGTCCACCCTGTTCCCCGAAGCACCGGCGAGACGCCGTTACGCCAGACAGTTACCCAAGCGATGTTTACCAAGCGATGTGTTTACCAAACGATGTTGCGCCGAGCCCCGGTTTTCTGTTCTGCTGTAATCATCATGCGCCGCCTCGCCTCTGCCCTCTGGTTCGGTGCAGTGCCGCTGTGCGCGCAATTCGAGTTCTTCGAAACACGCATCCGGCCCGTGCTCGCCTCCCAGTGCTATAGCTGCCACGGCCCGGAGAAAGCCTCCGGCGGACTCCGGCTCGATTCCAAGGCCGCCCTGCTCGCCGGCGGATCCCGTGGAACCGCGCTCATCGCCGGCAATCCCGAATCCAGTCTCATCCTCAAAGCGCTCTCACACCGCGACCCCGCCCTCAAGATGCCCCCCGCCGGCAAGCTGCCCGACACCGTCATCGAAGGCTTCCGTGAGTGGATCCGGCACGGCGCCGAGGACCCTCGCGAGGAGGCCGTCAGCATGGCGCCGCAGGTGGCAATCGATTGGGACCGCGCTCGCCGCCACTGGTCATTTCAACCCATACGGTCTGTCGCGCCACCCCCAACCGCCGGCCGCACCTCCATCGACCGCTTCATCCGGGCGCGTCTCGACGCAGCCGGGCTCACGCCCGTGGCCCCGGCCTCGAAGGCCGTACTGCTGCGCCGGGCTTCTTACGACCTTCTGGGCCTGCCTCCCTCGCCGGACGAACTCCGCGCCTTCCTCGCCGACCCCTCGCCACGCTCGTTTGAGCACGCCGTCGACCGCATGCTCGCCTCCCCACACTACGGCGAACGCTGGGCCCGCCACTGGCTTGATCTTGTGCGATTCGCCGAAACCGGCGGCCATGAATTCGACTTCTACCGCTACGAAGCCTGGCGCTACCGCGACTACGTCATTCGAGCATTCAACCAGGACCTTCCCTACAACCGCTTTGTCACCGAACACATCGCCGGCGATCTCCTTCCGCGCCACGAACAACGTCTGGCCCAAGCGGCCGGCCACTGGGACACACCCATCGGCGCCGGTTATCTTGGCCTGGGTGAAGAGCGAAACGGCGCCACCGACCTGGAGGAAGTACGCACCGAACTCCGCGACTCCCGCATCGACGTCTTCGGCAAAGCCTTCCTGGGCCTCACCATCGCCTGCGCCCGGTGCCACGATCACAAGTTCGACCCCATCACCACCGCCGACTACTACGCCCTCGGAGGCATCTTTGACAGCGCCCGAACCACCCTCGGTTCCGTCGCTTCGCCCGCCGTTCTTGAACGCACGGAAGCCGCGCTCGCCCGCCACCCTGCCCCGCCCGCGCCACAGCCCAAACCCTTAGCCCTGCGCCCCGGCGATGAGTTGTTGGCGCTCGACGGATTCCACGTCTCCGGCTCAGCCTTCGCGCACCCTGCGCCCGGCCTGCTGGACTCCTCCCGCGGCCGGTCCAATCGTCTCACCGGCATCATGATCTCGCGCGGCTTCGTCCCGGTGCATCGTTACATCCACGTTCTGGTGGCGGGCACAAAGTTCAACCCGGTGCGCGAGGAGCCGTCGCTGTTGGGTGTCACCATCTTCGCCCCGGGACGCTATCCCAAGGGTGTCGCCGGCTCGGGTGACAGGCGCCTGCGCTGGAAGACCATCACGCTCAAGGAAGAGATCAATCAAATCTGCCACCTCGAAATCGCGGACCGGCTCCACGACGGCCACCTGGCTGTTCGCGCCATCGTGATGTCGAACGTGAAGGAGCCGCCGCCCGATCCCGAAGAAACCCTCGCCGCCCTGGCTGGCTCCCCGGAGCTGGAAGCGGCCCTGCCCGTCGAACCCTTCGCCCGCGTCACCTACGAGGACGTTCCGCGCGACCTGCGAATTCAGATCCGAGGCAGTCATCACTCACCCGGCGCGCTCACCGGCCGGCGCTTCCTGCAACTGTTCGATTCGAAGCCCGAAGATTACCGCGATGGAAGCGGCCGGTTGAAGCTGTCCACCGACCTTACCGAAGGCAACAATCCCCTGCTGGCCCGCGTCCTGGTGAACCGCGTCTGGAAACACCACTTCGGCGAAGGCTTGACCTCAACGGTGGACAACTTCGGACGCACCGGCGAGCGGCCCTCGCATCCTGAACTGCTCGATTACCTGGCACACGGGTTCATCGAAGACGGCTGGAGCCTGAAGCGCCTGCACCGCCGGATTGTGCTGAGCGACACCTACCGGCAATCCAGCGAGGAGTCCTCCCAGGCAGCCGCGCTTGACCCTTCAAACCGCCTTCTCTCGCACATGTCTGTCCGGCGCCTGGATGCCGAATCCATTCGCGACGGCATTCTTGCGGTGGCCGGGTCGCTGGATGGAGGAGCACTCGGGCCCAGCGTCCGGCCCCACATCGCGCCGAATCAGGATGGACGCGGCAAGCCGGATTCCGGCCCGCTTGACGGCAATGGCCGCCGCAGCGTCTACTTCGAGATCCGCCGCAACTTTCTACCCGCCATGCTGCTGGCTTTCGATTATCCGTCGCCCACCTCCACGGCCGGCAAACGCGGCGTCTCAACCGTGCCCGCGCAGGCGCTGGCCCTGATGAACAACCCGTTCGTCACCCGGCAGGCATCGAACTGGGCCCGGCGCGCGACGGCGGCGGAAAGCGACACCGGCAAACGGCTTGACGCCATGTTTCAAGCCGCCTACGCCCGCCTGCCCGAACCGGCCGAGCGCGACGGAATCCTCACCTTCCTGCACAACGGCGGCGCCTGGGATGAGGTGGCGCACGTGCTTCTCACCGCAGCCGAGTTCTACTTCGTCCGCTAGGAGTCCGCCATGCCTTCACGCCGCCACTTTCTTCAACTCGCCGCCGCCGCGCTCCATGCCGAATACGCCGCCGCCGAAACCAGCCGCGCCATCGCCCCGCTCGCCGAGCGCAAGCCCCACCAGACGCCGCGCGCCAAAGCCATGATCTTTCTCTTCATGGACGGCGGCGTTTCGCACGTCGATAGCTTTGACCCTAAGCCCCGCCTTCAACGCGAAACCGGCCAGCCCCTCCCTCTCGCCCGCCCCAAGCTGGTGCGCGCCGACAGTTCTATCCTCCTCGGCTCGCCCTTCTCCTTCCGGAAGTACGGCGCCTGCGGGGCCGATGTCTCGGAGTTGTTTCCTCACGTGGGCGCCCGCGCCGATGATCTCTGCATCGTGCGCTCCATGGCGGCCGATCATTCCGAACACACCGCGGCGAATTACTTCATGCATTCGGGTTCCGGGCTTCAGGGCCGGCCAAGCATGGGCTCCTGGGTAACCTTCGGTCTCGGCAGCCCCTCCCGCAACCTGCCGGGATATGTGGTGCTCGACAACAGCATGATCCCGCCGGGCGGTCTCGATATCTTCGGCAGCGGCTTCCTGCCGGCCAGCTATCAGGGGTCGCTCTTCCGCAACGCTCCTCAGCCCGTCGCGGACCTTGCCCCCTCGGAAACTCCCGAGCGGCAGCGCGCCAAGATGGATCTCCGCCGCCAGTTGGACCGCGGGGCCCTCACACGCTTCGGGCAGGCCAGCCAGATGGAAGCCGCGGTGGCCAACTACGAACTGGCGTTCCGCATGCAATCCGCCGTGCCCGAATTGGCGGACATAAGCGGTGAGACCGCCGCCACGCGCCGCCTCTATGGACTGGATGATCCCCAAACCGAAGAGTTCGGGCGCTCCTGCCTGCTTGCCCGGCGCCTCATTGAACGCGGCGTGCGTTTTGTCGAACTGCTCAGCCCGAAGCGCGACGGCTTCGACCGCTGGGATCAGCACGCGAATCTCAAGACCGGCCACGCAACCAATGCCCGCGCCACCGACAAGCCCATCGCCGGCCTGCTGGCAGACCTCAAAACCCGCGGACTTCTGGACTCCACCCTGGTGCTCTGGAGCGGCGAGTTCGGACGCACCCCCACCGCGCAGGGCTCCGGCGATGCCATCGGGCGCGATCATCATCCCTACGCCTTCACCTGCTGGCTCGCCGGTGGCGGCGTGAAAGGCGGTCTCACCTACGGGGCAACCGACGAGTACGGCTTCTACGTAGCCGAAAACCGCGTGCATGTGCATGACCTGCATGCCACCGTGCTGCACCTGCTCGGGCTGGATCATAAGCAGTTGACGTACCCTTTCTCCGGGCGGCAGGTGCGCCTAACCGATGTCCACGGAGAGATCGTGCGGCCCCTCCTCGCCTGAGCGAACCGCGCCCCGGCGGTACAATGTAAGCTTCCCCGCGAGGCCCCTCTGTCACACGCCATCCGTTTGAGCAACGTCACTCACCAGTTTGCCGGCTATACCGCGGTTGAAGACGTCTCGCTCAGCGTTTCACAGGGCCGGTTCGTTTCTGTGGTGGGGCCCAGCGGCTGCGGCAAGTCCACGGTGCTGAGTATCGCCGCCGGCCTGCTTGCGCCCACTTCCGGTTCCGTGGACGTGCTGGGCAACCGGCTGGAAGGCATCAACCGCCGCGCCGCCTACATGTTCCAGCAGGACGCCCTGCTGCCCTGGAAAACCGTGCTCGCCAACATCACGCTGGGGCTTGAGTTCCGGGGCATGGCCGTGGAAGCGGCGCGTGGCCCGGCGCTCGAATGGGTTCGGCGCGCGGGGCTGGAAGGTTTCGAAAACCATTACCCCCATCAATTGAGCGGCGGGATGCGAAAGCGCGTCGCCATGGCGCAGACGTGGATCGTCGATCCCGATATCGTCCTGATGGACGAGCCGTTCGGAGCCCTCGACGTCCACACCCGCCTCCGCATGGAAAGCGAGATCCTTGGCCTCTGGAGCGGCTCGGGCAAGACCGTCCTGTTCGTCACCCATGACCTAGAAGAGGCCGTCGCCCTCTCCGATGAAGTGGTGGTGCTCTCCGCCGGACCCGCCAGCCGCGTGGTCGGCTCCTACGCCGTGGACCTGCCCCGTCCGCGCAACCTCATCGACATCAGAACGGACCCCGAATTCAACCGCATCTACACCGCCATCTGGCGCCACCTTAGAACCGAGGTTCTCAAGAGCTATGCGAGCTAAGCCCTCGCGGGCGCCCATGATCCTCTGGCAGGGCTTGCTGGGCGCCGCTTTCCTGCTCTTTTGGCAGGCCGGCGCCAGCCTCGGCATCCTGGACAAATTCTTCTTCAGCCGCCCCGGCGATATCGCGGCGCGGGTCTGGCAACTCTTCGCGGCGGGCACCGTGTGGAGCCACCTGGCCGTCACTCTCCTGGAAGCCGCGCTCTCGTTCGGTATCGGCGTCGCCAGCGGCATCCTGGCGGGGTTCGTTCTGGCGCGCAACCATTTCCTGGCCGCCCTGTTCGATCCCTACATCCGCGTCGCCAACGCCCTGCCCCGCGTCGTGCTGGCGCCCATCTTCCTTCTCTGGTTCGGACTTGGCATCTGGTCGAAGGTGGCCCTCGGTGTCACGGTGGTCTTCTTCATCGTCTTCTTCAACACGTTCCAGGGAGTGCGCGAAGTGGACCCGGTGATCGTCAACAACGCCAGGATGCTGGGCGCCACGGAACGGCAGTTGATCCGCCACGTGCTCATCCCCAGCGCCCTCACCTGGATCTTCTCCAGCCTCCACATCAGCATCGGCTTCGCCATCATCGCCGTCGTGGTCGGCGAATACCTCGGCGCCTCGCGCGGAATCGGCTACCTCATCGCCCAGGCCGAAGGAGTCTTCGACACAACCGGAGTCTTCGCGGGAATGGCCATTCTGGCAGCCGTCGTGCTACTCGTCGGCTGGGGCGTCGACCGGTTGGAACGAGCGCTACTGCGCTGGAAACCCCGCGCCGCCGCTTCGCGGGAAGTCGCATAGGGAAGTGAGAGCCACGCTTTTCCAGCTCACGAGCACCGGGCAGATTCGTCCCGATCACCCAGTTCTGCATCCGGTTCTCAAGTGAGTTGAGATCCTCCACTTCGTGCTGCCGCCCATCAGGACCACGGATGACGTTCCCGTCAAACTCAGGTACCTGCTGGGATTCCACTTGGATGCGCCCGTCGAGTAGTGCGCGACGGTGACTTTCAACCGGTGTGCATCGGCCAGTTGTGATTGCAGTTCTGCCGAATCCGGCACCATCGACAACGATGATGACCGCTTCCAAACGGGACCTACCGGGCCGTCCACGCCCGCACAATCAGCTCATCGGTCTCCTGCGTCAACTCCCGGCCATCGAAGCCGCCCCGGATCTCCCAGCGTTCGAACCCCACACTGCCAAGCAGCAAAGCCATTTCATCTTTATAAACCCATCTCGTCTCATCTCATATGAGCTTCGCTGCAACAACTCCACCGCCCCGTCGGCCCCAATGCTCTCGATCTCGGTAATCGAATGCTGAACCTGCCGCACCCGGTCAAAGCTCCGCGTGTCGAAGACCCGCAGCATCCGCCCCGTCCGCGGATCCTGGATCTCGCCTTCCAGCACGCGAACATTCTGCTCCGCGCCAATCCACGCCAACCCCGGGAACGCTCCGTCCAGCGTCAGCAGACCGCCCGGCAGCAGGTGCTCACGGCACGCCGCCAGGCACCGAAGCTGGCTCTCCTGCGTCACGTTGTGCGTGAACGCGTTGTAGGGAATCATGATCAGCGCATACTTCCGCGGCAACCGGAAGCCGCTCATGTCCCCTTGATAGAGCCGCGGCGACAATCCCAACTCACTCGCCCGGGTCCGCAGCCGCGCCAGCATCGGCTCGTAGAGGTCCAGCCCATCGATGTCCACGCAGGCCGCCAGGCACGGCAGCAGCACGCGTCCGGTCCCGCAGCCGATATCCAATACCGGACCCTCCGCCCGCCGGGCCAGATCGCCATAGTAATCCAGCCCGAACTCGGCGCCGCCCAGCAGCACATCGTACAGGTCGCCGTCGTCAAACGGCGATCCCATCGCCTCATTAGAACTTTCCATCACGCACCTGGAACCCTGTCGGCTTGCCGTGCATCGCCCCACCGCGGCCAATCCACTGCGCCGTCCACTCGATCGCCTGAAGCGGAGTGACGCTCGGATACCCGAACAACCGGTGGCACCGCGCCGCGTTATTCAACAGCGCCGTCGCGGACTCCTCGCCCGTGAACTCCGGCGCCACGCCCCACAGCGACCCGAACTGCTCCGCCACCCATCGCACCGAAAGCGTCTCAGGCCCGGTCAGGTTCAACACATACGGCGGGCTCTGGCACAACCCGAACGATCTCAGAATCACCGAGTTCGCATCGCCCTGCCAGATCACGTTCGCGTTGCCCATCGCCAGATCCACCGGCTTGCGCTCAAACACCTTCAGTCCAATGTCGGCCAGCACGCCGTACCGCATCTCCACCGCGTAGTTCAGCCGCACCAGGGTCACCGGCGTGCCAAACTGCTGCGACCCATACTGGAACATCCGCTCACGCCCAATCGCCGACTGGGGATACTCCCCCGTCGCCTCCGGCGGCTGTCCCTCCGTCGACCCGCCGCTCTGCACCCGCGTCAACGGATAAATGTTCCCGCTCGACAGCGCCACAATGCGGGCATGCCAGAACCGGTGCGCCACTCGCCCGGGCAGGTACACGTTCATCGCCCAAGTGGTCCACTCCGAACCCGTCGACCCGAACTTGCGCGCCGCCAGATGCAGCACATTCGGAGCATCCGGCAGCCCCTCAAGCACGCCGTCCTCCAGCAGGTCGCCCGAAAACGTCGCCACACCTTCGGCCTCAAGCATCTCGCGGATGCGAGCATCGCTGAACCGCGACACCCCCATCACCCGCCGCGATACTCCAGACGCCCGCACCGCCCGCGCCGCCCGCAGCGCCAGCGTCGGCCCCATCTTCCCTGCCACGCCCAAAATCAACAGGTCGCCGTCCAGCGCACCCATCGCCGCCACGTCGGCTTCATTTGGCGTCGCCAGAAAATCCTCAAGCTGTTCAACGGAGGTAAACATCACCGCTTGTATCCGATCTTCCGAAGGAACGAGTGCCGCCACTCAACACCCGCCGCATCCTCCACACCCCGCGGCGCCGAGCCATCGATCACGCCCAGCACCCCGCGGCCCTGCTCCGTCTCCGCCACAATCACCTCCACCGGGTTCGCTGTCGCGCAGAAGATCCCGCACACCTCCGGAACCTCCTTCAGCCGTCCCAGAATGTTGATCGGAAACCCGTCCCGCATCACAATGTGGAACGTGTGCCCCGCCCCCACCGCCAGCGCGTTCTCCACGGCCGCCGCCCGCAGAGCGTCATCGTTCCCCTCCACCCGCACCAGGCACGCCCCCGATGCTTCGCAGAATGCCACGCCGAACCGCATCGCCGGATTCGTGTTCACAATCGCTTCGTAGATGTCTTCCACCGTCTTAATGAAGTGGCTCTGGCCAACAATCACGTTGGCGCCATCGGGAATCGCAAGCCGCACCGCTTTCAGTTCCATAAACAGCCAGAATAACGTACCGGCCTTGCGCTACACTGCCGGAAGCTATGCAACATCCATCAGGCCCGGCGCCGTCCACGGCCAACCGCCGGGAAGCGCTGCACCGGCTCGCCGCGTTCGCCGCCGCTTCGCCCGTAGCGTTCGGCCAGAAAGCCGAGCCCTCGCCGGACGCCATGGTCAACGTCTTCGATCTCGAACAGGTCATGAAGTCCCGCGTCAACAAGACCGCTTATGATTACGTCACCGGCGGAGGCTGGGACGAGTTCACCCTGCGCCGCAACCGCTCCCAGTTCGAACGAATCCTCTTCCGGCCCCGCTTCTTCCGGGAGGTCTCAAATGTCGATCTCTCCACATCGCTTCTCGGCTTGAAGCTCCCCATGCCCATCTTCGTCGCGCCCACCGGCGTACACGGCCAGGTGCACCCGCAAGGCGAAATCGCCACCGTCAAGGGAGCCGCCGCGCTCGGCGCCCTCATGGGCATCAGCACCAACAGCAGCTTCCCGCTCGATAAGATCGCCGCCGCCGCCGCCCGCGCGCCCCTCTGGTTCCAGCTCTACACCGGGCCCGATCTCGACGGCACCCGCGAGAAGGTTGAACGCGCCGTCGATCTGGGCTGCAAGGCGATTGCCGTCACGGTCGATGCCCCCTACGCCGCGCCGCGCGAACGCGATCAGCGCAACCAGATCGACAACACGCCGGAACGGCAGGCCGGCGCGCGCCGCCGTAACCTTGGTGAGGCCAGCGGCTCGCAAGGTCTGGCCACCCGCTTCCAGGCTTCGCTCAACTGGAAGTTCCTCCGCGACCTTGTGGCCTACGCGAAAGTGCCCGTCCTGGTCAAAGGCATTCTCACACCGGAAGACGCCGTTCTCTCCATCGAAAACGGTGCCGCCGGCGTCATCGTCTCGAACCACGGCGGCCGCTATCTGGATGGCGCCGTCTCGACCATCGAAGTCCTGCCGGAGATCGTCGATGCCATCGGCGCCCGCGGTGCCGTGCTCATCGACGGCGGCTTCCGCCGGGGCACCGACATCCTCAAGGCTCTCGCCATCGGCGCCCGCGGCGTCTTCGTCGGCCGCCCGCCTCTCTGGGGCCTGGGAGCGTTCGGGGAAGCCGGTGTCGCCAAAGTGCTTGAGATCCTGAAGAAGGAACTCGCCTGGGCCATGGCTCTTTCCGGTCACGCGAGCCTCTCCACCATCGACCGCTCACTCATCCGGTTCGACCGGCCCTGACAAGGAAACCGAATGCCAAAATCCCGAGGGCGGCACGAACGGACCAGGAGCGCGGCCCCCAAGCTCATCACCGGAACCCTGCGTGCCCACCGCGATGGCTACGCCTTTGTCATCCCCGACGAGGCTCTTCCCTCCATCGACGGCGACATCTTCCTCCCGCCCGGCGCCGCCGAATCCGCCATGCACGGCGATCGCGTCGCCGTCCGCATCGCCCGCCGCGATGCCCGCGGCAGGGCCGAAGGGGAGATCGTCCGAGTCCTCACCCGTGCCCGCGAAACCGTGGTTGGAACCTTCGAAGCGCGCCGCCACGGCTACTACGTGCGCCCCCACGATGACCGGCTTCGCCAATGGCTCGACATCCCGGAACACCGGGCCCTGCCCAAGTCCCTCCACCAGGACCGCGTCGGCCCCCAGCTTGACCCCATCAACCATCCGCAGGATCTCAACGGCATGATCGTCAACGCCGAGATTGTCGAGTATCCCCGCGACGGCAACAACGGAGTGGGCCGTGTCATTGAGGTGCTCGGCCACCCGGACGACTTCGGCGTCGATGTCGAGATCATCATCCGCAAGCACGGCCTGCCCCACCGTTTCCCGGAACCTGTGCTCGAACAGGCTCGCGCCACCAGCCACGCCATCACACCGGCCGAACTCGGCGGCCGCGAGGATTTCCGCGCCTTCGACATCGTCACCATCGACGGCGAAACGGCGCGCGACTTCGACGATGCCGTCTGGGTTGACCGTCTGCCCAACGGCCACTTCGGCCTTCAAGTGCACATCGCCGACGTCAGCCACTACGTCCGCCCCGGCTCGCCCATTGACCGTGAAGCGGCCGCGCGCGGCAACAGCGTCTACTTCCCGGACCGCGCCATCCCCATGCTCCCGGTTGAGCTCTCGACGGATATCTGCAGCCTGCGCCCCGGCGAGGACCGCCTGGTGTTCTCAGCCATCCTTGAGATCGATCAACAGGGCGGCACCGTCTCACAGCGTTTCACCCGGGGCGTCATCCACAGCCGCGAGCGCATGACGTACACCAACGTCCACCTGCTGCTTGAAGGCGACCCCGAACAGCGCCAGCGCTACCAGCCCTTCATCGAACGCTTCGAGCGCATGCGCGAACTCGCCGAACTTCTCAACCGGCGCCGTGTCCGCCGCGGAGCCATCGACTTCGACCTGCCCGAACCCCTCATCGAATTCGACGAGTTCGGCCAAATGATCGGCGTCCGCCGCGGTCCGCGCAACATCGCCCACCGCATCATTGAGGAACTGATGCTTGCCGCCAACGAAGCCGTTGCCAGCCACCTCAGTGCCGCCGGCATCCCGTCCCTCTACCGCATCCACGAAGAGCCCGACCCGGCCCGCGTTCTGGAGTTCGAGGAGTTCGCTTCCCGCTTCGGCGTCACGCTCGGCATGGGAGCCATGCCCGTCAAGAAGCACGTCATGGTGGCCCGCACACGCGATGGCCGCAAGATCCATCGCGACATCGTCCTTGCCGCCGGCTCGGGCGGGCTCACCAGCCGCCACTATCAGAAGCTGGTCCAGAAAATCGAAGGCAAACCCGAAGAGCGCATCATCAGTTACATGATGCTGCGCTCGCTCAAGCAGGCCCGCTACAGCGAAGAGGACGCCGGGCACTTCGCGCTTGCCGCCGAATCCTACACCCACTTCACCTCGCCCATCCGCCGTTACCCCGATCTCATCGTCCACCGCGTCCTCGCCGCTTCCCTGGCCGCTCTTCCGGCGCCCTATGACGAGAAGGAGCTTGCCGGACTCGCCGCCGCCACGTCGGACACCGAACGCCGCGCCGCCGCCGCCGAACGCGACCTGGTGGAATGGAAAAAGGCCCGCTTCATGGCCGCGCAGCTCGGCGAGGAGTTCGAAGGGCTCATCGTCAGCGTCACCCGCTTTGGCTTCTTCGTCGAACTCAAGGACCTCTTTGTCGAAGGCCTGGTCCCCATCGAGCTTCTCCCGGGTGACCGCTTCTCGTATGAAGAGAACGCGCGCCGCATCATCGGAGCCCGCTCCCGCCGCCACTTCTCCGCCGGCGACGCCGTCCGCGTCGTGCTCGCCCGCGTCGATGCCCGCGACAACCGCCTCACCTTCATGCTCGCCGCCGAACCCGGCGCCGAAGGCCGCCGTAAGCGCTCGAAGCGGGTTGCTACGGCCGGGGAAGATCTGACAAACTCGTGAATTGCCCGTCTATTCAGTGATGCCCGGAATGCGGAGAGGAATCGCGCTTGTGGCCGCGGCCTGCCTTGGCGCCGCGCCTTTCTCGAACGCCCAGACCGGCGCCTCCATGGAGAGCGTGCTGCATTACAACGTGGAATGGCGCATGTTTGACGCCGGCAAGGCCCAGTTCCGGTTCGGAACCGGTGGCGCCTCGCTCAAGCTTCAGTCCGCCGGCATGGTCTCAAGGCTCTATCGCGTCAATGACCAGTACACGGCCAGCTTCCAGAACGGCTTCTGCGCCACCAGCACCTGGATGAAGGCGGAGGAAGGAAGCCGCCGCCGCGAAACCAACGTCGCCTTCGACGGCGAACGGCGCAAAGCCAAGTACGTTGAACAGGATCTTGCGAAGGGCATTGTCATCGCCGATAAGCAGATCGACACGGCGTCCTGCGTCCACGACGTCATCGCCGCCCTCCTCAAGCTGCGCACTCTCACGCTCTCCCCCGGCCAGTCCCTGCAGTTGCCCGTCAGCGATGGCAAGAAGTTCGCCCTGGCCCGCATCGAAGCCCAGGAACGCGAGCGCGTCAGCACTCCCGCCGGCACCTTCGACGCCGTCCGCTACGAAGCCTTTGTCTTCGACGACGTCATCTATCAGCGCAAAGCCCGGCTCTTCATCTGGCTCACCGAGGACGACAAGCGCCTCCCCGTTCAGATCCGCGTCAGCATGCGCTTCTACATCGGCACCATCACTTTCCAGTTGGAGAAACAGGAGTCATGAGACTGCTCCTTGCCGCCTGCCTCATCGCGCCTCTCGCCGCTCAGCAGCCCGGGCCCGTTCTTCCCGGGCGCGATGTCATTGCGCTGGTGACGAAGATGCTCCAGTTGATCGATGCCGCCTCCATCGTCCAGCCCGAAATCACGCGCGCCAGCGCCCCGCTGCTTGAGAACCTGAAGCAGGCGCGCGCCAATCTCGAGATGTCTTCCGGCCAGCAGCACGCGCTCTACACCAACCAGATTCTGGTCAATGTCAGGGCTTACCTTGCGGTGGCCGAAGCTCTGCCGCGGCCGCACCCGTTCCCGGACTCGGCGCGCCAGCAGATGATCGATCTTCGCGAAAGTCTGGCACGTTTCGAAACCCACTTCAACGCCCTGCTCGAACTGCGCGAAGCCATGATCCGCCCGGCCGACCGCGATAACGTCCGCCGCTTCCGCGACGAGAACGCCAAGCTGGCCCCGCCCGCCGCCGGCAAGCCCCGCATGGTCTTCCTGGGCGACTCCATCACCGCCGGCTGGCGCCTCAAGGAGTACTTTCCCGATCGCGATGTTCTCAACCGCGGCATCGGCGGCCAGGTCACCGGCGAGATGCTCGGCCGCTTCAAAACCGACGTCATCGACCTCAAACCCGCTGCCGTTCTGATCCTTGCCGGCACCAACGATCTGGCGCGCGGCACCCCCATCGAGATCATCGAAAACAACCTGGCCATGATGGCCGATCTCGCCGGCCACCACAAGATCAAGGTGGCCATTGCCAGCGTGCTCCCCGTCAGCGACTACCACAAGCAGAAGAACCCCGCCTTTGAAATGACCCGGCGCCGCCCTCCGCAACTGATCAACGCTCTGAACGCCTGGATCAGGAACCTCTGCCAGGCCCGCGGCTACGTCTATATCGACTACGCCGCGCAGCTCACCGACGGCAGCGGCTTCCTTCGTGAAGACACGGCCGATGATGGCCTGCATCCGAACGCCCTGGGCTATCGTCTGATGGCTCCCGTGGCCCAGGAAACCATGGCCCGCCTGGCCAAGTAGTCCGTTCGCGGGCGGTATACTGAGTTCAGCCGCACGCGGATGTGGCGGAACTGGCAGACGCACTGGATTTAGGTTCCAGCGCCCGCAAGGGCATGGGAGTTCGACCCTCCCCATCCGCACCAAGTTTCACCGGGAGTCTGATCATGCCGCACCCCTCGCGCCGCCTGTTTTGCCAGGCCAGCGCCGCGCTCGCCACCGCGCAGTTTCCCATCCTCGGCGCCAATGACCGTGTCAACATCGGCCAGGTCGGAATCGGCGGCCGGGGCCGCGACCACCTCGGCTACTACGCCACGCTCGACGAGGCCCATATCGCCGGCATCTGCGATGTCAACCAGGCTGGCCGTGAACGCGGCGTGGCCCAGGTGCAAAAGCTGAAGAACTACCAGCCCAAACAGTTCTCCGACATGCGCGCCATGTTTGAGTCGAAGGAGATCGATGCCGTGTCGATCACCACGCCCAACCACTGGCACGCGCTCTCCGCCATCTGGGCCTGCCAGGCGGGCAAGGATGTCTACGTCGAGAAGCCCGCCAGCCACAACATCCATGAAGGGCGCATGATGGTGGCCGCCGCGCGCAAGTACGGGCGTATGGTGCAGGTGGGCTCCCAGAGCCGCACCATCGCTCACAAGATGCGCGCCATGCAGCTACTGCGCGAAGGTGTCATCGGACAGGTCTACCATGCGCGCGGACTCTGCTACCGCCGCCGCTTCTCCATCGGACACACGCCGGATGAGCCCGTGCCGCCCGGCCTGGATTGGGACCGCTTTCTGGGCCCGGCCCAACTGCGGCCCTACTCCAGGAATCGCTTCGCCTACAACTGGCACTGGTTCTGGGAAACCGGCAACGGCGACATCGGCAATCAGGGCATTCATGAGATGGATATCGCCCTCTGGGGTCTCGGCCGTGGAGGCTGGCCCAAGACGGTGCTCTCCTCCGGTGGAAAGTACGTTTGGAAAGACGATCAGGAAACGGCCAACACCCAGACCGCGGTGTTCGACTACGGGGACGCCATGATCACCTTCGAAGTGCGCAACCTGCCCACGCCCACCGAGGGCGGCGCCCTGATCCGCCCCAACCATACCGGCAACATCTTCTTCGGTGAAGCGGGTTTCCTGGTGGTGGACAACACCAGCTTTCAGGTCTACAAGAGCGCGGCCGCGTCCATCAGCCACGAACAGGCCAGCACGGCCGGCGCCGGCGGTCTGGAGAAGTACGAGAAGACGATGGACGAAAAGGCCGTGGAAGGCCAGGCCTGGGCCACCACGCCCCACATGAAGAACTTCCTGGAAGCCGTCCGCTCCCGCGATCATCGCAAGCTCAATGCCGACATCGCCATCGGAGCCCACTCGGCCGCTTTCGTCCACCTGGCGAACATCAGCATGCGGCTCGGCCGGCAGCTCACACTTCGACAATCCGATGGACGCGCGGCCGGCGATGACCAGGCCAACTCCATGCTCACCCGCGACTACCGGGACCCGTACCTCATCGGCTCCCAGGTGTGAGCCCGCCAAGCCCTAAAAGAAGTTCATCGTATACGTCACACGCACACCCGCGCCGATCTCGGCCGCGGCATCCTTGATGAAGGACAGGTGGTTCCGGTACACCCGGTTCGACGCATTGAACACCGCCACGCCCAGCGTGTGCAGCGAGTGCTGGCGGGCAATCGTGTGCGTGAGCCGCACATTGAACACGCCATACCCGGCCGTTTCGGTCTCGTGGTCCGCGACATGGGTCTGCCGGCGGGCGAACTGAAACTCCGGCCGCAGGCTCAAGCTGCCTCGCCGGACATCCAGCCCCACCCGGGCCCGCACCGGAGGAATCCTCGGCAGCCAGTCGCGCGACTCCGTCAGCCGGGCATGCACCCCATCCACCCCAAGGTTCAGCCAAAGCGACTGGTGCATTGCCACATCCATCCGCGCCTCAGCCCCCTGGTACCGGGCATCGGCCTGCAAATAGTCCGCCACCAGCAGTCCGTCCTCGAACTCGCCGGTCGATTGCAAATAAACGAAATTGCTCATCCGGTACTGGAACGCGCTTACCTCCGCCCGGAACCTGTTCGAATGATGCCGCAGAGAAATGTCCCCGCCCTGCGATCTCTCGCCCACCAGCCCCGCATTGCCGTTCTCATACGTCAGATTTCCCGGGTGTGGGCCCTTGTTGTAAAGCTCCTCCAAAGCCGGCGCCCGGTAAGACTGGGTGAAGTTCACAAGCAGCGCTCCGCCCGTCCACGTTGTGTACCGCATGCCTCCTGATGCCGAAAGCCCGTTGAAGCTGCGCTGTTTCAGGCCTTGCGCCTTGTATCCGTTATGCTCGTAGCGCGCCCCGAACTGAAAGTGGATCTTCTCCCCGCCCATCTCCTGCAGACCGAACACGGCGAACGCCTTCTGTGAGGTGGGCGGCGCCAAAGCTTCCTCGCCCGTGGCCTTGTAGTCTCGCGTCATGCCCCAGAAACCCGCGCTGCCGGAATAGGATCCACGCCGCTTCTGCTGAGCCAATCCCTGATAACTGAACTGCTTGTTGAAGAAACGCGTGGCCACTTCGTCACCCTCCAACTCGCGGTGGCGGTAGTCGGAGTAGTTGGCGATGAACTGCATCCGGTCCAGTCCCCCGCCCAGGCCCTTGAAGGTCAGGTTGGCCCTTCCATTGTGGCGCCGGGTGGCAATCGAAACTGGACCGTGATGGTGATCCTCCTCTTCTTCCTCACCGGCATGGGCATCCGGAATTCCGTAGAGCGAGTCCTGCACCGTGTACGTCCCGCTCGCTGAGACCCGTTCCCCGTACCGTCCCACACCGATGCTGGTGTGCTTCAACTCCGTCGCCGAGTTCTGCACCCGCCCCAACGGCGTGTTGTAATCCCCGGATCGCTGGCCGCCTCCGCTGGCCCACACCGCGAAATTCCCAAGGCCGAACTCAAAGTTCCCGCTGCCCGCGCCATACGAGTTGGTCGTACCGGCGCCGCCGCTCAGGCCGCCGTGAACCCCGGGATGGGGGTGCGAATCGATATCCTGATCCCGCGAGATGATGTTCACCACCCCGCCGATCGCATTCGAACCATACAGCAAGGTGGCCGGACCGCGCACCACTTCAATCTTGTCAATCGTGGTTGCGTCCACAGCCTCGCCGTGGTCCCCCGATTGAGAAGACAGGGTGCCGGTCCGGACACCGTCCTGCATCACCAGAACTCTGTCGCCATCGAACCCGCGGACCACGGGCCTGCTGGACCCCGGCCCGAAACTGCGCTTGGCGATTCCCGATTCCTGATCCAGCAACTCGCCCAGCCCCACTGCATTCTTCGTCGTCAACTCGTGCGACGAGACCGACGTCACGGTCTGAAACGCGTCCGCCGTCGTCGTCTCCTGCAACGATGCCGTCACCGTTATGGAGTCCCGGACGGCCGCCACCTGAAGCGTGAATACCACTTCCGCCGGGTCCGCGCCGGTTGTGACTTCAACCACCTTGCGCTCAGCCGACAGCGCCTTCATCTCCGCGGCCAGTTCGTAACGGCCCGGGGCCACATCTTTGAATTCGAAGGTACCGTCCGAAGCGGTCTCCACATGGCGGCCTGTGCGCAACAGGTAGACGTCGGCATGGTGCAGCGGTTGGGCGCCGGTCAACTGCACCCGCCCGCGAATCGTGCCGCAATGGCCGGGGGCGGCGGCGCCAAGGAGCCCCATCAGGAACAGGGCGGGCAGGTACAGCGCGGGAAGGATGTGTTTGCTGGTCAAACAAAGAGTATCCAGCCGTCTGGCCGGCGCCCGCCACCGAATCTCGTAACCGGGCCGGTTGTCCCGGCGAACGGGATCATCACGCCGGTGAACGGCGCGCTCAAACTTTTCCGAAAGCTCTGATCGAAATACGGAAAGCAGACGATATAATGGTGCTAACTGCCGGTGCCGGGCAGCCAGCAATAGGGAATGCCGATTCCGTCGAGATTGAGCAAAGAGAGGCGGCCGAGGGGATGAGTAAACCGCAACTGCAGCCCATAGAAACGGTGAGTGTTGCCGAGTCCGAAGCGGAACCGGCGAATTACAAGGTGTTCCACCGGATTGTGGACTGGATTACGAACGACCGGATGCAGCTTTTGAACATCACGGATCGGGTGAACGAAATCGTCCGCAAGAGCGGTGTGCGGGACGGCATGGTGCACCTGCAGTCGCTGCACACCACCACAGCCGTGTTCCTCAACGAATGGCAGGATGCCCTGCTGCACGACGTACGGAACTTTTTCGATCAGGTGGTCCACCGCGAACAGTACTACCGCCACAATGACCCTGAGTTTTCCGACTGCGAACGCCGCAACGCGGATTCCCACATGCGCGGCATGCTGATGGACCAGACGCTCAGCCTTCAGGTGCGGAACGCAACTGTTCTGCTCGGCACCTGGCAGAGCATTATCCTGGCGGAGTTCGACGGTCCGCGCAGCCGTTCGCTCGCCGTCCAGGTTTCGGGCGTCTGACAAGTATGGCCAGGTACTTCCGGCTGGAGCAGGCGGAGCGGCTATTGCCCACCGTGGAACTCTCCATCCGGAAGGCCCTGGAGTTGAAACAGTCGGCGCAGGAAGCGTCCGATACGCTCGAAAGCCACATGCGCCACCTCAAAATGGCTGGCGGTGCTTTTGTCAACTACAACCGTTTGCATGCTCTCAAGGATCAACGCGATCAATCGATGGGGGCGCTCAAGCGCCTGCTTGAGGAGATTCACGAACTGGGCTGCCAGGTGAAGGACCTCGACATCGGTCTGCTCGATTTCCCGACGCTCTATCGGGGCGAGGAAGTGCTGCTGTGCTGGAAGCTCGGTGAGACCGGCATAAGCTTCTGGCACGGGCTTACCGAGGGCTTTCGCGGCCGCAAGGCCATCGACCGGGATTTCCTCGATAACCATCGGGGCGACCTGGAACAGTAGCTGTCCGGCCCCCGGCGCCGCCCCGTCCGCGGCCGCGCCCCGCCCCCGTTGCGCGGGAACCGTTGCAGCTTAGCCGACGTTCTAACCGACAGCCGGCTAGAAAGTTTTCGGCCCTGCCCGCCGATCAAAACGAAGACGACACAGGACAACACCCATTCATGGAACATTTTGACTTGATCGTGCTGGGCTCCGGTCCGGCCGGCCACCGCGCCGCCATCCAGGCGGCGAAGAACGGCAAGAAGGTCGCACTGGTTGAAAAGCGCGAGGTTGTGGGCGGCTCCTGCATCAACACCGGCACCATTCCCAGCAAGACCATGCGCGAGGCGGTGCTGCACCTGTCCGGGTATCAATACCAGAACATCTACGGCGTGAACTACCGCGTGAAGGAAAAGATCTCCATGGCGGACCTCTCCTTCCGCGTGCAGCACGTCATCCGCACGGAAATCGACGTGACGCTCGCCCAGTTGTCGCGCAACAACATTGAGCTTTTGTTTGGTGTTGGCAGCTTCGTTGACCCGCACACAATCCGGGTGACTTCCCAACGCGGCTCAACCGACTACCGGGCAGACAAGGTGATCATTGCCACCGGAACCCGTCCGGCCGAATCGCCCAAGGTCCCCATCAACGGCCGCAACATTATCAACAGTGACCAGATCCTTAGCCTGGGCCATCTGCCCAAGACGCTCATCGTCATCGGCGGAGGTGTGATCGGCGTTGAATATGCCTGCATGTTCGCCACGCTCGGCGTGCGGGTCATCCTGGTGGAACGGCGTCCGCGGCTGCTGGAATTCGCCGATTCGGAAATGGTGGAAGCGCTCAGTTACCACCTGCGCGACCGGCGTGTGACGATGCGCCTCAACGAGGAACTGGAAAGCGTCGAAGAGACGCCGGACGGTGTTGGCGTGGTTGCCAACATGAAGAGCAACAAGAAGATTGTCGGCGACGTTCTGCTCTACGCGGTGGGCCGGCAGGGCAACACCGACGACTTGAACCTGGAAGCGGCGGGCCTCACCGGTGACTCGCGGGGCCGCATCACGGTGGATGAGAACTACCGCACCGGCCAGCCGCACATCCATGCCGTTGGCGACATCATCGGATTTCCCAGCCTGGCGTCAGTTTCCATGGAGCAAGGCCGCATCGCCGCCGCCGTGGCCTGCGGCGCGGCCGCGCACTCCAACCCGGCCTACTATCCTTACGGCATCTACACCATCCCCGAAATCTCTTTCATCGGCAAGACCGAGGAGCAACTGACCGACGAGGACGTGCCGTATGAAGTGGGCGTGGCGTATTACCGCGAGATTGCCCGCGGGCAGATCCGCGGCGACACCACCGGCCGCCTGAAGATGATTTTCCATCGGGAAACGCATGAGATCCTCGGTGTCCACATCATCGGTGAGGGCGCCTCCGAACTTCTCCACATCGGCCAGGCAGTGCTGATTCTGAAGGGCACGGTGGACTACTTCATCGACACGGTTCTCAACTATCCGACGCTCGCCGAATGCTACAAGGCGGCGGCCTTCAATGGCCTGAACAAGCTGACGCGGCTCTAGGGGAACGGAGAAAAACATGGCACAAGCAATTGGAATTCTGGCTCTTGAAACCATTTCGGCCGGGCTGGTCAGGGACAACCGCGTGGCGGGCAGCCTCAGTGTGGTTCGCCCGGCAAGCGACGGTGGCGAGGGCGACACCGAGGGGCTGGCCGGCGTCCCGGTGGACGGGATTCTCGATCTCATCGTGCAGGCAGTCATGGCGGTGGAAGGCGCTCAATCGGCGGCCGCCATTGGCCTTGGAGTACCCGGCGTGGTGCGCGACGGCATGATCATCGAAGCTCCGAACCTGCAGCAACTGAAGGGCTTGGCCATCGAACGGGAACTGGGCCAGCGGCTGCGCGCCAGGGGCATCACGGCGCCCGTCGTCACGGTGAACGACGCCGATGCCATGGCCGCCGGTATCGCCGGCTCGAGAATGCAACTGGAGCGCCTCACCCGCATCTGGATGCTGGCGGGCGGCATCGGCTATGGCCGCTACCCCTGGTCCGAGGGTTTCTGGGAAGGCGGGCATTCGGTGGTGACCCTGGATCCCAAGGAACGCTTCTGCGGCTGCGGCGGCATCGGACACCTGGAAGGCGTGCTGGGCTACCGCGCCATGCGCCTCCGCTTCCTGGATCTTGAGCCCGAAGAGGTCTTCGAGAACGCCCGCGCGGGCGATGCGCGTTGCCTTGCCTTCTTCAAGCAGGCCCACCGCGCGCTGGCCGCCGCCACGGCCACCGTGGTGCACATGGAAGGGCCGGGCAAGTTCTACCTCACGGGGCCCACCGCGCAATTCGTCGACCTCACGCTCCTCAACCATTACCTGCATGAGATGGTCCGCATGAGTTCCCTTCAGGGCAGCGTGTTTGAGCGAGTGGAAACCACCGGCGAAATGGGCGTGCTTGGCGCGGCGGTCAGTGCGCTGCGGCGCAGCTTCACCTGATCTGACCTGCCCAACCTGACCTGCCTGACCTCATCAGCGTGACCGAAGCCCCGGCTCACTCGGACCGCAGTGACTCCAACGGGTCCACACGGGCCACACGGCGCGCCGGCAGGTAGCTGGCCACAGCCGCTGCCCCCAGCAGCACCGCCACGGCTCCGGCGTACGTAGCCGGATCCACGGGGCTGATCTCGAACAGCAACGCCGACATCATGCGCGAAAGCGCGACGGCGCCGGCAAGACCGGCCGCCGCGCCGACGCCGCCCCAAATCAAGCCATTGCGTACGAACAGGATCTTCAGTTCCTGCTGCTGCGCGCCCAGCGCCAGCCGGATGCCGATCTCGCGCGTCCGCTGCGCGACGGCGTAGGAGATCACCGCGTAAATCCCCACCAGCGCGACCAGCAGCGCCATGGCCCCGCTCAAGCCGAGCAGTGTCATCGTGAACGCCGTGCGGGCCATGGACCGCTCGTAGACCGCCTTCATCGTCTGCATCTCCGTGACCGGCAACCTGCCATTCACGGCGGCCACCGCCTGGCGGATCTCCGCGGCATATTAATCAGACCGTTGGTTAGTAGACATTGAGTTCAACCTGCGGCGTACACGGTGTCCTTGGTCAGGAAGAACATTTTGACCCACATTTCCGTTTTGAGCCGCGCGTGCGAATCTCCTGGATGCTCGTCCGCATCAATATCGATAGGGGTTTGAAGGCAGCGAAGACCCCTGCGGAGGACAGCACCCAATGGGTGACAAACAAAACCAGCCCTTTCAGCTCTCGTTC